>NZ_QOUX01000046.1:0-358370 GCF_004116265.1 Anaerobacillus alkaliphilus | reverse complement strand
ATATAATATTAAAAGCAACAGCAAAAGATCCATTTCATCGTTATACGAGTGTTCGTGAACTAGAGGAGGATTTGCATACTGCTCTAGATCCTAGACGAATAAACGAAGAAAAGTTTGTCATACCAGATGATAACGAGGATGTAACAAAAGCGATTCCGATAATTAAAGAAGATCTTTTTGCAGATGATAATCTTGAACAAACAAAAATTAAAACTCAAAACGAACAGAAGCCAAATCAGAGTGACGAAGATAAACCAAAGAAAAAGCGAAAATGGGTAATGATTACGTTCATTACTTTCTTTTTACTAGTTGGATCCGTGATAGCAGCGTTTGCAATCATTCCAAAGCTTCTTCATGTTGACGAAGTTCTAATTCCAGCGGATTTGATTGGGATGGAATATGACGAAGTATTTGAAACGTTAACAACACTTGGGTTACTAGTTGAAAGGGAAGACCAAAATCATGGGGAAATTCCTGAAGGACATGTGATAAGCACAAACCCTGAAGCGGGTCGGACGGTTAAAGTAAATACGACAATCACTGTATTTGTAAGTGAAGGAAAGCCTAAAATAGAAATGGTCGATGTAACATCGTTAGATAAGGAGATAGCTCGAAAAACGCTGATAAGATTAGGTTTTAAAGAAGAGAATATTCAAGAGGCTACTGAAGAATCAGACATTGAGGAAGATAAAGTGATTAGACAAACACCTTTACCTGATGAACTAATTGTTCCTGAGGAAACAATTGTAACCCTAACGTATAGTATTCCAAAATGGTTTTCTTTACAAAATTTAACTGGACTACCAAGTGAAGAGGTAAGAGATTATCTTACGAAACATGGTCTAATCATGAAATCACATTATGAGTTCTCAGACCATGTCCCTGAAGGTCGAGTCATTGAACAAAGTCCCCCAGGATTTCGGTTGGTTCAGAAAGGTACAGAAGTAATAGTTGTTTTTTCAAAAGGCCCAGAACCTCAACCAGAACCAGAACCGATCTCAACTATAGTTAATAAAGAAGCTCCTGTTTCACCAGAAGACCAACTTGCAAATATTGGATATCCGATTAAAATTACGTATAGAGACTCTTTAAACAAGGAGCACGTAGTCTTTATAGAAGAGTTTATACAAAAGACAAAGATCTATGATATACCTGTTACAATAAATCCTGGTGATTATGCAGAAGTTATACTTTATATTGAAGGGGAACAATATGGTAATACTGATATCTATCGTTACGATGATGTAAAGGAAAATTAGTTCTACATCTATTCATGAATAGATGCAATTATTAAGGAGGATTCAATGCCTGAAGGAAAGATTATTAAAGCGTTGAGTGGATTTTATTACGTAGAGAGTCAAGGTGAAATATATCAATGTCGTGCTAGAGGAAATTTCCGTAAAAGAAAGCTGACCCCTCTAGTAGGTGACATTGTACAATTTGAGGCGGAAAACAAGACAGACGGTTACATTTTAGGTCTGAAAGATCGCTTTAATGAGTTAATAAGGCCGCCGATAGCAAACGTTGAGCAAGCAATCTTAGTTTTTTCAGCAATGGAACCAAAATTTAGCACACTTTTGTTAAATCGATTTTTAGTTCACATTGAGTCTAACCAAATTGAACCAATTATTTGTGTTAGTAAAATTGATTTATTAAAACCAGAGCATCGCGAGGAAATTAATGAGTTTATTGCCGATTACGTAAAGTTGGGGTATACCGTACTAAAAACCTCAATTTATATGGAGGAATTAATAGAAGAAGTTAGACCATGGTTAAATGGAAAGACTAGTGTATTTGCTGGACAATCAGGAGTTGGAAAATCTTCGTTGCTAAATTCATTAAAGCCTGAGTTACAACTAGAAACAAATGAAATTTCTTCTCACTTAGGCAGAGGAAAACATACCACGAGGCATGTAGAGTTAATTCCAATTGGAACGGGTTTAGTTGCTGATACACCAGGGTTTAGCTCGTTAGAATTTACAGAAATTGAAGCAGAACACCTTTCAGATTGCTTTCCGGAAATGAGAGAGAGAGCTCATCTATGCAAGTTTCGAGGCTGTACTCATTCATCTGAACCAAAATGTGCGGTACGGGCAGATGTTGAAGCTGGGGAAATAGCTGCGTATCGTTATGAAGACTATTTAAGCTTTTTAGATGAGATAAAACAACAAAAACGGAGGTACTAACATGGTTAAGATTGCGCCGTCAATCCTATCTGCTGATTTTGCGAGACTTGGAGAGGAAATAAAGGATGTTGAAAACGGAGGGGCTGATTATATTCATGTAGACGTCATGGATGGACATTTTGTTCCTAATATTACAATTGGCCCATTAATTGTTGATGCAATCCGACCAATTACGAAATTACCTTTAGACGTCCATTTAATGATCCAAAATCCAGATAACTATATTCCGCATTTTGCAAAGGCTGGTGCTGATATTATTACTGTTCATGTGGAAGCTTGCACACATCTTCATCGTACAGTTCACTTAATTAAAGAACAGGGAGTAAAAGCAGGTGTCGTTCTTAACCCTGCTACCCCTGTTGATACCATCCAACATGTTATTGATGATGTTGATATGGTTTTACTAATGACAGTTAACCCGGGTTTTGGCGGACAAAAATTTATAAAACAGGTGCTGCCAAAAATATACGCAGTAAGCGAAATGGCGAAATCAAAGGGATTATCAATAGACATTGAAGTAGATGGCGGTGTAAATATCGAAACTGCGAAGTTATGTGTTGAGGCAGGAGCGAATGTATTAGTAGCTGGATCTGCTATCTATAATGAAACAGATCGTGCTCATGCTATTAGAAAAATCAGAGGTCTTTAAAATGAGATAATTAAGATGACGTTTGAAGTGAGAGTTCCTACTAGTAGGCTGGAGTTATTTGCTTATTTAGGAAATTTATTTCATCGTCATCTTTTTTCCGTAACTAACAAGAAATAGAGAGGTGTAAGTAAATGAAACGACCAGTTTTACATTTAACTGAAATTGCAATGATGGCAGCGTTAGCATTAGTTTTAGATCTTATTTCGATTAAAGGATTTTGGGGGTATGGTGGTTCTGTTTCCTTAGCCATGATACCAATTTTACTTATGGCATTTCGTAGGGGGCTTTCTGCGGGATTATTAACCGGATTTATTGTTGGTGCGATTCAAATGTTTACCGGTTACTTTGTTCATCCGGTTCAAGTTTTTTTAGATTATACAATTGCTTATACTGTCGTGGGATTTGCTGGGGTTTTTAGTATCACGCATTTAACTACTCGAACAAAAAGGACGATAGCAATCATCGCAGGCGTATTTTTAGCCTCTTTTCTAAGATTTATCACTCATTTTATTTCAGGGGTTGTTTGGTTTGGCATTTATGCACCTGAGAATATGAATGTCGTTTTGTATTCAATTATTTATAATGCTTCATATATGATACCTGTGTTCTTACTTTCGACAGTGGTGTTTATTTTACTTTCCAATGCCGCACCAAGACTTTTACACGGTAAATAGCATGAAAGTAATAAAGATTGTTGCTGGGGGACCTAGAGAGTGTCTCCCAAGCCTACAGAAGAAAGAAAATGAAATTTGGATAGCTGTTGACAAAGGCTTTGAACATTTACTCAATCACCAGATTGTTCCTGATTTTGTCCTAGGGGACTTTGATTCTGTTTCTGTAGATGGTAAGAAGTTAATAACGAAACAGAACTACATTCAGTATCCTGCTGAGAAAGATAAAACTGATCTTGAGATTGCTTTTTTACATGCCATAGATGAGTCACCTGACATTATTGTGATTTATGGGGCAACAGGAGGTAGGTTGGATCACGAGTTATTGAATATCCAATTATTGAAGCAGGGGATTGATAAACGAGTTACTGTCTATATGATTGACAAAAAAAATAAAATTACGTTGAAAAGTCCTGGATGTTATAAAATTGAAAAAAGTCAGTATCAATACGTTTCTTTTCTTTCGCTCTTTGAAAAGGTAGAAAAGTTAACCTTACAAGGCTTTAGATATCCACTTTATCAGGCGACATTAAATCATGGCTCAAGTCTTTGCATTAGCAACGAACTAATTTCAAATAAAGGTACTTATTCGTTTTCCTCAGGCATATTAATGGTGGTAGAAAGTTCTGATTAGACAAACTATATAGGTTTTCAAAAAAAGAATTTTAGTTATGTAGGAAATGTAAATAAAGTATAAATCCTAGGTTTTCACTAAAAAATAGGTACTATTTCAAAAAACCTGAATATACTTATTAATAACTGAGGACTTTTCATACTTTATTCCATTGCAGGCCGAAGGCGACAATCCCATGTCGAGGAGGGAAATTTAATGAAATTTTATACGATTAAGCTACCCAAATTTTTAGGTGGATTTGTAAGAGTAATCTTGAATTCGTTTAAAAAAGGTTAAACAAAAAAGCACCATCGGGTGCTTTTTTGTTTGCGCTATGGAAACTATAAATTTTAAATGAAAAACGAAGGCTTTCGCCAATAGAATTGACTTCTAGCCGTTTTTCTAATTATACGCGCTCAATTTTGCCTGATTTTAAAGCTCTAGCAGAAACGTACACACGTTTTGGCTTTCCATCTACCATTATACGTACTTTTTGTACGTTGACGCCCCACTTACGCTTTGTTTTGTTCAATGCGTGTGAGCGTTTGTTTCCTGTACGAGCTTGTCTTCCAGTAATTACACATTTACGTGCCATGATTGCACCTCCTTGTAAACCATGAGATGACACTCAAATTCATCTTATAAATACTTGCTAATAGTAGCATAGTAAAAAAAAGATTGCAAGAGGTTTTAAAATATTTATCAAGGAAAGATACTTGACAGTTGGTTTCTAAAAGTTATACTCATTAAAGTAAATGATTTAAGTACTTATAGGTTACCCTTAAAATAGACCTGAAAGTTAGCGTAAACATAGAGTATATGACAAATACTCCATCTTAATAACAGTTTTCTTTTAAAATGTGGGTAATTATAGTAAAATGTGATTAGCCATGAAGCTACACTCTAAAAGGGGGATTCGATCATGTCAATTAAGATGAAAACACAATTAGGTGTAATTGATGTTTCTAAAGAAGTTGTTGCTGTTATCGCAGGCGGTGCTGCAATAGATTGCTATGGGATTGTTGGAATGGCATCTCAAAAACAGCTGAAAGATGGACTAAACGAACTGCTAGGAAAGGAAAACTTTACTAGAGGCGTTGTTATTCGTGAGGAAGAGGATGAAATCCATATTGATATGTATATCATTGTCAGCTATGGTACGAAAATCTCAGAAGTAGCGCATAACGTCCAAACAAAAGTTAAATATCAATTAGAGCAAATGTTAGGCTTAACAGTAGACTCAGTGAATATCTTTGTACAAGGGGTTAAAGTGACAAACCTATAAAGTTTGTTCAAAGAGGACAAAAAAGAATGAAACACACCAATCTTTACGTCCTCTTATAGATATAAGTTAAGGAGGAACATTAGTGGCACTTAAGAGTTTAGAGGGCGAAAAACTTGCCCAGATGTTTATAGTAGGAGCGAACAATTTAACGCAAAATGTTAAGTTAGTGGATTCGTTAAATGTTTTCCCTGTTCCAGATGGGGACACAGGAACGAATATGAATTTATCAATTACTTCTGGAGTAAAAGAGGTAAAGCAACAAGCACCAGACCATGTTGGAAAATTAGCTGGAGCGTTCGCAAAAGGCTTGCTGATGGGAGCTAGAGGAAACTCGGGAGTAATTTTATCACAGCTCTTTAGAGGCTTTTCTAAGTCTGTAGAAGGTAAAGCTACCTTAAATGGAAAACAGTTTGCTGATGCCTTTGCAGCAGGCGTAGACATGGCCTATAAAGCTGTGATGAAACCAGTTGAAGGAACAATCCTCACTGTTGCTAAAGATGCTGCCAGAAAAGCACAGGATGCAGCGAAACGTTCAGATGATATTATTACGATCATGGAAGCAACTTTAAGTGAAGCAAAGGCCTCATTAGAAAGAACTCCTGATCTATTACCGGTACTAAAAGAGGTTGGTGTAGTTGATTCTGGAGGGAAAGGCCTTGTAATTATCTATGAAGGCTTTCTAGCAGTTTTAAAAGGAGAAAAACTAGTAGAACTTCAAGCAATCCCATCAATGGATGACTTAGTGAAAGTGGAACATCACCATAATGCACAAAGTCACATGTCAACAGAAGACATTGAGTTTGGTTATTGTACGGAAGTTATGGTGAAGTTTGAGCAAGACAAGCTAGATAAAAACCCTTTTAACGAACAAGATTTCCGCAATCTATTAGATAAACATGGTGATTCTCTTCTTGTCGTTTCTGATGAAGATTTACTTAAAATACATATTCATGCAGAACAACCTGGGGACGTCATAACTCATGCCCAGAAATTTGGGAGCTTACTGAATGTTAAGATTGAGAATATGCGTGAGCAACATACCCATCTTCTAGAGGAAACGAAAGCTGTCTATGAACAAAAACCAGCACCACCAAAGCCGATGAGTGAATTTGGAATTATCACAGTTGCCATGGGTGAAGGGATTGCCAAAATGTTTAAAAGCTTAGGAGCTGGTGTTGTCATTGAGGGTGGGCAAACAATGAACCCAAGCACCGAAGATTTTGTAAAAGCCATTTCAGAAGTAAATGCAAAGAAGATCATAATCTTACCTAATAACAGTAACATTATTATGGCAGCTGAGCAGGCTTCTTCAGTCGTTGATCAAGAAGTTGTTGTAGTTCCATCAAAAACAGTTCCACAAGGGCTTACAGCATTACTAGCTTTTAATCCAAGTGGTACACTTCAAGAGAATCATGAAAATATGAAAGACGCCCTTTCAGCTGTTAAAACAGGACAAGTAACTTTCGCTGTCCGCGACACAAGTATAGACGGTATTGAAATAAAGAAAGATGATTTTATGGGCATTGCAGAAAAGAAAATTGTTTCATCTGGACCTGACCGCCTAACGGTAACGGAACAATTGTTAGAAATAATGATTGACGAAAATTCAGAAATTCTAACAATTATTCGAGGAGAAGATACAACAGACGAAGAGGCTGAAAAGCTAGTAGCTATTGTTGAAGAAAAGTTTGAGGACATTGAGGTTGAAGTTTATGAAGGCAATCAACCGCTTTATTCCTACATTTTTTCAGTTGAATAAAAGTAAGGGGGATGCTTATGGCCAAAGTGAAGATTGTCACTGATAGTACAGCTGATTTACCCAAAACACTTGCAGATGAACTAGACATTACTGTTGTTCCGTTAAAAGTATTGTTTGGAGAAGAAACTTTTGAAGATGGGATAACAATCACTGCGGATGAATTCTATAAAAAATTAGCATCAACTTCAATTATACCTTCAACCTCTCAGCCAACACCGTACCAGTTTGAAGAGGTTTACAAGGAAGTTGCTTCAGAAGAAGAAACTCATATCATTTCAATTCACCTTTCTTCAAAATTAAGTGGGACTTTTCAGTCAGCAAGTATTGCTAGGGATATTATAAAAGACGAAATTGATGTTACTGTTGTTGACTCTAAGAGAGCGTCCTATGCCATCGGAATTATAGTGGTTGAGATTGCTAAGTTAGCGAAAGCTGGTGCTACGAAAGAAGAGTGCTTAGCAAGGCTTGATGTCTTATTACAAAGGACGCGTGTTTACTTTATGGTAGACACATTAGAATTCCTTCAAAAAAATGGTCGAATTGGTAAAGCCTCAGCGGTCTTAGGATCATTGTTAAAGATTAAACCAATCCTATCCTTAAACGAAGATGGAGAAGTTTTTCCTTTTGATAAGGTAAGAGGTCAGAAAAAAGCGTTAGCGAAGATATATGAGTTTATTGAGAAAGAGTATGGAACAGATGAGCTTCATGTAGGGATTTCTCATGCCAATGCAAATGAATTTGCTTCAGAAGTTATGACAGAGATTAAAGGACGTTTTCATGTTAGTTCTGAAGTAATTACTGACATTGGACCAGTGATTGGTGCTCATGTTGGTCCGGGTACAATTGCGATCTCAGTTACCATTGCTAAGTAAATAAGTAAGATGCTGTTCCTTCGACAGAACAGCATCTTTTTTTGGGTTATTATACTAATATATTATTATATATTTTTGATAACAAATCTTTGAATATCGATTATAATAGAAATAACTATAGAAATGTTAGTAATAAAAACCTTTATCAGAATAAAGTCAAAAAAGATGGCGGGGGTATACGATGAAATATAGAACAGTGTTTGATATTATCGGTCCGATCATGATAGGTCCCTCTAGTTCACATACTGCAGGTGCTGCAAGGATTGGTCGTGTAGCGAGAACTTTACTGGGGAAAGAACCTAAATGGGCTGAAATCTTTTTTTATGGTTCATTCGCACAGACGTATAGAGGCCATGGTACTGATGTTGCGATTGTCGGTGGCTTGTTAGACTTTGATACGTTTGATCAACGAATCAAAAGTTCATTACAGATTGCAAAAGACTTAGGCATAGAAATTAAAATGGTAGCGGAAGATGCCGTAACAGATCATCCTAATACGGCAAAAATCAGACTTGGTACAGATGAACATGACGCTATAGAGTTAGTAGGAATTTCTATCGGCGGTGGAAAAATAGAAGTGGTAGAGTTAAATAGTTTCCAACTAAGGCTTTCTGGAAATCATCCTGCAATATTGGTTGTTCACGATGATCGTTTTGGGGTTATTGCGGCTGTTTCGAATGTCTTAGCAAAGTACGAAATTAATATTGGACATATGGAAGTATCTAGGAAGGAAAAAGGGAAAGAAGCATTGATGGTTATTGAAGTAGATCAGAATGTCGATCAACGTCTATTAGATGAGGTAGCGTCCCTTCCGAACATTACGAAAGTAACAAAAATTCACGATTAGTACTAAAGAAGTAATTTAGTTTAGTAAAGTAAAAATAAATTTAACTGAAAAAGAGAGGTTTTGTATATGTTTCGTAACGTGGCAGAGCTTGTTGAAATAGCAGAGAAAGAAAACATTAAAATCTCTGACATAATGATTAGACAAGAAATGGAAGTAACAGAAAGAAGTTTTGAAGATATTTTTACTCAAATGGACCGAAACCTCATTGTAATGGAAGAAGCTATCGAAAGAGGAATTAAAGGGGTAAGATCAGTTACAGGTTTAACTGGTGGAGATGCGGTGCTTTTGCAAAATTATATAAAAAGTGGAAAATCTCTTGCTGGTGAATTTCACCTAGATGCTGTAAGCAAAGCTATTGCTACCAATGAAGTGAATGCTGCCATGGGTACGATTTGTGCAACACCAACTGCAGGTTCGGCAGGTGTAGTTCCTGGGACTCTTTTTGCACTTAAGCATAAGGTTAATCCAACACGTGAGCAAATGGTACGTTATTTATTTACTAGTGGAGCGTTTGGCCTAGTAGTAGCGAATAATGCCTCGATTTCGGGAGCAGCTGGAGGGTGTCAAGCCGAGGTAGGATCAGCCACTGGAATGGCTGCTGCAGCTATTGTTGAGTTAATGGGTGGTAGTCCAAAGCAAAGTGCTCATGCTATGGCGATTGCTTTAAAAAATATGTTAGGTTTAGTTTGTGATCCAGTTGCGGGCCTTGTTGAAGTTCCATGTGTGAAAAGAAATGCTATGGGTGCTTCAAATGCAATTATTGCTGCAGATATGGCTTTAGCAGGAATTGAAAGTCGTATTCCTTGTGATGAGGTAATTGATGCGATGTATAAAATAGGTCAAACAATGCATAGAGACCTTAAAGAAACTGCTGGAGGAGGTTTAGCGGCTACTCCAACAGGTAGAGCACTAGAAGCAAAGATTTTTGGATTTAGTAGCCAACAAAAATAACTATGTTAAATAACTCAACGACACTCGTAAAAGGAATAGGAAATGAAAAGGCGAAAGATTTAGAAGCATTGGGAATCTATACAGTAAAAGATCTGATTGAATACTTTCCGTTTAGGTACGAGGATTATCGTCCAAAAGAGATCCAGGAGTTAAAGCATGAGGATAGAGCAACCCTTATTGGAACTGTACAAAGTGAGAGTACGGTTCGTTTCTTTGGTAAAAAGAAATCAAAGCTATCAGTTCGAATACTTGTAGGTAACATCCTATTAACTGCCGTTTTTTTTAACCAACATTACTTAAAACCTAAGCTAGTAGTTGGGGAAACCGTTACTCTAACAGGGAAGTGGGACCAACATCGCCTTACAATAACGGTAAGTGAGTGTAAATTTGGAGTATTAGACAGCCAGGGGTATGATCCTGTTTATTCTGTCGGTGGAAACATTACGGTCAAAGGGTTAAAAAAGATGATTTCTAGTGCGATGGAACAATATGGACAGATAATAACGGAAATACTCCCGGAAAGATTTCTTACTAGTTATAAATTGATAGAGAGAAAACTTGCCATCTATAAGCTTCATTATCCTAAAAGCTTTGAAGATGCGAAACATGCTCGAAGAAGAATGGTCTATGAAGAATTTTTACTTTTTCAACTTAAGATGCAGGCATTAAGGAAGTTTCATCGAGAAAATAGTGGTGGTACAGCGATTAGAATTCAAAAGGATGATGTCGAACTCTTTATTAGTAACTTACCTTTTCCATTAACAATTGCACAACAACGAGTGGTTAAAGAAATTCTTAGAGATATGGAGTCTCCGTATCGAATGAATCGCCTACTACAAGGTGATGTAGGTTCAGGTAAGACTGTAGTAGCAGCTATTTGTCTTTATGCTGCTGTAACCGCTTCATTTCAGGGTGCTTTAATGGTTCCTACGGAAATTTTAGCTGAACAACATTACCATTCTTTAAAAGGGTTGTTAGAGCCGATGAACGTCACTGTAGAGCTGTTAACAGGATCGATTAAAGGGAAGAAGCGTAAGGATATTCTTGCTCGTTTGCAATCAGGTCAGGTAAACGTGCTAATTGGCACACATGCATTAATTCAGGATGAAGTGGTCTTCGAGCACTTAGGACTTGTGATTACTGATGAACAGCATCGCTTTGGAGTTGAGCAAAGAAGGACACTAAGGAATAAAGGACAAAATCCTGATGTTCTTTTTATGACGGCAACACCGATCCCACGGACACTAGCTATCTCAATTTTTGGCGATATGGATGTTTCTACTATCGATGAAATGCCAGCCGGTCGAAAACCGATTGAAACGTATTGGGCGCAGCACCATATGCTCCAAAGGGTGTTGGGGTTTGTAGAGAAAGAATTAAAAAAAGGACGCCAAGCCTATGTCATTTGTCCACTAATTGAGGAATCGGAAAAGCTAGATGTTCAAAATGCAATAGACGTCCATACTCAACTCCAACAATTTTTCACAACTTATCAAGTTGGTCTTATGCATGGAAGACTTCACCCATCTGAAAAAGAAGCCGTTATGAAGCAGTTTAGTGCAAATGAAGTGCAAATCCTTGTGTCTACTACTGTAGTTGAAGTAGGTGTAAATGTTCCGAATGCTACTATTATGGTGATCTATGATGCAGAACGTTTTGGGTTATCGCAGTTACATCAGTTAAGAGGTAGAGTGGGTAGAGGGGATGCTCAGTCTTATTGTATATTATTAGCTGACCCTAAATCTGATGTTGGCAAGGAACGAATGAAAATTATGACTGAAACAAATGATGGCTTTGAACTGTCGCAAAGAGATCTTGAATTGAGAGGGCCAGGAGACTTTTTTGGTTCAAAACAAAGTGGCTTACCTCAATTTAAAGTTGCTGATATGATTCACGATTTCCGTGCTCTCGAGGTAGCTAGAAACGATGCTGTTGAACTAGTAACTTCAGAATACTTTTGGACAAGCCCAGAATACAAGTCATTAGTCATGTTTTTAGAGGAAGAAGGAGTATTAGCAGGAGAGAAAATGGACTAGCGTAGATTTTATTATTGAAATCTACGAGTATTTTTTATATACTACTTTTAGTACCTAGTCATAGAAGCTTGGAAGGTGTAGAGAAATTATGAGACGTTCGAAGAAAGAACGGCAACAATTTTTAAAACAAAAAATAAACGAAAATCCTTTTGTAACTGATGATGCGCTAGCTGAATTCTTTCATGTAAGTGTGCAGACGATACGGTTAGACCGATTAGAACTGTCAATACCTGAACTGAGAGAGAGAATTAAACATGTGGCTGAAAAGCAATTTGATACGGTAAAGGCATTGCCGTTAGAGGAAGTAATAGGTGAAATTATAGATTTACACTTAGACCAAAGAGCAATTTCTCTTTTAGATATTGGGCAAGAGCATGTCTTTTCCAGAACAAGAATAGCAAGGGGACATCACTTGTTCGCCCAAGCTAATTCACTTGCAGTTGCCATTATTGATGATGAATTGGCACTAACCGCTAAAGCGAATGTTCGCTTTACAAGAAGAGTTTCTGAAGGTGAGCGAGTGGTTGCAAAAGCAAAAGTAGTAAAGCATGAAAAAGAACGGACGATTGTAGAAGTGAACAGTTATGTTGAACAAGAATTAGTTTTTTCTGGTGAATTCCACATGTACCGATCTGATAAGGTATTGGAAGGAGAGAAGGGTGAACATGAGGATCGCAATTGATGCAATGGGAGGGGACAATGCCCCGAAAGAAGTCGTTAAAGGTGCAATGGCTGCTATTAAGCAATATGATGATATTCAGATTGTTCTTGTAGGTAATGAAGCCTCGATTAAAGAGTTTCTAACTGATGATACTAGAATATCAATTATACATACTGAGGAAAAAATTGAGTCTACTGATTCACCAGTAGCAGCTGTTCGCCGCAAAAAAAATGCCTCGATGGTATTAGCAATTAAAGAAGTCAAGGAAGGTCGTGCTGACGCTTGTATTTCTGCAGGTAATACAGGTGCACTAATGACCGGTGGGGTGTTAATTGTTGGAAGGATAAAAGGGATTGAAAGGCCTGCACTTGCCCCAATGTTACCAACCTTTACTGGTGACGGTTTTCTCCTCATTGATGCTGGAGCCAACATGGATGCAAAACCCGAACATTTATTACAGTATGGCATGATGGGTAGTATCTATATGCAAAAGGTCCGTAACATCGAAAGTCCTAAAGTAGGACTTTTAAATGTCGGGACTGAGGATGACAAAGGAACAGAGTTAACGAAACAAGCATTTGCTTTGTTAAAAGAGGCCCCAATTAATTTTATCGGGAACGTCGAAGCACGAGATTTGTTAGAGGGTGTTGCTGATGTCGTTGTTTGTGATGGATTTACAGGGAATGTTGTCTTGAAAACAGTTGAGGGCACTGCGCTTTCTCTCTTTTCACTTTTGAAAAAAGAATTAACCAGTACTTTCTTTAATAAATTAGCAGCTGGGGCTTTAAAACCTAGCTTCAAAAAGATTAAAAACAAAATGGACTATACAGAGTATGGTGGAGCGGGATTATTTGGTTTGCAGGCACCGGTAATTAAAGCCCATGGTTCGTCTAACGAAACAGCAATCCTAAACTCAATTAGACAAACAAGGCTAATGCTCGAAGAAAAAGTTGTCGAGACAATAAAAACCGAGGTTACAAAAAGAGATTTGTAATAGGGGGACGAGAATAAATGGGTAAAATTGCTTTTTTATTTCCAGGACAAGGATCTCAAACAGTTGGTATGGGCAAGACGTTAGCTGATACAAACGAAGCGGTTGCTGCTATTTTTAAAAAGGCAGATAATCGTCTTGATACAAACCTTTCAAAAATCATTTTTGAAGGTCCTGAAGAAGAATTAACGCTAACTGTTAATACGCAACCAGCGTTATTAACAACGAGTGTTGCTATTCTAGAGGCGTTCAAACATGCTGGAATTCATGCCGACTTCGTAGCAGGACATAGCTTAGGGGAATATAGTGCCTTGGTCGCTTCTGACTCTATTTCTTTTGAAGATGCCGTTTATGCGGTTCGACAGCGTGGTACCTTCATGGAAGAAGCTGTACCAGCGGGGCTCGGTGCTATGGCAGCGATACTAGGAATGGATAGAGTTCTATTAAAAGAAATCACAGAAGAAGTTTCTAATTCAGGAAATCCAGTGGAGTTAGCAAACCTTAACTGCCCTGGACAAATTGTTATTTCTGGGTCCAAAGAAGGTGTATCTTTGGCATCAAACATCGCAAAAGAAAAAGGCGCCAGAAGAATAATTCCATTACAGGTAAGTGGTCCATTTCACTCTTCTCTTATGAAGCCAGCAGCTGAAAAGCTTGCTGATGTATTAAACTCCATTGAGATTAACGATGCAAAAGTGCCTGTAATTGCTAATGTAACTGCCACTCCAGTAACCAGTGGCGAAACTATAAAACAAAACTTGATTGAACAGGTTTTCTCCCCAGTACTTTGGGAGGATACAATTGTAAACCTACTAAATGCGGGTGTAGATACATTTATTGAAATTGGTCCTGGGAATGTTCTCTCAGGTTTAGTAAAAAAAGTTGACCGTAAAGTTAACGTTTACGCAGTCAGTGATAGAGAAACAATGGACAAAACAATAACTAGCATAAAGGGGGTCTAGCACATGTTAAAAGGTAAAGCCGCGCTTGTTACTGGAGCATCAAGGGGTATTGGAAGAGCGATAGCAATAGAATTGGCTAGACATGGAGTAAATGTTGCAGTAAACTTTGCTGGGAATGCTCAAAAGGCTGAAGAAGTAGTAGCTGAAGTGCAATCGTTTGGCGTCCAAGCAATTGCCATAAAGGCAGATGTGGCAAACTCAGATGAGGTTACTGCCATGGTAAAGCAAACAATTGAAGCATTTGGCTCATTGGATATTCTAGTGAACAATGCTGGAATAACACGAGATGGGTTAATTATTAGAATGAAAGAAGAAGATTGGGATGCAGTTATTAATACGAACCTAAAAGGTGTATTCAATTGTTCGAAAGCTGTTACAAGGCAAATGATGAAACAACGGTTTGGCAGAATTATTAACATTTCATCAGTTGTAGGTGTATTGGGTAATGCAGGACAAGCAAATTATGTTGCTGCTAAAGCAGGAGTGATTGGCTTAACCAAAACACTTGCTCGTGAATTAGCTAATCGAAATATTACTGTAAATGCCGTAGCTCCAGGATTTATTGAAACTGATATGACTGACGAGTTGCCAGAGGAGATTAAGCAGGAACTACTTAAGCAAATACCACTAGCAAAACTAGGGAAAGCAGAAGATATTGCATCAGTTGTTAGGTTTCTTGTAAGTGAAGATGCAAATTACATGACTGGGCAAACCCTACACGTTGATGGCGGAATGGCAATGTAAGCTGTAGATATTACTGGCTGAGGTACAGTATTCTGTTTAAGATTAAATTGTTAATTGAGCTAATTTGTCCTATAATATGTACATAGTAATATTTGTACTATATGGTTAATACTATCATTTTTATTCTTGAGAGGAGGTGACCCCATGGCAGACGTATTATCACGTATAACTAAAATTATTGTAGATCGTCTTGGAGTTGAAGAAAGTGAAGTAAAGCTAGAAGCAACTTTTAAAGAGGATTTAGGAGCTGATTCACTAGATGTAGTAGAGTTAGTGATGGAACTTGAAGATGAGTTCGACTTAGAAATTTCTGATGAAGATGCAGAAAAAATTTCTACTGTACAAAATGTTGTTGACTACATAAACAGCCATCAGTAGGTTAGTTAGAAGATGATTTAAAGTAGGTTTAATGGAAATCCTAACTTTAAATCATCTTCCTATGTTTTTAATGGCTGTAATGAACTATATTGCTTTTTGGACCGGTTTTTCGAAACTTTTCGTATGTTCGTAGAGAGCCAAGCAGTAGCTTGGCTACGGTCCAAAAAGCAATTAGCAGATAATTATTTGACTAAGATCGCGTATAAAGCCAAGTTCAACCTTTAATTAGCACTTAGCTATTTACGCATTGAAAGGTTTTGGAGGTTAACATGCACCAATCTTCAAGGAAAGTCCGTAGACGCACGTCTAAACGAACAGAAAAACGTATTCAATTAACCCCTGCCCAAAGGGTAAAATTTGAAAAATTACTCAACAGCTTACAAATTCAGTTTAGAAATGACAAATTAATTATCCAAGCATTTACACATTCCTCTTATGTGAATGAGCACCGTATTCGACCGTTTGATGATAATGAAAGATTAGAATTTTTAGGCGATGCAGTGCTAGAATTAGCCGTTTCACAGTACTTGTATAAGAAATACGAAACGATGAGTGAAGGCGAAATGACAAAATTACGAGCGGCTATAGTTTGTGAGCCATCTCTTGCAAAATTTGCTACTGATTTAGGCTTTGGTGATATTGTTCTTCTTGGTAAAGGTGAGGAAATGACCGGAGGGAGAGAACGTCCTGCTTTACTTGCGGATATTTTTGAGTCATTTGTAGGTGCTTTATATTTAGACCAAGGATTAGAATCTGTATACCATTTTCTAAATCAAACAATCTATCCGAAGATTGACGAAGGTGCGTTTTCACATATGATGGATTTCAAGAGCCAACTACAAGAATTTATTCAAAGAGATGGCTTAGGTTCTATTCAATATCATATAGTGCAAGAACGTGGACCAGCTCATGCAAGAGAATTCGTGTCAGAGGTTATCTTGAATAACGATAAGCTTGGATTAGGGATTGGTAGATCCAAGAAAGAAGCAGAACAGCAAGCTGCACAGAAAGCATTAGAGAAGTTGATGGATAAATAAAGCAAAAAGATTTCCTTTTTGATAAAGGAAATCTTTTTTTTGCTTTATTTTTTACGTAAACGACCTAGTTCGGATACAATTGCATCAATTTCGCTTACACTAAAAGATTTTTTATTCATGATCATTTCATAGAATTCTACTAAATCCTCATAGTTGTCTGTATCAAAGCTTTCAGCCCTCATTGCACCACTATTTACCACTTGAAGTTTTTCTTTAATGTTTGTAATCATGAATTCAATATTTTCACGGCTAGTCTCTTTTAGGTTCAAAACATTCATCCTCTCACGAACTTTAATAATGTTATTGTACCATTAATGTTTTCTTTTTCACAAAAAATATTATCACCAACCATAAAAGAACGTAACAAGAAAATGATTATGTGGTAAAATAGTTAGGTTAAATATAAGAATTAACTTACTACAGGATAAAAATTAGAACTATATAAATGGTTAATGAGTTACTTAATAATAGATTTTGTATCGTTAATGGGGTGGAGAGAAATATGTTCCTCAAAAGATTAGATATAGTAGGCTTTAAATCCTTTGCAGAACGAACATCTATCGATTTTGTTCAAGGGGTAACGGCTGTTGTTGGGCCAAATGGGAGTGGGAAAAGTAATATTTCAGATGGAATTCGCTGGGTATTAGGTGAGCAGTCGGCAAAATCCCTGCGTGGGGCAAAAATGGAAGATATCATCTTTGCAGGAAGTGATACGAGAAAACCGTTGAACTTTGCAGAGTTGACCTTAACATTAGATAATGAAGATCACCATCTAGCCATTGATTATAGCGAGATTAGTGTAACACGACGGGTGTATCGCTCTGGTGAGAGTGAATACTATATTAACAAGCAAAGTTGTCGACTTAAAGACATTCATGAACTTTTCATGGATTCAGGCTTAGGCAGAGAAGCGTATTCAATTATTGGTCAAGGGAAAATTGAAGAAATCTTAAGTAGTAAGTCAGAAGAACGTCGTGTCATCTTTGAGGAAGCGGCTGGTGTACTTAAGTATAAAACTAGAAAACTAAAAGCCGAAAGAAAACTAGCCGAAACGCAAGAAAATTTGTACCGTGTAGAAGATATTCTACATGAGTTAGAAAATCAAGTAGAACCCTTGAAAGTACAAGCTTCTGTTGCGAAGGATTATCTTGAAAAGAAAGAAGAGCTAGAAAAAGTTGAAGTCGGTTTGTTAGTCTATGAAATTGAAGAGTTACATACAAGCTGGGATAAACAGAAAAAAAAGGTTCAACAACTAGCTGAAGAGCAACTACAGTTATCGACACAAATCAAAGTTGAAGAAGTGAAAATTGAGGATTACCGTGCAAGCATGCAAGCTCTTGATGAGTCAATAAATGACTTACAAGAAATTTTGCTTACCACTAGTGAGCAACTAGAGAAAAAAGAAGGTCAAAAAGAAGTATTAAAGGAAAGAAAGAAAAACTATCATCAAACGAAAGAAAGTCTTCTAAAAAAAGTTGAGACATTAAAAGAAAGAAAAAATCAGTTTGAGGATAGTTTAAAGGGCGAGCTTGAAAAAAAAGCTCTATTTAAAGAGAAACTGACTACATCTAAAGAGCATTTAGCCAAAGAAACAAAGTTATTACTTTCATTAGAAGAAGATATCGAAACAGAATTAGAAAAAGTAAAATCAGATTACATTGAAGTATTGAATGAACAAGCTTCCATTCGTAATGAAGTTCGATACTTAGAAGAGCAATTAAGACAGAGAACCCTCAAAAGTGACCAATTGGACAATAATAATGAGGGGTTGTTAGTTCAAAGAGAAGCACTACTGACTAAAGAAGCTAGTTTACGGGAAGAACTTTTAAAAAAGCAAAAACAATTAGAAGCACACCTTCACCTATTTCGTGATGAAAACCAACAGTTAGAGAAATTAATAGGAGATTACCAAAAGAAAGAAACGCAGCTATATCAAGCATTTGGTCATGTCCAGCAAATTAGATCTCGTAAAGATGTCCTTGAGGAAATGCAAGCGGACTTTGCAGGCTTTTTTCAAGGTGTAAAGGAAGTTTTAAAAGCAAGAGATACATTATTAAAGGGAATTGAAGGGGCTATTGCCGAATTAATTATTGTTCCTAAAAATATTGAATTGGCAATAGAAACGGCTTTAGGTGGTGCCATGCAGCATATCGTTGTTGGTACTGAGGAAAATGGTAGACAAGCGATTCAATTTTTAAAAATGCGTAAGCTTGGAAGAGCGACATTTTTACCGTTATCAGTCATTAAGGGAAGAGAATTTTCTGCGTTTGAAAAGGAAAAGTTGCGATCTCACCCAGCTTATGTAGGGATTGCTGCGGATTTAATCGAGTTCAGTGACCAATATAAATCCGTCATTTCCAACCTATTAGGTCATGTTGTTATTGCAAGGGACCTTGAAGGCGCAAATACAATCGCTAAAGTTTTACAATATAAGTACCGTATTGTTACTTTAGAGGGCGATGTTGTTAACCCAGGCGGCTCAATGAGTGGAGGCAGTGTTAAACAAAAAGGCACTGCATTACTAGGAAGACAGCGAGAGTTAGAGGAATTGGTTACAAAACTAGCAAATGCAGAAGAACAGACCAAGTTAATGGAAATAAAAGTAAAAAGTTTAAAAGAAGAACAACATAATAAAGAAGCCCTCATACAGGAATTACGTAAACAGGGTGAGCTTTATAGAAGTGAAGAGCAGGAATTAAAAGGAAATCTACGTGAGTCTGAGATTGAAGGGAAAAACTTGAACGAACGATTATTTTTGTATGATCGTGAAAAATCGTCTTTTCAAACAGAAGTACAAGAGCTAGAGTTAAAGTTAGTAAAATTAAGTGAGCAACTTACTGAAACGACGGCCTTGAAGGAAGAACTAGATAACAAAGTTCAGTCGTTGACGGAAAAGAAAAATATGCAACAAACCTCTAAAGCTTCTTTAGTCGAATGTATTACAGAATTAAAAGTAAGAGTAGCGACAGAAGAAGAACAATATCGTAATCAAAAAGAGCGTGTGGAGACTCTTAGTATAGAAATGGATCACGTTGTTACAGAATTGGATGAAACAGAAGAGGAATACTGGTTACTTGAGCGAGAAATGAGTGATAATTCGACGGGTGAGGATTCCTTAGAAGAAGTTATTAAAACAAAGCGTCATGAAAAAGAAAGAACGTTACATCTAATTCAGGAACGCCGCAAAGAAAGACTATCTGTTCAATCGATTCACGATGACTTAGAGAAAGAGTTAAGAGAGCATAAACGCAATCAAAAACAAATTTCAGATTATCTACACACAGAAGAAGTTAAAGTAAACCGATTAGATGTAGAGCTAGAAAATCGACTTCAAAAGCTTTCTAGTGACTACGAAATTAGCTTTGAAATGGCTAAAACGAAGTATCCGCTTTTATATGACGCAAGCACAGCAAAGACAAAAGTAAAGCTTATTAAGCTTGCCATTGATGACTTAGGTACTGTTAATTTAGGGGCTATCGAGGAATATGACCGAGTTTCTGAACGTTTCTTATTTTTGACAGAACAAAAAGAAGACCTTCAGGAGGCTAAGGAGACACTCTACCGTGTAATTGGGGAGATGGATGAAGAAATGTCGATGCGTTTTGAAACAACCTTCCTGCAAATAAAATCTCATTTCCAAGTAGTGTTTCAACAGCTTTTTGGTGGCGGAAAAGCAGATTTGGTTCTAAGTAACCCAGAAAATATACTGACGACTGGAGTAGAAATCCTTGCGCAACCACCAGGGAAAAATCTTCAACATTTGGCCTTATTATCGGGTGGAGAGCGAGCTCTTACAGCGATTGCCTTACTTTTTGCGATATTAAAGGTAAGACCAGTGCCGTTTTGTGTTCTAGATGAAGTAGAGGCAGCTCTTGATGAAGCAAATGTTAGTAGATTTGCGAGCTTCTTAAAGGACTTTAGTAAAGACACCCAGTTTATTGTTGTAACACATCGCAAAGGAACAATGGAAGAAGCAGATGTGCTTTATGGTGTCACGATGCAAGAATCAGGAGTTTCAAAATTAGTTTCAGTCCGTCTGGAAGAAACACCTCAATTAATTGCAAATTAAAGTTTGATTTCTAACTTCAATCAAAAATAAGGAGGAAATAGCATGAGTTTCTTTAAAAAATTAAAAGAAAAAATAACACAACAAACTGAATCAGTGACAGAAAAGTTCAAAGACGGGTTATCTAAAACAAGAGATTCCTTTGTCGGAAAGATGAATGATCTGGTGAAAAATTATCGCAAAGTTGATGAAGAATTTTTCGAAGAATTAGAAGAGTTACTAATAAGTGCTGATGTCGGTGTAACAACCGTAATGGAGCTTATTGATGAGCTAAAGGACGTAGCTCGAACAAGGAATATTAAAGACTCTGAGCAACTTCAACCTGTCATCTCAGAAAAATTAGCTGAACTCTTGCAAAAGGACGACTCAGAAACAAAGCTAAATATCCAAACAACTGGCATGACAGTGATCTTGGTGGTGGGGGTTAATGGTGTTGGTAAAACAACGTCAATTGGAAAGTTAGCCAATAGATTAAAGCAAGAGGGCAAATCTGTTCTTCTGGCAGCTGGTGATACCTTCCGCGCTGGAGCAATTGAACAACTAGAGGTTTGGGGAGAACGTGTTGGTGTTGATGTGATCAAACAACAGTCTGGGTCGGACCCGGCAGCAGTAATGTACGATGCGGTTCAAGCGGCAAAGTCCCGTGGTGTAGATGTACTTATTTGTGATACAGCAGGTCGCCTACAAAACAAAGTAAACTTAATGAATGAGCTAGAAAAAGTAAAACGTGTCATTGAACGTGAAGTCCCAGGAGCCCCTCATGAAGTTTTACTTGTTCTAGATGCTACAACTGGACAAAATGCCATGTCACAGGCAAAGACATTTGGTAAGGCAACAGATGTTACTGGTATTGTTCTTACCAAACTTGATGGAACGGCCAAGGGAGGAATTGTCTTAGCAATTCGACATGAGTTAGATATTCCTGTTAAGTTCGTAGGCCTAGGTGAAAAAGTAGACGATCTCCAAGAATTCGATGCAGAACAATTTGTATATGGACTGTTTTCAGAAGTGTTGGAGAAGGCGGAGGAAGAGTAATTGTGAATTATGAATTTTGAATTGTGAATTGGTTTGGGTAGTGCTTCGAAGAAAAGGGCCCTATCAAATTCATAATTCACAATTCAACATTCAAAATTGGTTTTTTTAGTGCTGTTAAGAAAAAAACTTGACACTAATTTTCGGTTCGTGTATTATAAATACTCGTAAAGGGATTTCACTTAACAAGGAGGATTTTACGTGTTAGAAAAAACGCTGCGAATGAATTATCTTTATGATTTCTATCAAAGCTTGCTAACAACGAAGCAAAGGCAGTACATGCAGTTGTACTACCTTGATGATTGGTCCTTAGGTGAAATTGCTGAAGAATTTGAAGTTAGTCGTCAAGCCGTTTATGATAATATTAAAAGAACTGAAAATATGCTTGAAGAATATGAAGAAAAGCTTAGCCTTTTTTCTAAATTTGAAGAGCGTGCAAATCTAATCAAAAACTTAAAAACGGCGATAGAGAAAGACGCAACTGCAGAACTTATATTAGAAATCGTCGATTCTCTTGAGAGGTTAGACTAGGAGGCGACAAACATGGCATTTGAAGGCTTAGCAGAACGCTTACAAAGTACTTTAAATAAAATTAAAGGAAAAGGAAAGGTTTCTGAAGCAGATGTAACGGCTATGATGCGTGAAGTTCGACTAGCTTTACTAGAAGCAGACGTTAACTTCAAAGTTGTAAAAGAGTTTATAGCAAATGTAAAAGAACGAGCTATTGGGCAGGAAGTATTAAAAAGCCTTACGCCCGGTCAACAAGTTATTAAAGTGGTTAACGAAGAACTTACGAAATTAATGGGTGGCGAACAAAGTAAGATTGCTGTGGCCAAAAAACCACCGACAATTGTAATGATGGTTGGATTGCAGGGTGCTGGTAAAACAACAACTACCGGAAAACTTGCAAACCATTTAAGAAAAAGTCACAATCGTAAGCCATTGTTAGTTGCTGGAGATATTTATCGACCAGCGGCAATTAAGCAGCTAGAAACATTAGGTCAACAACTAAATATGCCTGTTTTCTCGCTTGGTGACCAAGTAAGCCCTGTTGAAATAGCCAAGCAAGCCGTCGCGAAGGCGAAAGAAGAACATCTCGATTATGTTCTCATTGATACAGCTGGACGATTGCATATAGATGAATCATTGATGGGTGAGCTTCAACAAATCAAAGAGGCTGTTAATCCTGACGAAATTTTACTAGTCGTCGACGCAATGACAGGGCAAGATGCGGTTAACGTAGCCGAAAGCTTTAACGAGCAACTTGAACTAACTGGAGTAGTTCTTACTAAACTAGATGGTGATACACGTGGTGGTGCTGCATTGTCTGTTAAGGCGGTAACTAATACCCCAATTAAGTTTGCAGGTATGGGAGAAAAGTTAGATGCGTTAGAGCCGTTTCACCCTGATCGGATGGCTTCTAGAATTCTTGGAATGGGTGATGTTCTTACTCTTATTGAGAAGGCACAATCTAATTTTGATGAAGAAAAAGCTCGTGAACTTGAAAAGAAGATGCGGACAGCTGATATTACCTTTGATGATTTTCTAGATCAGCTAGCACAAGTTCGTAACATGGGGCCGCTAGATGAATTATTAGGTATGATGCCTGGTGCTGGTAAGATGAAGGGCCTAAAAAATGTCCAAGTTGACGAAAAGCAAATTGGTCATATAGAGGCTATAGTTCGTTCTATGACCAAAAAGGAAAAAGAAGATCCGTCCATCTTAAATGCAAGTCGAAAGAAACGAATTGCCAAAGGTAGTGGGACAACCATTCAGGAAGTAAACCGCCTTCTTAAGCAGTTTGATGAAATGAAAAAAATGATGAAACAAATGTCAAATATGACTGCAAAAGGGAAGAAAAAAGGTAAATTTAAGTTCCCATTTATGTAATTTGATTCTGTGGTAAATGTAATGTTTACCTTTTGTAAAGTTTTTTTACTTTACTAGTTTTCAACTAGTTAGTTTTATGATAATATACCTTATTGTGTGAATTAATTTTGGAGGTGAATATACATGGCAGTTAAAATTCGTTTAAAACGTATGGGTTCAAATAAAGCCCCATTTTACAGAGTAGTTGTAGCTAACTCTAGAGCACCACGTGATGGTCGCTTTATCGAGGAAATCGGCACATACAATCCACTAGTTAATCCAGTTGATTTCAAAGTCAACGAGGAAAAAGCTTTAAAATGGATGCTTGATGGTGCTAAACCTTCGGACACAGTTCGTAACCTTTTCTCAAACGCTGGTTTAATGGAAAAGTTACACAATGCTAAAAACGGTAAATAATTTCAACATTATTTAACCTATAAAAAAGACAAGGCTTTATTCATGCAAATGGTAAAGCCTAGTT
Source organism: Anaerobacillus alkaliphilus (assembly GCF_004116265.1). Lineage (NCBI taxonomy): Bacteria > Bacillati > Bacillota > Bacilli > Caryophanales > Bacillaceae > Anaerobacillus > Anaerobacillus alkaliphilus. Next base: position 334,280 of record NZ_QOUX01000046.1, on the reverse strand, counting down.
TTTTATAAACTATTAGTATTTCGTAAGGGGTATGATAAATAATGAAAGAGTTAGTTGAAACAATTGCCAAGGCTCTTGTTGATCATCCCGATGACGTTCGTGTTACAGAAGTTGAGCACGAGCAGTCCTTGACTTTACAACTGTCAGTCCATGCATCAGATATGGGAAAAGTTATTGGCAAGCAAGGACGAATTGCGAAAGCGATTCGCTCAGTTGTTTATGCAGCTGGGGCAAATCATAAAAAGCGTATTAATCTAGAAATTTTATAAGAGCGTGTTCACATAATCGTGTTGATGCTTAAAATTTGACAAAGGGCAGGAGGCTAATCTCTGCCTTTTTTTAACGTTACTAGTTAACCCAATTAGCTTAGGTTTTTTTCATTGAACAATTAGTATGATAAACTTAAAGCATAATAAACATCCAAAGATACATATATGGACGGGGTGCATGATGAAAATCATTAAAAAGGTTGTTGTGAAGCAAGTACTTACAGAAAATCGCAAATCCATATTGATGGATGACTTTTTAAACGAGAAAAAACAAGTGGAAAAAGAAATTAAGCAACTAGAATTTCAGCTACATAAAAAGCTCAAAGCAAGTAAAAACAACTATGAATATCAGAGTGCACTTAAGTCTTCTTTTAATAAAGAAATTAAACAGCGGAATGATAAGGTTAAGATTATTGATTTCCAAATGAATCAACTCAATGAATTAGAGATAGGTACAGAAATGAAAGAACAGACGATTGAGACTCTTCATGAAATTCACGAAGGTGATAACTGGAACGAATTGATGAATGGAACTGAAATTATTATTAAAGATGGAATTGTCTTTGAAATACGTGAAGGAGGACAAAAAACTGATGACAAAATGGTTTAATGTAGGAAAAGTAGTAAATACACATGGAGTTAGAGGTGAGGTACGAGTCATTTCCTCTACTGACTTTGCTGACGAACGATTTGCCAAAGGGGCAAAGCTTTATTTAGAACATAAAGATTTCAATGAAAAGCTTCTATTAAAGGTTGCGAGCCACCGACAACACAAAAACTTCGACTTGTTAACTTTTGAAAACTACCACAATATTAACGATGTAGTTGCTTTCAAAGGTGGAGTTTTGCAAGTAGATGAGAAGCAACTTTCAGAATTAGATGAAGAAGAGTTTTATTACCATGAGATTATTGGGTGTGATGTTGAAACCGATCAGGGCGAAGCAATTGGTAAAGTGAAAGAAATACTTGCTACAGGGGCAAATGATGTCTGGGTTATTCAAAGAAGAAATGGAGGGAAAGACCTTCTCGTTCCTTACATAGAGCAAGTTGTAAAAGAAGTAGATATTAAGGAAAAAAGAGTAGTTATTCATTTAATGGAAGGTCTTGAGTAAATGCGGTACGATGTATTAACTCTATTTCCAGAGATGTTTCGCGGAGTACTCGGAAATTCGATTCTAAAAAAAGCGGAAGAAAAACAGCTAGTTTCATACAATATAGTTGATTTTCGATCCTATTCACAAGATAAGCATCAGCGTGTAGATGACTATCCCTATGGTGGTGGCGGTGGGATGGTGTTGACACCTCAACCAATATTTGATGCTATTGATGACCTAACAAAAGATAACCCATCTGCGAAAAGACGGATTATTTTGCTTTGTCCTCAGGGAGAACGTTACACTCAGAAAAAAGCCGAGCAGCTGGTGGAGTATGATCAATTAATTTTCATCTGTGGCCACTATGAGGGGTATGATGAACGTATTCGTGAGCATCTAGTTACAGATGAGATTTCTATAGGAGACTATGTTCTAACAGGTGGAGAATTAGGCGCAATGGTAATTATTGATAGCGTAACTAGATTATTGTCTGGTGTGCTAGGCAATGAAACTTCTGCTGTAACAGACTCATTTAGTACAGGGCTTCTTGAGTATCCACATTATACAAGACCTGTTGAATTCCGTGGCTTGAAAGTTCCAGATATACTTCTCTCAGGACACCATAAAAACATTGAGGAATGGCGTCACCGTGAGTCAATTAAAAGGACATTAGAACGGAGACCGGACCTCTTAAATGAGAGGGAGCTAACGGAACGTGAAAAAAAATGGATAGAAATCTTAAATGAGGAAGATAAAAATTAAATCTAGCCTTGTAACTGTTAAAAGCTTATGATATTATATTCTTTGTGGCTTAGGCCAGTATCAAGATGTTCCGCTGCAAAGAAAATTGGAATGAGCATCTGTTAGGGAAGGAGGGAACGATACGATGAACAACATAATTCAAGAAGTAACTAAAGCTCAATTAAGAACTGATATCCCGGCTTTCCGTCCTGGAGACACTGTACGTGTACACGTAAAGGTTGTTGAGGGAACTCGTGAGCGTATTCAGGTTTACGAAGGAATCGTAATTAAGCGTCGTGGTTCAGGTATTAGTGAAACTTTTACTGCACGTAAGGTTTCTTACGGAGTAGGTGTTGAACGTACATTCCCATTACACTCGCCGAAGATCGATAAGATCGAAGTTATGCGTCGTGGTAAAGTACGTCGTGCTAAATTGTACTACCTACGCGCTCTTCGTGGAAAAGCGGCTCGTATTAAAGAAATTCGATAATCAGTTAGTAAAAAGGAGCTTGATTTTTCAAGCTCCTTTTTTCAACTATTAGCATTGTTCTATGTTTTACGCAAAGTAAAGTTAAGTTATAATAGCGTAGTATAAGTTTGAAAGAGGTAATGGGGGTTAGGTCATGTCTAGTGTTAAAAGTGAATCATGGGAATGGCTAAAAGCCGTTTTTATAGCTTTATTTCTAGCTTTTGTTATTCGGTATTTTCTATTTGCTCCTATCGTAGTAGACGGGCAATCAATGATGCCCACACTACAAAATAACGATCGTTTAATTGTTAATAAAATTGGATATACCATAGGTAAGCCAGATCGCTTTGATATTGTCGTGTTTCATGCTACTCAAGATAAAGATTATATTAAACGAGTAATTGGGTTACCAGGTGACACGATATACTATGAAAATGACATACTCTATATTAATGGAGAAGCAATTGAAGAACCGTACTTAGAAGAATATAAAGAAAATGCGTTCAGTTTGCCGTTTACAGGCGATTTTACATTAAAGGATTACACGGGCCATGATGTTGTTCCAGAAGGGCATGTATTCGTCTTAGGGGATAACAGGCAGCATAGTAAAGATAGCCGTCATATTGGTTTTATCTCTTACGACCGTGTTGTAGGAAGTGCCAATGTAGTATTTTGGCCCTTTTCTGAAATAAGAATAGCAAAGTAGGTGTAGTATGACGACGATACAATGGTTCCCTGGTCATATGGCAAAAGCCCGTCGAGAGGTAACTGAAAAACTCAAACAAATTGACGTCGTTTTTGAATTAGTAGATGCAAGGGTCCCACTTTCCTCTAGGAATCCAATGATTGATGAATTAGTGAGTCATAAGCCGCGCCTCATTCTCTTAAATAAAGCGGATTTAGCAGATCCATCAATGACAGAACGTTGGAGTCGTTACTTCCAAGGAAAAGGATTTAAAGTAATTTCTATTGACTCTCAAACAGGGAAAGGTACAGAGAAAATCCCAACCATTGCAAAAGAATTAGCCGTAGATTTATTAGAGAAATTAAAGGCTAAAGGGATGAAGCCTAGGGCGATTCGGGCATTAATCTTAGGAATTCCAAATGTCGGGAAGTCAACGCTAATTAATCGTTTAGCAAAAAAGAAGATCGCTAAAACAGGTGATCGTCCAGGGATAACAAAACAGCAACAATGGATCAAAGTAGGAAGTGAACTGGAGTTATTAGACACTCCAGGGATACTTTGGCCTAAATTTGAAGATCAAGTTGTAGGATTTCGTTTAGCTGCAACAGGAGCTATTAAAGACGAAATTCTTGATTTCCAGGATGTAGCTGTTTTTTTACTTAAGTATTTAAAGGATGAGTATCCAAATCTACTTGTGGAACGTTTTAAGCTCGAAGAGATTAACGAAGATGTAATTGAGTTATTTGATGCGATTGGTCGTAAGCGTGGTTTATTAATGAGTGGTGGTAATATTGATTATGATAAAGCTGCTGAATTAATTTTACGTGAATTCCGTTCCTGTAAAATAGGTAAGATTACCTTAGAAAAGCCAGAACAATGATAGGTGCGCCCCCATACGTGCCTTTTTTTGTTTTTATAAGGCTCTTTTCCTAAACATTGCTCCTGCGGTTACTCGTCGCACAAATAAACTGTTGCTTAAAATAATTGGAAAAATACCCTAGATGAAGATATCAGCCAATAAAATATGTAAGAAAAGAGCAATACTTATAAAATTAGTTGTGAATTCTTGGCAATTTGTGTAAAAATTCGGCTTTTGGGATTTTTACGAAAGCAACAAAATTTGCGAAAACAGCCTTTTATAAACTAAAAGGCATATGAAACTATTGATTTCGTTTAACATTTTATTTTGGATGTCGATAGTATAGATAACAAAAATAAATATAGGTAGTGAAAAGTATGAAGATGTCAATTAAGGAAATTGAAGCAGTACTATTAGAAAATGAAGATATATCAGAAGAATTTCTTTTGGAAGTTACACAAGATCAGAGAATTGGCGCACAAAAGGCTCTCTTAAAATGGAGGACAGCACAGGAAAAACAAAATAAGCTAGTTAGAGAATTTGAAGATATGCTACAAAATGAACGTGAAATTTGGGAAAGCGGTGTTCGATATATAGCAGGAATAGATGAGGTGGGGAGAGGGCCATTAGCAGGCCCTGTTATCGCGGCTGCTGTTATCCTACCAAAAGACTTCTACCTGTTAGGTTTAACTGACTCAAAAAAAGTTACCAAAAAAAATCGTGAGGAATTTTACGAAGTTATCTATTCGAAAGCAATTTCAATTGGGATTGGAATAGTTAGTTCGGAGGAGATTGATCGTATAAACATATATGAAGCTACGAAAGTTGCGATGCAAAAGGCTATTAATGAGTTAACGCTAAGCCCGGAACACCTACTAATTGATGCGATGAAGCTACCTCTGACTATACCACAAACATCAATCATTAAAGGTGATAGCAAGAGCATATCAATAGCTGCTAGTTCAATCATTGCAAAAGTGACGAGAGATAGATATATGGAACAACTAAGTGGGGAATATCCTCAATATGGCTTTGAAACAAACATGGGTTACGGAACGTCAGATCATTTAGAAGCAATGGATAAATTCGGAGTTACAAGGGAGCATCGAAGATCATTTGCACCTGTCCGCGAACGTAGCTTACTAACGAAACTATTCTAAATGTATATCCATGTCGTGGAGGTGAAGTGATTGTTTCGAACAAATATAGTTCACTCTTTACTAAAAGGATTGGATCCGATCCATCAAAAAACGATAAACTTACAATCTGGACAAATTTTTAAAGGTAAGATACTTAAACTTTACCCAGGACAGTTAGCTTCCTTGCAATTAGGCGGCCTAACACTCACTGCGAAGCTAGAAGCGGCTTTAACTGCAGGAAATCGTTATTGGTTTCAGGTACAACCTAGTGAAGGATTACCTGAATTAAAGGTAATTGAAGGCTTTAAATACGCAGCTAAAGAAAACGAAGACATCTTAAGACAATTAGGTTTAAATCATTCAAAACTTAACGAGATGATTATTAAGCACTTGGCAAGCAAAGACATTCCTTTTACTCGTGAACATATTATCTTAGGGGCTGAAGTATTGCATCGTTCAGGAAACATTGACGCTGAAGGATTGTCGATTTTAAGGTTTCTAATAGAAAGGAACTTGCCAATATCTGCTGCTACGTTTTCAGCGGTTAGTAGCTTGAGTAAAGGGGAAGGCTTAGCTAGTAATCTTGAAGAACTCTCAGCGTTACTTTCGGCTCAGCAGAGGAAAGAACCAGCCATTCAACAACTACATCAATTTCTTCAAACTATGATAAGTAAAATGAATGTACAGGTTGACCAGCAAAACATAGTTTTTTCGGAAAGTCCAACAAATAATCAGTCGCCAGAAGCTCAATTAGCACTTCAAAAACTAGGAGTAATTGATAAACAAACCACTCCAGAACAATTTTTATCACAGATTAAGGAGATGTTGGTGAAAGCTTCTAACGAGGATTTGAAACAGATATGGCCAACATTTACAAAAGAACAAATTTTACTAGAAATAAATAGAGGACGAGTTGGCGAACTCCTTTCGAAAATAGTTGTAGAGAAAGGTGTTCGTGGCGAACAGCAGCTCCAGCAGTTGCTCTCAGCCTTGGGGAATTCTGACAGTAGTAAAAGTGATATATCTACGTCATTAGCTAGTCAGTTATCTGGTATTATTAATCGTATCGGATATCAGTATGAGCGAGATATGGGTCAATACTTCCAACGTAATGAAGGAAATGAGAGTCAACTGTTGCAACTGAAATCTCTTCTATTAAAAGCACAGGAGCTTCAGTTGCCCTCAAGCATCCAAGAAAAAATGGATCTTATAATAAACAGAATTACTGGACAGCAGTTACTCTCAGCAAATCAGGAGGGTCCTATTGCCCATTATGCAGTAATGGTGCCCCTTAAATTATTTGGTAAAGCTACAGATTTAACTGTTCAATGGGAAGGAAAAAAGGACCAAACTGGTAAGTTAAATCCAGACCACTGTAGGATCTTGTTTTATTTAAATCTTGGAAATATAAAAGAGACAATTATCGATGTTCAGATTCAGGCTCGAATTGTTTCCTTACATGTAATCAATGAACGAGAAAAACCGATAAACCTACTTAACGCATTCCAGCCGCACTTAAAAGAGGCCCTTAGTCAACTTAATTATAAGCTGTCTTCTGTAAAATGGACCCAACCTATCATTGAGAGTCAAAGTAATCAGAACAGAACTCTTCCAGGTCAAACTTACTATCAAAACCAAAGACAGTATCAAGGAGTTGATATTCGGATATGAAGCAAGAAATAGACAGAAAACAGGCGGTTGCCCTTTCTTACCATTCAGAAAAGGATAGTGCTCCTAAAATACTTGCCAAAGGAAAAGGCTTTGTTGCAGATGAATTGATTAAAGAGGCAATAAAACATAATATTCCGATCCAGGAAGACTCAAGTCTTGTTAGTCTTTTAAGCCAACTAGAAGTTAATGAGGCGATTCCTGAACAACTCTATGAAGTAGTAGCGGAAGTCTTTGCTTTCATATACCGAATAGATAAAAATTCCTAACTTTTAACACCTTATCGTAAATGTCACTGTTTTGGGTAGACTATACCTACATCATACTTTTACGGGGAAGGTGTTTTTTTATGGAAATATTAAATCTGCAGCATTTTTTACAGCATCATTTTTCGGGTGAGGAAATAGCCGAAGAATTTGGTATTCATCGTCCAATGGTGGAAAAAGAGGTTATAGCGGAAATTGGACGCAATAAGAAACCGAAAGGAAAAGTGGAAAAAAATGAAAAAGCAAAGAAACTTCAATCCAAACCCCCACACTCCTCTCGATAATTGGAGTGTTGACGTCGATCCAGCTGTAATGTCCGGTGATTATTGGGCGCAGGAAGAAAATTCTCCATTGGAACAAATTGACCTTTTCGATGATGAGTATTGTGAGGAGGTTAGTGCAAAAAAAGAGCATCCTTATCATATGTTTATGCACCCTACATTAAATGTTAGCTATGGGAATTTTCGAGGTGGAAAAACGAAAAAAGACTGAAGGTTTTTGGATAAACTGGCAAATTATAAAGAAAAATGTAAAAAAAGCAGGAAAAGTGTATTTTCTGCTTTTTTTATGTATAATGTAATTGCAATACTATTTTTCAAACATTTTCGTAACTTTTTTTGAAAATAGAGGATTTAAGAATAGTGTTGTCGAATAAATTAAGTTGTGAGTAATCTATGTTTTATTAGATTATTAGTTTGCACTAGACTGAGCGGTTAGTCGATGAGGCAAACATTACTATGAATTGCATTTGATAGGAGGATGGACGATGAATATCCACGAGTATCAAGGTAAAGAAATCCTGCGTAAGTACGGCGTAAGCGTACCTAACGGAAAAGTAGCATTTACAGTAGATGAGGCAGTTGAAGCGGCAAAAGAGCTTGGTTCAAAAGTAACTGTTGTAAAAGCGCAAATCCATGCAGGTGGAAGAGGAAAAGCAGGTGGAGTAAAGGTAGCAAAAAGTATTGATGAGGTTCGTACATATGCTAGTGAGATCCTAGGAAAAACATTAGTTACTCACCAAACAGGTCCTGAAGGAAAAGAAGTTAAGCGTTTACTTATCGAAGAAGGATGCGATATTCAAAAAGAATATTATATTGGTTTAGTTTTAGACCGAGCAACTTCTAGTGTTGTAATGATGGCTTCTGAAGAAGGCGGAACTGAAATTGAGGAAGTGGCTGAACAAACGCCTGAGAAGATTTTTAAAGAAGTAGTAGATCCAGTAGTAGGGTTAACAAGTTTCCAAGCAAGAAGACTTGCTTTCAACATTAACATTCCAAAAGAACTTGTCAATCAAGCTGTTAAGTTCATGATGGGTCTTTATAAAGTGTTTGTTGAAAAAGATTGTTCGATTGCTGAGATTAATCCACTAGTAACAACTGGTGATGGGCGTGTTATGGCATTAGATGCTAAGTTTAACTTCGATTCAAATGCTCTATACCGTCATAAAGATATCGTTGAATATCGCGATTTAGACGAAGAGGATGTAAAAGAAATTGAAGCTTCTAAATATGATTTAAGCTACATCTCATTAGATGGTAATATCGGTTGTATGGTTAATGGTGCAGGGCTTGCAATGGCAACAATGGACATCATTAAGCACTATAATGGTGACCCAGCTAACTTCCTTGATGTTGGGGGCGGTGCCACTGCTGAGAAAGTAACAGAAGCATTTAAAATCATTCTTTCAGACCAAAATGTAAAAGGAATTTTTGTAAATATTTTTGGTGGAATTATGAAGTGTGACATTATTGCTAATGGTGTAGTAGAGGCGACAAAACAGGTTGGCTTAAGTCTACCGTTAGTAGTACGTCTTGAAGGAACAAACGTAGAATTAGGAAAGAAAATTCTAGAAGAGTCTGGATTAAATATTACTTCTGCTGATTCGATGGCTGATGGAGCAGAAAAGATCGTATCTCTAGTTAAATAGAAGGGCGGGAGAGTATATGAGTATCCTAATTAATAAAGATACAAAGGTAATTGTTCAAGGAATTACAGGGGCTACAGGCCTTTTTCATACGAAACAAGCAGTTGAGTACGGGACAAATATCGTAGGTGGAGTAACACCAGGTAAAGGTGGAACTGAAATTGAAGGTATTCCTGTTTTTAATACAGTAGAAGATGCAGTGAAGGCTACTGGAGCAAATGCTTCTGTAGTATATGTACCACCAGCGTTTGCGGCAGACGCAATTATGGAAGCTGTTGATGCAGGTTTAGATCTAGTGATTTGTATTACAGAAGGTATCCCTGTTTTAGATATGGTCAACGTTAAACGTTATATGGAAGGCAAGAATACACGTTTAATCGGTCCTAACTGCCCAGGTGTTATTACTCCTGATGAATGCAAAATCGGAATTATGCCTGGTTACATTCATAAAAAAGGCCATGTTGGTGTTGTGTCTCGATCAGGAACACTAACGTATGAAGCTGTACACCAGCTATCTACTAGAGGTATTGGTCAATCTACTGCTGTTGGTATTGGTGGGGACCCAGTTAACGGTACAAACTTTATTGATGTATTAAATTTATTTAATGAAGATGAAGATACGTATGCAGTTATTATGATTGGTGAAATCGGTGGTACTGCAGAAGAAGAAGCAGCAGAATGGATTAAAGCAAACATGAAGAAGCCTGTCGTTGGCTTTATCGGTGGGCAAACTGCACCTCCAGGAAAAAGAATGGGGCACGCTGGTGCAATCATTTCGGGAGGAAAAGGAACTGCAGCTGAAAAGATTAAAACACTTGAAAGTTGTGGTGTCAAAGTAGCGCCAACTCCATCTGTAATGGGCGAAACATTAGTAGCAGCTTTAGTTGAAAACAACATCTTAGAAAAGTGTATCACTCATAAGTAGTAAGGAATGCGGCCTCTTTTTGAGGCCGTTATTTTTTGATCTTGATACTATTTTACAAAAGGGTGTGAAGATATGAGTTTTAGGGAAAGACTTATTCAAATCCATGCTTGCAGAGGGGTCACATGGGTACTATTAAAGAAGTTTCTTGATTTCGATCCTACTTTGAAGAGAGTTATAACACTAAGGAAAGACGAGTTAGAACGTTATTTTTCTATGAAACCCAAACAGCTTTTGACCTTTATTGATGACTTGAAAAACAATGAAAATATTGTTGAACATTATCGGAATAATGATATTCATGTGGTGACCATTTTCGACTCTGATTATCCAAACTTACTAAAAGAAATTTATGATCCACCTTGGGTCCTGTATTGTAAAGGTGATGTATCATTACTTTCCAATAAGAGAAAACTAAGTGTCATAGGAACAAGAGATCCTTCTCGAAATGGTTTATTAAGCTTAGAAAAAATTGTTCTTCCTCTAATACATGATAACTGGGTGATAGTCAGTGGTTTAGCCGTAGGTATAGACGGAAGGGCTCATACACTTTCAATCATGAATAACGGCAAAACAATTGCAGTACTTGGGTCAGGTTTCAACCATATTTATCCTCATTGTCACCGAAATTTAGCATCAGATATAGCTTCCAAACAATTGCTAATCTCAGAATTTTCTCCAAATACACCTCCTACTAAATGGAATTTCCCTTTAAGAAATCGAATAATAAGTGGCTTAAGCAGGGGCACTTTAGTCGTTGAGGCAAGAAAAAAAAGTGGATCATTAATTACAGCAGATTTGGCTCTGCAACAAGGACGTGAAGTATTTGCTGTTCCAGGGTCAATTCTAGATGATCGTTCAGAAGGAACTCATTGGTTAATTCAACAAGGTGCTATGTTGACAAAATGTAGCGATGATGTTTTAAATGAATTGTAAACGTATATAATAGAGCTAATAAACTGAAAAAAATTTAATTTTTTTATAATTCTAAAAAGCTTGAATTTATTACCTTTATTGTCATTTGTCTCAAAAGTATGAGAAGATATTCATAATTATGTTTGACAAAATGCAAAATAGTGGTTAATAATAGGGAAGATTTTAAAATACCTCTAAGGGGGAGGAAACACAATATGGCAGATTACTTAGTGATCGTTGAATCTCCCGCTAAAGCAAAAACAATTGGGAAGTATTTAGGGAAAAAATATATAGTAAAAGCTTCTATGGGGCATGTCATTGATTTACCGAAAAGTCAAATGGGTGTCGATATAGAGGGTGGATTTCATCCTAAGTACATTACAATCCGCGGCAAAGGGCCAATTTTAAAAGAGTTAAAAGCTGCAGCTAAAAAAGTAAAGAAAATCTACTTAGCAGCTGACCCGGACCGCGAAGGAGAAGCAATTGCTTGGCACTTAGCGCACAGTTTAAAAATTGATGAAAAATCAGATTGTCGCGTAGTATTCAACGAAATTACAAAGCAGGCAATTAAAGATGCTTTCAAAACACCAAGGCCAATAAACATGGACTTAGTCGATGCTCAGCAAGCAAGACGTGTTCTTGATAGGCTAGTTGGTTATAATATAAGCCCACTATTATGGAAGAAAGTAAAGAAGGGCTTAAGTGCAGGAAGAGTGCAATCTGTTGCCGTTAAGATGATTATTGATCGTGAAAAAGAAGTACAATCCTTTATTCCAGAAGAATATTGGTCGATCTCGGCATCCTTTAAAACAGAAAAAGACAGTTTTGAAGCTAAATTCTACGGGATAGATCAAAAGAAAGCAGAGTTAAAGTCCGAGAACGATGTAAAAGACGTACTAAGCAGACTAAATGACTCTTTCGTTGTTGAAAATGTTACCAAAAAGGAACGTAAGCGGAACCCAGTGTTACCTTTTACGACATCATCACTTCAACAGGAAGCTGCGAGAAAACTTAACTTTAGAGCAAAGAAAACCATGATGATTGCTCAGCAACTTTATGAAGGAATTGATATCGGGAAGGAAGGTACTGTCGGGTTAATTACATACATGAGAACTGACTCTACAAGAGTATCTGAAACAGCGCAAGCAGAAGTAAACGAATACATTCAAACAAACTTCGGAGCTGAATATCTTCAAACTGAAAAGCGACAAGTGAAGAAAGATAAAAAGGCTCAAGATGCTCATGAAGCAATTCGTCCAACTTCTGTTTTTAAAGATCCGAAATTTGTAAAAAGTTATTTAAGTAGAGATCAGTTTCGATTATATAAGCTTATTTGGGACCGTTTAGTAGCGAGTTTAATGGCACCTGCAATATTGGATACCATGAGTGTTGATATTAATAATAATGGGGTTACTTTTAGAGCAACAGGCTCTAAGATTAAATTTCCTGGTTTTATGAAGGTATATATCGAGGGTAATGATGATGGAAAAAAAGAGGAAGATCGGTTATTACCACATCTTGAAGAAGGTATGTCGGTTGACAAAGAAAACATAGAACCTAATCAGCATTTCACACAGCCGCCACCTCGTTACACGGAAGCTAGATTGGTTAAAACTTTGGAAGAGTTAGGAATAGGTAGACCATCTACCTTTGCTCCAACGTTAGATACGATCCAACGAAGAGGTTATGTTGCTTTAGAAGATAAGCGTTTTATCCCTACTGAGTTGGGGGAAATTGTCTTACAGTTAATTAGTGAGTTCTTTCCGGAAATATTGGATGTTGAATTTACTGCTAAAATGGAAAGTGATCTCGATTCGATTGAAGAAGGCCAAACAAATTGGGTTAGTATCATTGACCATTTCTATCAAGATTTTGAGAAACATTTACAAATTGCTGAAGAAGAAATGAAAGAAGTAGAAATTAAGGATGAACCTGCTGGCGAAGATTGTGAGCTGTGTAGTCATGAAATGGTCTATAAAATGGGAAGATACGGTAAGTTTATGGCTTGCTCAAACTTTCCTGATTGCCGAAATACAAAAGCTATCGTAAAAGACATTGGTGTCAAGTGTCCTACTTGTCATGAAGGGAACATCGTTGAAAGAAAAAGCAAGAAACGTAGAACCTTTTTCGGCTGTGATAACTATCCAAGCTGTGAGTTTATCTCTTGGGACAAACCAATTTCTAGACCTTGTCCAAAGTGTAATGAGATGTTAGTTGAGAAAAAGACGAAAAAAGGCGTTAACGTTCAGTGTACAAAATGTGATTATGAAGAAGAAACAAATTAACTGTTTCTTCTTCTTTATGAAAAATATAGTGGTATAATGTTTTATTGGAGGAATACATTTTGACAGAAATTAAAGTAAACGTAATTGGTGCAGGCTTAGCAGGAAGTGAAGCTGCTTGGCAGATAGCCGAACGCGGAATTAAAGTTAGATTATACGAGATGAGACCTGTGAAACAAACACCAGCTCATCATACAGATAAATTTGCAGAACTAGTATGCAGTAACTCATTGAGATCCAATGCATTATCTAATGCAGTTGGAGTGTTGAAAGAAGAGATGAGACAATTACAATCAGTTATCATCCGATCTGCAGATGATTGTGCGGTTCCAGCAGGTGGAGCGTTAGCTGTAGATCGTCATGAATTTGCAGGGCTTGTGACAGAGCGTGTGAAAAATCACCCACTCGTTGAAGTGATTAATGAAGAGATAACTGAAATACCGCAAGGCCCAACAGTAATCGCCTCTGGTCCCTTAACGTCAGAGAAGCTCTCTCAACAACTAAAGGACTTAACAGGTGAAGACTATTTATACTTCTACGATGCAGCGGCTCCAATTCTTGAAGCAGATAGTATTGATAGGGAGAAAGCTTACCTTAAATCACGCTATGATAAAGGGGAAGCAGCTTACTTGAACTGTCCAATGACTGAAGAGGAATTCGACAGATTTTACGATGCTTTAGTAAGTGCAGAGACGGTCCCTTTAAAAGAATTTGAAAAAGAAATCTTTTTTGAGGGTTGTATGCCAGTAGAAGTTTTAGCTCGTAGAGGAAAAAAGACGCTTTTGTTTGGCCCGATGAAGCCAGTAGGCTTAGAAGATCCGAAAACAGGGAAACGTCCTTTTGCAGTTGTTCAATTAAGACAGGATAATCAATCAGGTACTCTCTATAACATTGTTGGGTTCCAAACTCATTTAAAATGGGGACCTCAAAAAGAGGTTTTACAGCTAATCCCTGGTCTTGAGCAGGCTGAAATTGTTCGTTATGGGGTTATGCACCGAAATACATTTATTAATTCGCCAAAGCTATTATTACCAACCTATCAATATAAGGCAAGACCAGATCTGTTTTTCGCAGGACAAATTACCGGTGTTGAAGGTTATGTTGAATCAGCAGCAGCTGGTTTACTAGCAGGCATTAATGCTGCAAGATTTGTGCAAGGTAAGGAAATGGTCGTGCTACCTGAAGAAACTGTGCTTGGAAGTATGGCAAACTATATTACTACTGCCAATGAAAAAAACTTTCAGCCAATGAATGCTAACTTTGGTTTATTGCCACCAATTGAACCAAGAGTCAAAAATAAAAAAGAACGTTATGAACAGTTAGCTACTAGGGCATTAGATACAATTCAGAATTTTGTGAAAAAAATGTAAATTCACTTGCTTCTTTCTAAATTTTGTGGTAAAGTTTAGAGGCTCTAGTGAGGTGAGAACGGCAATGTCAAATCAAGTAATAGAAATTGAAACGTTTATCCGTTTTTTACAGGTTGAGAAAAATGTTTCTCAGCATACTGTATACAATTACAAAAAAGATATTGAGCATTTCTCATTTTTCATGAAGCAGCATAGCATAATTAGTTACGCTGCTGTTTCTTATGCATTCGTGAGGCTTTACCTAACGGAGTTGTATGCGAACAACTACAAAAGAAAAACGATTGCACGGAAAATATCATGTATGAGAAGTTTCTATAAATTTCTAATGACAGAGGAACGCATTACCGAAAATCCGTTTGCTCTAGCAAGTACGCCAAAACAGGAAACTAGGCTACCGACTTTTTTATATGAAGATGAAATAAAAAAGTTATTTTCTGTTTCGGATCTAACCACACCGTTGGGCCAGCGAAATCAGGCACTACTTGAACTCCTTTATGGTACAGGAATTCGTGTTAGTGAATGTTGTAATTTAAAAATACAAGATGTAGATTTTCAGATTGGGACTATTTTGGTGCTAGGTAAAGGGCGGAAAGAACGCTACATACCAGTTGGAAGCTACGCTCTAGATGCATTATATACATATATAAATGACGGTAGAAAAAAATTGCAGAATAGCGACCAAGAGCAACTTGGAGTTTTCCTGAACTATCGTGGTCAGCCACTTTCAAGAAGTGGGGTTAGAAAAATATTAGAAGACATTGTTGGGAAAGCTGCAGCAACTTACCATATTAGTCCCCATGTTCTTCGTCATACTTTTGCAACACACATGCTAAATGAAGGTGCTGATATGAGAAGTGTTCAAGAATTGTTAGGGCATTCTCATTTGTCATCGACACAAGTATATACACATGTTACAAAAGAACATCTGAAGCATGTGTACAACAACTTTCACCCTAGAGCTTAAGATAGTTAGAGAACGTTAAAAAACTACATTTTAATGTTTCGAAAGGGAAAATATTGAGTAACCAATAAAGCTTATGTGTGCCGCTATCAGGCGGTTTCCGCTTTTCGTATGAAGGAGGGTTTATTATGGAACATTCATTCCATGCTACGACAATTTTTGCTATTAACCATGATGGAAAGTGTGCGATGTCAGGTGATGGGCAAGTTACGTTTGGAAATGCAGTTGTGATGAAACACACAGCTAGGAAAGTTCGTAAATTATACAATGGGAAAGTATTGGCTGGTTTTGCAGGTTCTGTAGCAGACGCATTTACTTTGTTTGAGAAATTCGAAGCGAAACTAGAAGAGTATAATGGAAATATTCAGCGAGCAGCTGTTGAATTAGCAAAAGAATGGCGTAGTGATAAAGTTTTAAGAAGACTTGAGGCAATGCTAATTGTAGCTAACTCCGAAAATATCTACCTTGTTTCTGGTACTGGTGAAGTCATTGAACCTGACGACGGTGTCTTAGCCATCGGTTCAGGTGGAAATTACGCCCTTGCAGCAGGTAGAGCACTAAAACAGCATGCACCTCACCTAGATGCAAGTCAAATCGCTATGGCAGCGCTCCAAACGGCTGCAGACATTTGTGTATATACGAACAATAATATCATTTTAGAAGAACTTTAATTTTTTTACGGAAGCAGTCCTTTTAAGGCTTACTACTTATTATTCGTATTGGAGGATGATGGTATGGAAAATCATTTTACACCTCGTCAAATTGTAGAAAAGCTAGATCAATATATCGTGGGTCAAGATAAAGCAAAACGTTCTGTTGCGATCGCTTTACGTAATCGCTATCGCCGTGGTCTATTAGATGAGAAACTACGTGATGAAGTTACACCGAAAAACATTCTAATGATTGGACCAACTGGGGTAGGTAAAACGGAAATTGCTAGAAGGTTAGCCAAGTTAGTAGGAGCTCCGTTTATTAAGGTTGAAGCGACAAAATTTACTGAAGTCGGGTACGTAGGTCGAGATGTAGAGTCTATGGTACGAGATTTAGTTGAAACTGCTGTTCGTCTAGTGAAAGAAGACCGTATAAAAAAGGTAAAAGGGAAAGCTGAAGAAAATGCTAACAAGAGACTTGTCCAACTATTAGTACCCGAGAAAAAGAAAGAGTCTTCATATAAGAACCCTTTTGAAATGATCTTTGGAGGTCAAGCGCAAGACCAGCAGGATCAAGTGGATAACAATGCCGAGCAAGATATTAGAGAGCAACGCAGAAGAATGGAACATAAGCTTGCGTTAGGCGAACTAGAAGACCACTACGTTACTGTTGAAGTTGAAGAGCAATCTGGTGGGTTTTTAGATATGTTTCAGGGTGCGGGTATGGAACAAATGGGTATGAACATGCAAGATCTTTTAGGAAATATGATGCCTAAAAAGAAAAAGAAGCGAAAGCTTACGGTTCGAGAAGCTCGAAAAGTTCTCACCGAAGATGAAGCACAAAAGCTAATCGATATGGATGAAGTGTCTCAAGAAGCGGTTTATCGAGCTGAGCAACTGGGAATTATCTTTATTGATGAAATTGATAAAGTAGCAGGGAAAGGACATCAATCTTCTGCAGACGTCTCAAGAGAAGGTGTCCAACGTGATATCCTTCCAATTGTAGAGGGCTCAACAGTTGTTACAAAATACGGACCAGTAAAAACTGATCATGTTTTATTTATAGCAGCAGGGGCGTTTCATTTAGCAAAACCTTCAGATCTAATTCCAGAATTACAAGGCCGCTTTCCAATTCGTGTTGAGTTAGCTAGCCTGACAGAAGCTGACTTTGTCAGAATTTTAGTAGAACCTAATAATGCCTTAATTAAACAATATCAAGCATTACTTGCCACCGAAGGTATAGAAGTTGAATTTTCTGACGATGCTATTAAAAGAATTGCAAATATTGCAACAGAAGTAAATCAAGATACCGAAAATATCGGAGCGAGAAGACTTCATACAATTTTAGAAAAATTATTAGAAGATTTATCGTTTGAAGCACCTGATATAAATTTAGAAACGATTACAATTACACCTACTTATGTAGATGAGAAATTACAAACAATTGCTAAAAATCGGGATTTAAGTCAATACATTTTATAGAGTTACGAAATTTAGGAGGATTTTTACATGGATTTACTAACAAAAACGAGAAAAATTAATGAAATGTTACAAAAAACGGCGGGTTTACCTGTTAACTTTAAAGATATGGCCGAGACATTACGAGATGTAATTGAAGCTAATATTTTTATCGTAAGTCGTCGTGGGAAATTGTTAGGCTTTGCTATTAAGCAGGAAATTGAAAACGAAAGAATGCAGAAGATGTTAGAAGATCGTCAATTTCCGGAAGAGTATACAACAAATTTATTTAAGATTAATGAAACATCGTCCAATTTAGATATTCATAGTGAATTTACGGCGTTTCCAGTTGAAAACAAAGATTTATTCAGTACAGGATTAACTACCATAGTTCCAATTAATGGTGGAGGAAACCGAATTGGTACACTAATCTTAGCAAGATTATCGGATTCATTTGACAATGACGATTTAATTTTAGCTGAGTATGGAGCAACAGTAGTTGGAATGGAAATTCTACACGAAAAAACAATTGAAATTGAACAAGAAGCAAGAAGTAAAGCAGTCGTTCAAATGGCAATTGGTTCTCTTTCTTATAGCGAATTAGAAGCAGTAGAACATATCTTTGATGAATTAGAAGGTAATGAAGGTCTATTAGTAGCTTCTAAAATTGCAGATAGAGTTGGAATTACTCGATCGGTCATTGTTAATGCACTTCGTAAATTAGAAAGTGCTGGTGTTATCGAATCCCGTTCATTAGGGATGAAGGGTACTTACATTAAGGTATTAAATGATAAGTTTCTATTTGAATTAGAAAAATTAAAAACAAAATAAGTCATTAAGGGTTAGGCGTTTGGAAGTCAGACAACTAGCGTGTTAATAGCAATTATTAACATCAGTTGTCTGGCTTTTTTTTGCTTTTAAAAAATATTTTTCGATTTTTTACGACAAAATCACAGTAATTTACACGTGATTCGATAAATGGGAAATAGTACCCCTTAAGTATAAAATGATTTGCAAGTATAATAAGATATACACCGAGGGTTTATCTAGGTTTATTTTCCTATTGATTGGAAAGTGATTGACAAAGCTGTTAGGACTTTTTGGTTGAAAATTAGACAAAAAAAAACAGTGTTAGACAATTGAAAAATTATTATATACAATACGTTTTAGTGATATTTTTTTCTACATATTTAGACATTACTAAAACGTACTTGTATTTTGTGTCTTAATGGAGGTAAATGATGAAGATATTTTCAAACACTAGTCAACAACTATTAGAGCAATCGTTAAATGCTGCTTCTTTACGGCAAAAAACAATCTCTCAAAATATAGCGAACGTGGATACACCTAATTATAAAGCAAAAAAAACGGTCTTTAAGCATCAGTTAAATCGGGCTATTGATGATCAGCGCCTTACTGCCTATCGTACTGATAGTCGGCACATTCCATTTGGCGGAACTCAAAGTATTTCCCCTTCAGTTGTCGTAGATCGAACTAAGACGATGTTTAATCATAATGGCAATAATGTAGATATTGAGCACGAGATGTCAGAAATGGCCAAAAATCAAATTTATTATAATGCAATGATTGAGCGACTTAATGGTAGATTTAATAGCTTAAAAACAGTGATTGGAGGAGGGAAGTAAGTATGACAATTTTTCATGGTTTTAACACAACAGCTTCCGCTCTGACTGCCCAAAGGCTTCGAATGGACGTCATTTCTTCAAATATGGCTAATGTCGATACGACACGGGGCAGATTTGTAAATGGTGAGTGGGAGCCTTATCGTCGAAAAATGGTAGTAGTTCAACCTAATGAAAATCGCTTTTCATCGCACCTCTCAAAAGCAATGGGGAGAACTGATCATCCAGGCAATGGTGTGAAGGTTAGCCGCATCGTAGGAGACCAAACACCGTTTAAGCTCGTCTATCAGCCAGATCACCCAGACGCAAATGACGAAGGGTATGTTCAACTACCAAACGTAGATCCATTGAAGGAAATGGTAGATATGATGAGCGCAACAAGATCCTATGAAGCAAATGTAACGACATTGAATGCCACAAAAAATATGTTAATGAAGGCATTAGAAATTGGTAAAGGATAAGGTGGTACTCTAAATGGAACCAGTCTCAATGAAACCAAACACAGTAATGAATATAAGTAATGGTTATCAGCCAGTGAGGAAACTTACACCTGCTGAAGCACAAAATAGCTTTAAAGTAGCTTTAAGTGATGCTTTAAATAATGTGAATAAGGCTCAGCACGCATCTGCTCTGGCAACTGAAAAGTTGGCTAGAGGTGAAAATATTGACTTGCATCAAGTCATGATCACAGCACAAAAGTCTAGTATTTCTTTGCAAGCGACGATTGAAGTAAGAAATAAAATTGTTGAGGCATACCAGGAAGTAATGAGAATGCAAGTATAATAGGAAGCTACTACTAGTCATAACTAGGGTAATTAGTAACCCGGTAGTTTAATAATGAAGTAGAACAGACTCCGTTAGTCAAACTAGGAGGAAATATGAACGAAAAACTATTACTATATAAAGAAAAAATAACTTCATATTGGGCTGAGCGAACCAATGTACAAAAGGGCCTTATTGCTGGTTCTTTTCTACTGCTTATTGTCCTTCTCATCGCCGTTTCCATGATGGGGTCGCGAACTAGTATGGTACCTTTATATACGAATTTATCGTTTCAAGAAACAGGGGAGATTAAGGCTCAACTAGATGCCCGTGGTATTCTATCTGAGATTACCAATGGTGGGACAGCTATCCATGTACCCGAAACCATGGTTGATACCTTAAAGGTTGAATTGGCAGCTGAAGGGATTCCTAGAAGTGGCAGTATTGACTATACGACTTTCCGAGATCGAATGGGATTTGGAATGACGGATAATGAATTTAGCCTTATGGAGCGCGCGGCTATACAAACAGAACTATCTAATTTAATTAGAACGGTTGATGGTGTGCAACATGCTCAAGTAATGATAACCTTACCAGAACCAAGTGTTTGGGTTTCAAGTCATGAAGAAACAGCTTCCGCATCAGTAACATTAAATATGCGGCCAGGCTATCGATTAGAACAGCCACAAATTAGGGCCCTATATCACCTGATTTCTAAAAGTGTTCCAAAACTTCCAGTTGAAAACATTGTCATCATGAATCAAATGGGCGAGTATTTAGAATTGAGAAATGAGAATGTTTTAGATTCTGCATTATCTATCTTCGAACAACAAAGATCAATCCAAAAAGAAATTGAACGTGACCTACAACGACAAGTACAGCAAATGTTGGGTACGCTTGTAGGAAGAGACAAAGTGTTAGTATCAGTTACAACGGATATTGACTTTACAAAAGAAAATCGTGCGGAAGATTTAGTTACTCCAGTAGACATTGACAATATGTCTGGCTTAGCAATTAGTATTGAAAGAATTACGGAAACTTTTAGTGGAGAGGATTTCCAAGACGGTGGAATTCCTGGAACTGGTGAAACAGATATCCCTGGTTACCCAGGTGGTGCTGCATCTGGCGCTGGTGATTACGAGCGTATGGAAGAACGAATTAACAATGATGTTAATCGTATCCGCCGAGATATTGTCCGTAGTCCCTACCAAGTCCGTGATATAGGAATTCAGGTAATGGTTGAGCCTCCTAATCCCGAAGATCCGAATTCTCTACCAGCAGAACTTCTTGGAGATATTCAACAAATATTAAGTACGATCGTTCGAACAAGTATTTCAAAAGAAGTGGTTGATCAATTAACTCCAGACCAGATTAATGAGAAAGTATTTGTTTCTGCACAGAACTTTGAAGGTAAGATTGTATATGAGTTACCAGAAGAAGGAATACCAATGTGGTACTACCTAGTCGGAGCACTAATCATTTTTATTATAATTCTTATTTTCTTATTAGTACGCAAAACTAAAAAAGTAGAAGTAGTCGAAGAGTTTAGGGAGGAAGCTGTAAGTTTTGATATTCCAGACCTTGGTGATGAACGAGATAGTGAAGAGAAAGCTCGCCGTCGACAGCTAGAGAAAATGGCCAAAGAAAAACCGGAAGAATTTTCGAAACTTGTTCGTACATGGTTAACTGAAGATTAGGGGGGAAACGTGTGGTTACGAAAAAGAAAGAACTAACTGGTAAAGAAAAAGCAGCGATTCTTCTTATTTCCTTAGGTCCGGATGTATCGGCACAAGTATATAAACATTTAAGTGAAGAGGAGATTGAAAAGCTTACTCTTGAAATTGCCAGTGTTCGAAAAGTGGATACAAGTATGAAAGAAGAAATCATTGAACAGTTTCATCAATTAGCTATTGCTCAAGATTATATCACTCAAGGTGGAATTGGGTACGCCAAGAGCGTTCTTGAAAAGGCACTAGGTGAACAGCAGGCAATGGAAATTATTAATAGGCTAACATCGACGCTTCAAGTAAAACCGTTTGATTTTGCACGGAAAGCAGATGCTGGACAAATCCTAAATTTTATTCAAAATGAACATCCGCAAACAATTGCGCTAATTTTGTCTTATCTAGAGTCAGTTCAGGCTGCGCAAATCTTGTCTGAATTACCTCAAGAAGTTCAAGCAGATATAGCTAAAAGAATTGCGCTCATGGATAGTACGTCACCTGAAATTATTAATGAAGTAGAAAATATACTTGAACGTAAACTATCTGCAACAGTTACCCAAGACTATACTCGCACAGGTGGTATTGAAACTGTCGTTGAAGTGTTAAATAGTGTTGACCGAAGCACAGAAAGAACAATTTTAGATGCATTAGAAATACAAGATCCAGAGTTAGCGGAAGAAATCAAGAAACGTATGTTTGTATTCGAGGATATTGTTACTCTTGATAATCGTTCTATTCAACGTGTTATCCGTGATGTTGAGAATGAAGACCTTCAACTTGCTCTTAAAGTGGCAAACGATGAAGTGAAAGATGTGGTCTTTAAGAACATGTCTCAACGTATGGTAGAAACTTTTAAAGATGAAATGGAGTTTATGGGACCTGTTCGTTTACGTGATGTAGAGGAAGCTCAATCTCGAATCGTTGCTGTTATCCGCCGCTTAGAAGAAACAGGTGAAATTGTCATTGCTCGCGGCGGAGGAGATGATATCATTGTCTAGAGTTATTAAATCTTTTTTTGCGAATAATTTAGAAACTGAAAAAAAGACGATTGGGATTAAGAAAGTGACTCAAGAGAGCCAAGGGTCTAACTTAATTGAATTTGAAAACCAACCATCCTCTAGTGATCAATCTAAATTAGTAGATGAAGAAATTCAAAAGGCAATGGAACAAGCAGAGCAAATTAGAAAAGTTGCACAAGCGGAATATGAGGACCTGCAACAACGTATCAACGATGAGATGATCGCTGTACAACGGCAAGCTGAAGATCTTTATAGACAGGCTGAAGAAAATGGTTATAATGAAGGATTTCAGCAAGGGTTAAAAGAAGGCCAAAAACAATATGAAACGTTTATCCAGGATGCAAGAAATATCATTGATGCTTCTAAAAATGACTATTTTCATAAACTAGAAGAAGCTGAACCAATCATTATTGATCTGTCAGTGAAGGTGGCTGAGAAAATCCTGGCAACTACTCTCGAATTAGATAGGGAACAGTGGCTTTCTGTAGTAAGTTCAGTTATTAATGAAGTTCGTGAACATGACTTAGTAAAACTATATGTTCATCCTCAATGGTTTGAATATACATTGACTCATAAAGAAGAGCTAAAGATATTGCTACCAAACTGTGATAGTTTTTACATTTATCCAGATGCTCAACTAGAGGAAAATGGGTGTCAGGTAGAAACAGCTTTTGGAAAAATAGATGCTTCTATTGACAGTCAGCTTACCGAGATTAAGTATGCTCTGCATGAAAAATTAAAGGGGCTGAGCGATTATGAAGGTCGCTAACTTACTAAGTGAAGTAGCTGCCATAGACTCGTTTAAAAGTTACGGTAAAGTGACAAGGGTTGTTGGACTAACAATTGAATCGAAAGGTCCACAAGTCTCAATTGGCGAACTTTGTTATATTATTATTGGTAAATCATCAAAGCGTAAGGTAATGGCTGAAGTTGTTGGCTTCCGTGACGAAATGGTACTTTTAATGCCGTTTACAACAGTTCATGATATTAGTCCAGGAAGTCTTGTTGAAGCCACGAAAAAACCACTTCAAGTGAAGGTGGGTTCTGGTCTGATTGGGCAAATAGTAGATGGTTTAGGACAACCGTTAAATGGACATGAGTTACCAAATGGTTTAACCTCATTTCCAACGGAAAATGTACCTCCGAATCCTCTTTCAAGACCTAGAATTCAAGAGCCACTTAGTCTAGGTGTTCGAGCAATTGATAGTTTGTTTACTGTTGGTAAAGGCCAGAGAATTGGAATTTTCGCCGGAAGTGGTGTTGGAAAAAGTACATTAATGGCCATGATAGCAAAAAATTCTGATGCCGATGTAAATGTTATTGCACTCATTGGGGAACGTGGGAGAGAGGTTCGAGACTTCATTGAACGAGATTTAGCAGACGATGGTCTAAGAAAAACGGTAGTCGTTGTTGCTACTTCTGATCAACCAGCCTTAATGAGGATTAAAGGGGCAATGACAGCAACTGCGATCGCTGAATATTTTCGGAATCAAGGGTTAAATGTTACGTTAATGATGGACTCAGTTACACGGTTTGCAATGGCGCAAAGAGAAATTGGATTAGCCATTGGTGAACCACCAACTACCAAAGGCTATACTCCGAGTGTTTTTGCATATTTGCCTAAGTTATTAGAGCGTTCGGGTACGAATGAATATGGGTCAATTACGGCTTTCTACACGGTATTAGTAGATGGCGACGATATGAATGAACCGATCGCAGATGCTGTTCGAGGAATATTAGATGGACACCTAGTGTTGGATCGGAAATTAGCGAATAAAGGACAATTTCCAGCTATTAATCCTCTAAAAAGTATTAGTCGTGTCATGAATGATCTTGTAGATCCAAATCATCGTCTAGCAGCCGATCGTTTGCGTCAGTTATTGGCAACTTATATTGAATCTGAAGATTTAATAAACATAGGTGCTTACAAAAGAGGTACATCTAAAGAGCTAGATGCAGCGATACTTGCATATCCAAGTATCATCCAATTTATTAAGCAGACAACCGAGGAGCGTGTTTCCTTTGATGAAGCAGTTCATCGATTACTAAATGAGTTTAGTTGAGGAGAGTTAGTATGTCATTTAAATTTAAGTTGCAGAAAATCCTTGAGATGAGTGAACATGAAAAACTTAAAGCAGAAAAGGAATTTACACAAGCAACAAGACAGTTTGAAGAAGTGGCAACTAAATTATATGAACTGCTTAAAAAGAAGGAAAATTACGATAATGATTATCGTACGCGCATGGAGATGGGGATTTCGATTAGTGATATTCAACAGTCTCATACAATTCTAAACCAGCTACAAAAGCAAATAAATCAGTTGCAGATCTATACACAAAAAGCTCGGGAGAATATGAATGTTAAACAAGAGCTATTAGTTGAAAAATCTATTGAGCTAAAGAAATATGAAAAAATGAAACAAATAAAATATGATTACTATTTAGAAGAAGTAAAACGCCAGGATGATATTCTAATGGACGAAATATCCGTTCAACAATTCATGAATCGGTGAAATTAGGTGAGTGAAATGAAAAACGAAGAACAGCAACATAGTAAAATTCAATGGTTCTTTATGGTGATCTTTGTCCCAGTCGTTTTTGCCTTAATATTATTTGGGGTTATTTTAAACATTATGGGAGTCAATGTTTTAAACCAGGTCAAGCAGGCAGCTGGAAATGTCCCGTTTCTCTCGGAATATGTAAAAACAGATGAACAGAAACTAGCCGATCAAGAAAAAACAAACTTCGAGGATTTAACGGCAGTTGTCGCTAACAAAGAAAGACAAATAGATGAATTGAACAATACGATTGCTTCTAAGGACAGAGAAATAAATTCCTTATTAGAAGAAATTAAGATGCTTATGGTTGAGCTAGAAGAGAAGCAAACGTCACAGCTGCCAAATAGCAAGGAATATGAGGAAATTGCGAAAATGTATGCTTCTATGTCCGCCAAAAATGCTGCTAATATCTTAAGCCAACTTCCTGAAGAAGAGGCTGCATTGCAATTGTCATTTATAAAACTTGATGAAAGAGCGTCAATTTTAGCGAGAATGACACCTGAAAAAGCAGCTCAAATTATTGCATTGTTGGCGTATTAAGTTCTCACAATTGACTTGAAAGGAGGTGAGAATAGATGAATGGAATAAATGTTGTTCAAGGAACCGTAGTACAACAAATGTTGGGGGCAACAGGCTCTAAAAAGAGTAATTCTTCTTTTGATAAGTTTTTTAATAGCGCTATGGGGAGAAATGATGGTGCATTTCTAAACACAATGCCGCAATTAACAAAAGAAGAACATGTAGATTTACAAACATTGCTGACTCAATTTTCTAACCAACTCTCATTAGATGAGCCAATACTATCTGAAGAAGTTATGGTAACTACAAAAATTGAAGAACTACTGAAAATGCTTGCAATAGAGTTACAGGTGGAAATAGAGGATATTAATCAAAATAGCCAGGATGTAGTAAGTCTTATTAGAGAAGGTGCAGAGTACTTACATTCACCTGCTCACTTAATAGTCTTGATGACCAAATTGTCCAAGCTTACAAGTCTAGAAACTGGCATTGATAGGGAAAACCATACAGGTTCACTGCTTCAAAAAATGTTAGTCCAGCTTAAATCGATCTTAACTGAAGAGCACATGTATAGTGGTCAAAAAGATAACATTGATAAGCAACAATTCATACTTGCAGCCTATAAAGCATTTTCACTGAATGAACCTACTTCAAACAATCAGACTGTCCTTCCAAGTATACAGGGGCTTCCACTAACTCAGATGCATCAACTTGTATTACATACAGGGGAAGGTCGAGCTCAGCAAATGAATGAAGAGCAATTTTTGCGACAATTTCAAAACATTCTCAATAAAAGTACATTAGTTCAGTCTCCAAATGGTATGAATAAACTTACAATCAAATTATTTCCTCAGCATTTAGGTCGACTTGATGTAACTCTAATTCAGCAAAATGGGATGATTGTGGCACAATTGCTTACAACAACTAAGGCTGCCAAACACCTGGTAGAAGCACAACTGCATCACCTAAAGCAAGCGTTTGTAAATCAAAATATTCAGGTTGAGAAAGTAGAAGTTCAAACGCAACAATCATACTTACAAGATAGACAAAATCAGGAAGAACAAAGAAATAACAATCGAAACAAGGGCGAAAAAGAACGAAGTCCAAAAGACGATGATATCAAGTTTGAGGATCTATTAAAAGAAATTGATGCAAAGGTATAAGGTGATTAAATGATAAATTCAGTTAATAGCTTATATTTGTCAGATCGACAAGTAGAACGAAAGACCGGCCAAAATACGTTAGACCAAGATGCTTTCTTAAAAATATTACTTACACAGTTAGCCAATCAAGATCCTTCAAAACCAATGGAAGATAAAGAGTTCATCTCACAGATGGCTAATTTTTCTAGTTTAGAGCAAATGACTCAAATGAATAAGGCATTAACAGGCTTTATTGAAATGCAAAAAGATAGCCATTTTCTTTCTCATAGTCAATTAATTGGTAAAGAAATTCAGTGGGAGCAAGTAGTCGCCAACCCAAATGGTGAAACCGACCTCAGATTGAATGATAGTGTTGTAAAAGCAATTAAGTTCCAACATGGAAAAACAAGGTTAGTCTTAGAAGGCGGACAGGTGATTGACACAATCCAAGTAGTTCATATTAGTAGGCCTACTGATAAAGAGTGATAAGCATTGGAGGTGATAAGAATGGACAAGCGTATTCATACGCATCATTTACACCAACTCCCGAGACCTATTTCCCATACAAAACCACAAAAAATTACAACAACTTCTTTTAAAGATTTCTTAAATACAGAAATCCAGACCAAGTCTGAGCTAAAAGTGAGTAAGCATGCAGAGAAGAGACTACATGATCGTGGAATTGTGATTGATGACAATCAATGGTCACTAATTACAATGAAAATGCAGGAAGCAAAAGAAAAAGGTGTAAATGACTCTTTAGTCATACTGAGGGATGCAACATTAGTTGTAAGTGCCAAAAATAATACCGTAATTACTGCCTTGGACCGAGAAGAGGCAAAAACACAAATCTTTACAAACATTAACGGAACCATCATCATTGATTAACGGCTGGACCTAAACGGAGGCCGTATAACTGCTGATTGAATGAAGCAGTTCATTACGAAGGGAGATCATAATTCATGTTACGTTCAATGTATTCAGGAATTGGTGGAATGAAAAATTTCCAAACTAAGCTAGATGTCATTGGTAATAATATATCTAATGTTAATACATTTGGATTTAAAAAGGGTAGAACAACATTTAAGGACCTAGTAAGCCAACAGCTAACAGGAGCTAGTAACCCAACAGAAAATCGTGGAGGGACCAACCCTCGACAAATTGGTTTAGGGGGAACAATCGCTTCAGTTGATACCATCCATACGCAAGGAAGCCTACAAACAACTGGACGTGCCCTAGACTTAGGGATTTCTGGAGATGGATTTTTCATTGTGAATAACGGAAATCTTTCCTATTATACAAGAGCGGGTAATTTTTATTTAGACCGTGAGGGAACTCTTGTAACAGCAGAAGGTTTAAAAGTACAGGGGTTTCAGCCTAATGCTAATGGCACAGGAATTGATCGAAATAATTTTGGGCAATTGAAAGTTCAAGCAGGAGAAGTGTTTGCTCCACAGGCAACAAATCAGATGAGCTTACGTGGAAATCTTCGAGCTGAAACGCCTGAAGGTGAAGAATTTGATGGAACTCTTGAAAATTATTTACCACCGAATACAGTGTTAAATAAATTTACAGCTACAGACTCAATGGGTAATTTACATGATTTACAACTTGCTTACTACAAATCTGGGGATAATGAGTGGACAGTAACCCTTTTAACACCACAGTTTAATGATGATGGTGAGTTAGAAAATTATGAGGTAGAAGAATTAGGAACGGTCCAATTCAATTCTGGTGGTAGAGTTGACATGGAGAACTCCCAGTTACAAAGGATTGTCATAGATCCACAAAACGGAGCAGAACCTGTAAACATTGGTATTAATTTCTCACAACTTACACAGTTTGGTAATAGTTCGAATAGTGCCGATATATCTGCAATTAACGGGAATGTAGAAGGCTTTTTAGAAAGCTTTAATATTTCTCAAACAGGAGAAATTAATGGAGTTTACACGAATGGAGAAGTCCGTATCCTAGGACAAATTGCGATGGCGACATTTAACAACACGGGTGGATTAATGAAATCTGGAGATAACTTATTCCAGGTCTCTAACAACTCTGGTGTACCAAATATTGGATTTGCAGGAGATGGTCGTGGAATGATTGCTGGTGCTACGCTTGAAATGTCAAATGTGGACTTATCAGAAGAGTTTACTGAGATGATTGTTGCTCAACGTGGTTTCCAAGCAAACACTAGAATAATAACGACTTCGGATGAAATTCTTCAAGAGCTTGTGAACTTAAAGCGTTAATAAGCTAAGTTAGTAAGATAAAAGAATAATAGTATTCGTATGAATACTATTATTCTTCTATTATTCTTACATTGATTTATTGACGTTATTTTTTAAGGAGGATAGTGAGGAAGATAAAAATACCTCATTTATTAACAATTATGATTAAACTTACTAGGTTAAATGGACAGTCGTTCATGGTAAACGCAATTTTCATTGAACAAATCCAATCGTTTCCAGATACTACAATAACATTGTCAAATGGTAAAAAGTTAGTTGTGCTTGATTCAGAGGATGATGTTATGCTTAGGATAGTTGAATTTTATAAACAGGTTGGAATTGTAAGACTCGTGAATGATGAATTGGAGGGAAAGTGATTGTTTAAAAATAAGTTAGTAAATATCATGCTTATTATCTTAATTGCCTTAACGTTAATAGGAGGCATTACGTTAGTTCTATACTTCCAATTCACAAAAACTGATGATCCAGATAAAGAACCTACAATCGATGAAATTATTGCCTTATCTGTAGATACAAATGAAATAACGACGAATTTGTTAACGAATGATTTTATTAGAGTTTCTTTTAAAATTCAAGTAGATAACTCAAAGGCAAAAACTGAACTAGAAAAACGCGATTTTCAAGTCCGTAATATCATTATTAGAGAGTTATCAGGTATGCGTTCTAGTGATTTTACAGGATCTGCAGGTATAGAAAATTTAGAAAATGTAATTAGAATAAAAATTAACGAATACATGCAAGAAGGAAAAGTGGTAAATGTATACACCACCGGCTTCGTTCTGCAATAGATTAGTACGCTAGTTTTCTTAGAAGAGAGGTGAGGCTCTTGGCAGAGGTTTTATCACAAAGTGAGATTGATGCTTTACTATCTGCACTATCAACTGGTGAGATGGATGCAAATGAACTAAAAAAAGAAGAAAATCAGAAAAAAGTGAAAGTCTATGATTTTAAGAGGGCACTTCGTTTTTCTAAAGATCAAATTCGAAGTTTAACTAGGATTCATGAGAATTTTGCCAGACTCTTAACAACTTATTTTTCTGCACAGCTTCGTACATTTGTGCAAATATCAGTTGCTTCTGTAGATCAGCTACCATATGATGAGTTTATTCGTTCAGTTCCGAAAATGACAATTTTGAATGTTTTTGAGCCATATCCTCTAGACGGTAGGTTCTTAATTGAAGTTAATCCAAATATTGCATACGCGATGCTTGACCGCCTTTTAGGAGGAAGAGGAGTTGCAATTAATAAAGTGGATAACTTAACAGAAATAGAAACAAGAATTATGACACAGTTATTCCAGAGAACACTAGAAAGCTTCCAAGAAGCATGGAGTACAGTCATCGAATTGGATCCACAGATGGATGATTTAGAAGTAAATCCACAATTTTTACAAATGGTATCGCCTAATGAAACTGTGGTTGTTATTTCTCTTTCAACCGCAATAGGCGAAGCTAGTGGGATGATAAATATTTGTCTTCCTCATGTGGTTCTTGAAGATATTTTACCCAAGTTATCGGTGCATTATTGGATGCAAACGAAAAAGAAAAGTCGATCCACGGATGAAATACTTGCATTAGAAAATAATGTTCGAAATGCACCGTTATTGATTAAAGCAGAATTAGGTAAATCAGAAATATCAATCCAAGAGTTTCTCCAACTTGGTATCGGTGATACAATTGAACTTTCAAGTTTAATAGATGATCCACTGTTAATTAAAGTAGGGGACAAGCCTAAATTCTGGGGGCAAGCAGGAAAAGTGAAAAGTAAACTCGCAATCCAAGTAACAGAAGTAATTGAGGAGGATGAAAATAATGAGTGACATGCTTTCTCAGGATGAAATCAATGCCTTACTCAGTGGCCTTAATAATGATGACAATGATGATAATAATGAGTCGGCTTTAAATGTGGAAGACTATCTATCTAGTCTTGAGCAAGATGCTCTTGGTGAAATAGGCAATATTACTTTTGGAAGTGCCGCTACAGCACTTTCGACACTGTTAAGTCAAAAAGTTGATATTACAACGCCTAAAGTATCAGTCATTGATAAAAGTGATCTTGAATTACAATTTCCACAACCGCATGTAGCTGTTCATGTTAATTATACAGAAGGCTTTGAGGGCATGAACTTATTAGTCATTAAAACAATTGATGCAGCTATTATTGCAAACCTAATGCTAGGTGGCGATGGTTTAGGTGTGGATGAAACAGAATTAGGTGAAATGGAGATTAGTGCCGTACAAGAAGCGATGAATCAAATGATGGGTTCTGCGTCCACATCTATGTCAACAATTTTTAATAAAAAGGTTGATATCTCGCCTCCTGGAATAGACTTAATGGATGTAAAAGGTGGACAAGGGACTAGAAATATCCCTGATGACGATATGTTAGTGAAAATTTCTTTCAGTTTAAAGATTGGTACTTTAATAGATTCAGAAATCATGCAATTAGTAACAGTATCTTTTGCTAAAGACCTAGTTAACCAACTAATGAATCCAGAAAGTAACGAAGAAGAAGAATATTTCTCTGAACCTGAAATTAGTCAAGTTGTTCCTGAGGTAAATCATTATCAAGATCAGCCTCAAGTACAGCAACAATATGAGCAACAGCAGGCTCCTAATCAATATAATCAACAAGGATATTCCCAACCTTATGGTGGACCAGTGACTCATGGATACGAACAGCCGCAAATTCCAAGACAACCACAAAACTTCGGTGGAATGGCTTACGGACAACATCCTAATCAACGAGCTGCAAATGTTCAACCTGTGGCTTTTTCAAACTTTGAAGCTCCAAGTTTAAATGAGGTTGAAGCAAATAATCTAAATATGTTGTTAGATATACAATTGCAAGTAACCGTAGAGTTAGGGAGAACAAAACGTTCTATTAAAGAAATACTGGAACTTTCTCAGGGATCAATTGTTGAACTAGATAAGTTAGCCGGCGAACCGGTGGATATCTTAGTAAACAGTAAATTAGTTGCAAAAGGTGAAGTAGTAGTCATTGATGAAAACTTTGGTGTAAGGGTAACTGATATTATAAGTCAAACCGACCGCTTAAAGAATTTACAATAATAGGAATTAGAGGAGGCCCAAACGATGGCAAACAGAATTTTAATCGTAGACGATGCAGCATTCATGAGAATGATGATCAAAGATATCTTATCAAAAAATGGCTTTGAAATAGCAGGTGAAGCAAATGATGGTGCACAAGCTGTTGAAAAGTACAAAGAATTATCTCCAGACCTAGTAACAATGGATATTACTATGCCAGAAATGGACGGAATTACTGCTCTTAAAGAAATTAAAAAGTTTGATCCTAATGCGAAAGTGATCATGTGTTCGGCAATGGGCCAACAAGCAATGGTGATTGATGCGATTCAAGCAGGTGCAAAAGATTTTATTGTGAAGCCATTCCAAGCTGATCGAGTAATTGAAGCAATTAAGAAAACGATTGGATAAAAAAATGATCAATCGAAATAATCCTATGTATTACTTTCACATGTTCATGTGTTTTATCTTTTTCATAGGGGTTATCCATCCGCTAGGCACGACTCGTGCTTTAGCGGATGATACAAACAAATCAGTGTTAGATGGTTATCGTTCAAATGATGATGTTGACATGACTGATGTAGATAATAGTGGTCTCAATGATCTTCTCGTTCCTGGTAATATAAGTGAGCCTAATGAATTATTACAGGAACAAAGTTTATTTGGAATGTTCTTTCAGTTATTTATAGCACTTGTAGTAATTATCTTGATGATTTATGCACTTATTCGTTTTATTGGGAAACGCTCCCAAAGTTATCAAACACACCGTACGTTACAAAATATCGGTGGTGTTCACGTAGGAAGTAACCGTTCTATTCAATTAGTTAGGGTTGGGGAACGAGTGTTGGTAGTAGGTGTTGGAGAAACAATTCAACTTCTAAAAGAAATTGATGAACAATCAGAAGTTAAAAAGATCTTAGAAGATTATGAAATTCAAGAAGCTCAACAACAAATTACTTCACTTGTTACTTGGGTTCAGCAGAAAATGAATACTCAAGAAGGAAAATCCAATTCCAAAATTCACTTTAAAGGTTTGCTTGAACGGCAATTAACAGATGTAAAAAACTCGCAAAAAAAGGCACATGCCGTCATTAAGGAGAGGGAGCAGTGATTTCATTAGGGTTTATTCCTGCTTTAGATATTTTTAGCGACGAGCCACAAAACTTAGCTTCTACGATACAGTTACTATTACTATTAACTGTCTTGACGTTAGCTCCTAGTATCCTAATATTAATGACATGTTTTACAAGGGTTATTATTGTATTATCGTTTGTGCGAACTGGCCTAGCAACCCAGCAAATGCCACCAAATCAAGTGTTAATTGCTTTGGCGTTATTTATAACGTTTTTTGTAATGTCACCAATCTTAGCAGAAGTAAATGAAACGGCTCTTCAGCCATTATTCAATGATGAATTAACTCAAGAAGAGGCCTTTGATAGAGCGGTTACGCCTTTTAAATACTTTATGGCCGAACATACACGAGAAAAAGATTTAGCCTTGTTCATGGGATATGCAGGGATGGAGCGACCAAACTCAATAGAAGAAATTCCAATGACGGCGTTAGTTCCCGCTTTTGCAATTAGCGAATTGAAAACGGCGTTTCAAATTGGTTTTATGATTTTTATACCATTTTTAGTGATTGATATGGTCGTTGCCAGTATTTTAATGTCAATGGGGATGATGATGCTTCCTCCAGTAATGATTGCATTACCATTTAAAATATTACTTTTTGTTATGGTCGATGGGTGGCATCTAGTTGTTAGATCATTACTATTAAGCTTTTAAAAGGGTGAGATAAATTGAGCGCAGAGTTTGTTATATCAATGGCTGAAAGAGGAATTTTTACCGTATTAGTCATAGCTGGCCCATTGTTATTAATTGCTCTTGGGATCGGTTTAGCTGTCAGTATTTTTCAGGCAACAACACAAATTCAGGAACAAACATTAGCATTTATTCCAAAAATTGTGGGTGTATTAGTGGCTTTAATTGTTTTTGGGCCATGGATGCTTTCGCATATGATTGCATATGCTGCTGAAATTTTTGGTAACTTGCATCGGTTTATCGGTTAATGCTTGAATTATTAGAGTATGTTCCTGCATTTTTATTAATTTTAACTAGGGTTTCAGCTTTTTTAATTACTCTGCCATTATTTTCTCATCGTACGATACCGGCTATGCACAAAATAGGTTTCGGTTTTTTTCTATCTTGGCTTATTTTCTTTTCAATTGATCCAGTGATGATAGAAATAGATGGAATTTATTTCTTGCTCATCATAAAAGAAGTTATTGTCGGTTTAACTGTAGGCTTAATTGCAATGGTATTGATGTATGCAATTCAAGTTGCGGGTGGTTTTATTGATATAAAAATGGGTTTTATGATTGCAAATGTCATCGATCCTCAAACAGGGGCACAAAGTCCTTTAACAGGTGGATATTTGTATACGTTCGCCCTTTTATTTTTGTTGGCTATAGATGCACACCATTTATTACTAGATGGAATTTACTATAGCTATCAATTCATTCCTTTAGAACAGATCTACCTCCCGTTTGGGAATAAAAATATTCTCATTCATTTTTTAAATACCTTTGCACTAATGTTTTTAATTGCCTTTCAAATGGCAATGCCGATTGTTGGTAGTTTATTCTTAGTAGACCTTGCCCTCGGAATGATTGCTAGGGCCGTACCACAAGTGAATGTATTTGTAATTGGTTTCCCTATAAAAATCTTAGTAGGGTTTATTATTTTGATTTTAGCTATGCCTGCATTTTTTATGGTAACAAAACATTTAGTTCAACAAATGATTTTGGCAATGCGAACCCTAATGCAGCTTTATGGAGGTATGTAGGATGTCTTTTTTACCTGTTGATCTCCAGTTTTTTGCTCAAGAAAAAACCGAAAAGGCGACTCCAAAGAAAAAACAAGAAACTAGAAAAAAAGGACAAGTTGCCAAAAGTACTGATGTTAATACTGCAATTATTCTGTTACTCGTTTTTATTTTCTTATGGTTGATTGGAAGTTTCTTAGGAAAACAAACGATGAAATTTTTACAGTATATGTTTCAAGAGTACTTACTATTTGATTTAACGCCAGAAAACGTGCATAGTCTGTTTTTAGAAATTACTAAGCAAGCGGTTATTTTCACAGCACCTCTGATGTTTATGGCGATGCTTGCCGCGATTGCAAGCAATTATTTACAGGTGGGTTTTTTATTTGCTCCTGAAGCAATTAAGATGAAGTTAAGCAAGCTAGATCCAATCCAGGGATTTAAAAGAATTTATTCTATTAGGGCTATCGTTGAACTACTAAAATCGTTATTAAAAATTGCTCTTGTCGGTTTAGTCACATTTACTATTCTTTGGATTAGTATTGAACAAATATTAATCCTAGCTTTAATACCTCTCACAGACTCTCTTAGTTTTATTGGAAACTTAACAGTGACAATGGGAGTTGCTGTTTCTATTTTATTGATTTTTTTGGCTGTTTTAGATTATATGTACCAACGGTTTGACCACGAAAAAAATATTAGAATGTCAAAACAAGACATTAAAGATGAATATAAGAAATCCGAAGGGGATCCTTTAATAAAGTCAAAAATAAAAGAAAAACAGAGGCAAATGGCGATGCAAAGAATGATGCAAGAAGTCCCAAAAGCCGATGTTGTTATTACAAATCCGACTCATTATGCGATAGCCTTAAAATATGATGGTGAAAAAATGGATGCGCCTGTTGTCATTGCAAAAGGTGTGGACTTTATTGCCCAAAAGATTAAAGGCGTTGCAAAGCATCATGAGATCATTACAGTTGAAAATCGACCATTAGCCAGAGCTCTATACGACCAAGCAGACATCGGAGATGAAGTACCGGAAGAGTTGTTTAAAGCAGTGGCTGAGGTTTTAGCATATGTATACCGATTAAAGAACAAAGTATAAAATTATTACTATGAAGGAGAGAAACACATGTCAGTAAGAGATTTAAGTGTACTATTAGGAGTTATATTAATAGTAATCATGCTTATCATCCCATTACCATCGGTCATGCTGGATGTTTTAATTATTGTTAATATATCTCTTGCTCTCCTTATCATACTAGTAGCAATGAATACAAAAGAACCGTTACAATTTTCTATCTTTCCTACCTTACTATTATTAGTAACGTTATTCCGATTAGGTCTTAATGTTTCTACTACGAGGTCAATATTAGGGAAAGGTGAAGCTGGTAATGTAATTGATACGTTCGGGTCATTCGTAGTTGGAGGAAATGCCCTCGTTGGTTTCGTTGTTTTCTTAATTTTAATTATCATTCAGTTTGTTGTTATAACAAAAGGTGCAGAACGTGTTTCTGAGGTAGGGGCAAGATTTACATTAGACGCTATGCCCGGGAAGCAAATGAGTATTGATGCCGATTTGAATGCAGGGATGATCTCAGATATTGAAGCAAAAGAACGCCGCATAAAAATTGAACGTGAAGCTGATTTCTATGGAGCGATGGATGGTGCTAGTAAATTCGTTAAAGGGGATGCTATTGCAGGTATTGTTATCGTTATAATAAATATTATCTTTGGTCTCATTATAGGGATGATGCAGCAGGGTTTGGATATCGCCTCCGCAGCATCAAAGTATACACTTTTAACAGTAGGAGATGGACTAGTCAGTCAGATTCCAGCTTTGTTAATTTCTACGGCTACTGGTATTGTCGTTACACGTGCCGCATCAGAAGGGAATTTAGGGGACGATATTACCAAACAGCTATTAGCTTACCCAAGAATGCTCTATATTGCGGGAGGTACAATTTTATTACTTGGACTTGTAACTCCAATTAATCTAGGTTTAACAACTCCGATTGCACTTCTGTTAATTGTTGGTGGTTTCCTACTTCTTAAGGAAGAAGATAAGAAATTAGCTGAGGTAGAAGAAGCTGCAAGTGTAGAAGAAAATCCAGATGATATGAAATCACCAGAAAGCGTTGTAAATCTTCTCCAAGTTGATCCAATTGAATTTGAATTCGGGTACGGACTTATTCCGTTAGCAGATGCCAACCAAGGCGGAGATTTATTAGATCGTGTCGTAATGATAAGAAGGCAACTCGCCATCGAACTAGGGTTAATTGTTCCTGTCATAAGAATACGTGATAACATTCAGTTGCAACCTAATGAATATTCAATAAAAATTAAAGGGAATGAGGTAACTCGAGGAGAGTTACTACTCGATCATTTTATGGCAATGAGCCCCGGTGTTGACGATGAAAGCATTATTGGAATTGAAACAATTGAACCTGCTTTCGGAATGCCAGCGCTTTGGATTAGTGAGGAAATGAAGGAGCAAGCGGAACTCTCTGGTTATACAGTTGTTGATCCACCTTCTGTAGTCTCAACACATCTTACAGAAGTAATTAAACGTCATGCTCATGAGCTTTTAGGCAGACAAGAAGCAAAACAACTGGTTGACCACTTAAAAGAAGCTTATCCAACTTTAGTGGATGACGTAACACCAAATCCATTGACACTAGGAGAAGTACAAAAAGTACTGGCGAATTTATTGAAGGAAAAGGTTTCAATCAGAAACTTACCTACTATTTTCGAAACGTTAGCTGACTATGGCCAAATGACTAAAGATACTGATCTTATAACTGAGTATGTTAGACAAGGTCTTTCTAGACAAATAACCAAGCAATATGCAAATACAAATGAACCACTCTACGTCGTAACAATGAGTGGTACGGTCGAAAAAATTGTAGCAGATGGTGTTCAACAAACTGAACATGGGAACTTCCTAGCTTTAGATCCAAACGACTCTCAGGGAATTGTCGATGCGGTCCTGTATGAAGTAGAACGTATGAGTGAAATGGGTCAAATGCCGATTTTACTTTGTTCACCAGCTGTACGTATGTATATTAGACATCTTTTAGAACGGTATATTCCTCATGTTCCTGTTCTATCTTATAACGAGCTTGAGCCTACGATTGAGGTTCAAAGCGTAGGGGTGGTGAATGTTTAGTGAAGGTAAAAAAATTTATAGCCAAGTCAATGTCAGAAGCGATGAAGCAAATCCGTGTGGAACTAGGTAGCGAGGCTGTTATCTTAAATTCGAAAGAAATAGAAACGGGTGGATTTTTAGGATTCTTTACCAAAAAAAATATTGAAGTAATCGCAGCAGTAGATACTGCTCCAACAGTTAGAAGATCAGCACCTAAGCAGAAACCACAACCAAAGATAAGTCCGAAAACCGCTGCAGTATCCCAACAATCGGCTCCAAAAGAAACAAAGGTTACCGTTACTAACGATGACAAACTTGAAAAAGAAGTGAAAGAACTAAAAAGCATTGTTAATGGAATATCAAGTTCTATTGCTACACAATTTGATGATTATCCCGGCGTCTTAAAAAAGGTCAATCAACTATTTATTGATCAAGATATGTCACCGAACATTCGAATTGAAGTAATGAAAAAATTGTTGAAGAAGTGGTATATTCAAGATAAGGATAATATTACTAAGACTGAAGCATTAGAGTGGGCAAAGGAAGTCCTTTCTACAACCATCGCATCGTCCGAGATGGGTGGATTTACCTTTAATAAGAAGTTTCTCAATTTGGTTGGTCCAACCGGAGTGGGGAAAACAACGACGATTGCAAAAATTGCTGCCCATTGTATGTTAAAGCATCATAAAAAAGTAGCTTTTATTACAACTGATACGTTCCGAATTGCGGCTATTGAACAGCTAAAGACTTACGCAAAAATTTTAAATGTACCAGTAGAAGTCGCCTATTCTGTTGAAGATTTTAAAAAAGCAAAAGAAAAACTAGCTAATTACGATTTAGTATTAGTTGATTCTGCAGGAAGAAACTTTTTAAATCAATTGTATATTGATGAACTTAAGAAGGTCATTGATTTCGATGAAGAGATGGAGACTTATTTAGTATTATCGTTAGCATCTAAATACCGTGATATGGCTACAATATATGAGCAATTTTCGAAGATTAACATAAATAAAGTAATCTTTACGAAAAAAGATGAAACATTTTCACGAGGCGCAATGATTAACCTAGTCTATGAATATGGGGTAGGAGTATCCTACATTACAAATGGACAAAGTGTACCTGACGATATAGTAGAAGGCTCTATTGAAGAAATAGTAAATAGTCTAATCGAGGTTGAAAATCATGAATGATCAAGCAAAAAATTTACGCCAGATGCTCCAAATGGCCAGTGAAACACCTAAAAACACAAAAGTTCTAGCGGTAGTAAGTGGTAAAGGTGGCGTTGGAAAATCTAATTTTTCACTGAACTTTGCCATAGAACTTACGAAGGCAGGGAAAAAAGTTGTTTTGTTTGATTTAGATATCGGTATGGCCAATGTAGATATTTTAATGGGAGTCTCCTCGAAATTTACAATTGTTGACATGATTGAAAAAGACTTATCAATCTGGGACATTATTGAAGAAGGCCCTGAAAAGCTTTCCTTTATTGCTGGTGGTACCGGGTTTTCTTCGATGTTTCAACTTAACCCGCGTAAAATATCAAGGTTCCTACAACAACTAGAATTAATTAGTGGAAAATACGACTATATTATTTTTGATATGGGGGCTGGTGTTTCTAAGGATAGCCTACATTTTATTCTTTCAGCAAATGAAATCATTGTTGTAACTACACCTGAACCTACGTCGGTCACAGATGCGTATGCTATGGTAAAGTATATCCAATTAAAAGATCAGGAAATCCCGATTCAAGTGTTAGTCAATCGAAGTGAAACTCCTTCTGAAGGTAAGAAAACTTTTGAAAATTTAAAATTGGTAACAAGTCAATTTTTGCAAAAAGATATCTCATTATTAGGAATTATTCCAAATGATCCAAGCGTCTTAAAAGCAGTAAAGGCACAAAAACCCTTTATTCTCCAAGCTCCCTCTAGTAAGCCAAGTCAGGCAATACGAGAGATTGTAACTAAATTTACAGGAGTAACAAGAGAAGAAGTATCAACCCCGCCTTTTTCAGCATTTATAAGTAAAATTAAAAAATACTTATCTTAAAGGGGGAGTGAAAACTTGGTTCGAGTACTCGTAGTAGATGACTCTGCATTTATGAGAAAGATCATAACAGATCTTTTACAAGCGGATCAACGAATTCAAGTCATCGGAACAGCAAGAAATGGTCAGGATGCCCTTGAAAAAATTCAACAGCTAGAGCCTGATGTCGTTACTTTAGATGTTGAAATGCCTATCATGAATGGTATAGAAGCCTTAAAAGAAATTATGCAACATTCTCCTAAACCTGTCATAATGGTTAGTAGTACAACGAAAGAAGGAGCAGAGAATACTGTATTAGCTATGTCCTATGGCGCTGTAGACTTTATTACAAAACCTTCTGGAGCAATTTCACTAGATTTGCATAAAGTACAAGATGAGCTTATTGAAAAAGTTCTTCTTGCAGCATCTATTAAGCTTACAAAACTAGTACCTCATAATAAGAGAGAGCTAGAAATAGTGAAAAAGCCTAGACCGTTAGAAATAAAAGCTCAAAAAAAATTACTCTATAAAAAGATCGTTGCCATCGGTACTTCTACAGGTGGACCAAAGGCATTACAGCAAGTTTTATCTAAACTTCCTGAAGACCTAAATGCACCAGTATTCATT
The DNA here is from genome assembly GCF_004116265.1 of Anaerobacillus alkaliphilus. NCBI lineage: Bacteria > Bacillati > Bacillota > Bacilli > Caryophanales > Bacillaceae > Anaerobacillus > Anaerobacillus alkaliphilus. Next base: position 293,325 of record NZ_QOUX01000046.1, on the reverse strand, counting down.
GTACAACATATGCCAGCAGGATTTACCAAATCACTAGCAACTCGTCTCAATAGTCTATCAAAACTAACTGTCAAAGAAGCAGAAGATGGTGAGGTAGTAAAAAGAGGAGTTGCCTATATAGCACCTGGTGGATACCATTTGAAAATAAGAAACGTAGGAACATCATTAGTGCTTCAATTGGATCAATCGCCACCTGAAAACGGTCATCGTCCATCAGTTGATACGATGTTAACCTCCTTGGCTAACATTAGCAATTATTCGATTGTTACAGTGATCATGACAGGAATGGGTTCAGATGGTTCAAAAGGATTATTAAAATTGAAAGATACTACCGATGTAGTTGCGATAGCAGAAGCAGAAGAGTCAGCAGTTGTCTTTGGAATGCCTCGTTCCGCCATTAAGACAAATACAGTTGATGAAGTTGTTCATCTTGATGCCATTGCTGCTAGTATAGAAAAGTATTGCCAATAGGGAGGTTATGTTGTGGATAAAAATCAATATTTAGATATGTTTATTGATGAGAGTAAAGAACATCTGCAAGCGATGAATGATAACTTGTTAAAACTTGAAAATGATCCCCAAAATGTTGCCATTGTTAATGAAATTTTCCGTTCTGCTCATACGTTAAAGGGTATGGCTGCTACAATGGGGTATGAAGATCTAGCAAGCTTAACACATATTATGGAGAACGTACTTGATGGTATTAGAAACCATAAAATTTCTGTTACAAGTGAGATTTTGGATGTTGTTTTTGAGTCAGTAGATGACTTAGAAGCAATGGTTTTATCAATTGCAAGTGGTGGAGATGGAAAACGAAATGTCACGAAAGTTGTTACGATGCTAGAAAAAATTGAAAAAGGTGAACAACTAAAAGGAAATCCAATTTCTGATGAAGTAGCCGCAACGGTTGAAGTAGTAAAAAGTTCATCAGGTACCACAGAAATATACGATGATTTTGAAGTAACTGTATTAACACAAGCACAAGAACAAGGATTTCATGCCTTTCAAGTGACAATTTCTCTCAGAGAAGATTGTATTTTAAAAGCAGCTAGAGTCTTTATGGTGTTTGAGGTACTTGAACAAATTGGTGAAGTGATCAAATCTACTCCTACTGTGGACTCACTTGAGGAAGAAAACTTTGACTCAGATTTTACAGTGACGCTTATTACAAAAGTATCTAACGATGAGGTTAGAAATCGTATTCTAAAAGTTTCAGAGGTTGATAATGTTCAAGTAGCATCATTTGATACAGAGGCCTATAAAACCAACTTGTCTCTTACTACTGTAGAGGAAGTAACAATTGAAGAAACAGAAGTCTCTGAAGTGACTGAAGCTGTTCAAACGAAATCAGATGAAAAATCTAATCCATCAGGAAATAAAACAATCCGTGTGAATATTGAAAGACTTGACATTTTGATGAACCTTTTTGAGGAACTTGTTATTGATCGTGGTAGATTAGAGCAGATTGCTCGTGACCTAAAAAGCTCTGAATTAACAGAAACCGTAGAACATATGTCAAGGATTTCTGGTGATCTTCAAAGTATTATCTTAAATATGAGAATGGTTCCTGTAGATCAAGTCTTTAACCGTTTCCCAAGAATGGTTCGTGGTTTAGCAAAAGACTTAAAGAAAAAAGTAAACTTAGAAATTGTTGGTGCTGAAACGGAGTTAGACCGTACAGTTATTGATGAAATTGGTGACCCGTTAGTCCATTTACTTAGAAACTCAATTGACCATGGCATAGAAACACCAGAAAAACGCCTGAGCAATGGGAAACCAGAAGAGGGAAGTATCACATTAAAGGCATACCATAGTGGAAATCATGTATTCATCGAGGTTTCAGATAATGGGGCTGGAATTAACCGTGAAAAAGTACTTAAGAAGGCTATAGCAAGCGGTGTAGTTTCCACTGAAAATAGCAAAAACCTAACAGACAAGCAAGTGTATGAATTACTATTTGCATCTGGCCTAAGTACTGCAGACCAGATTACTGATGTTTCTGGAAGAGGTGTAGGGTTAGATGTCGTAAAGAGCAAAATTGAATCTTTAGGTGGAAATGTTACCGTAGATTCTGTTTTAGGAGAGGGAACGACATTTTCAATTCAACTACCATTAACATTATCGATTATTTCAGTTATGTTAGTAGAAGTTCAAAGTGAAAAATATGCAATTCCTCTATCATCTATTATTGAAACTGCAATCGTAAAAAATGAAGATATCCTTGCTGCTCATAATCAAAAAGTGATTGACTTCCGAGGAAGCGTCGTTCCTTTAATTAACCTAACTGACTTCTTTGAGGTTCCTAAAACTCGAGAAGAAGATGTTTACCATTCGATTGTTATAGTTCGTAAAGGAGCAAAGATGGCAGGGTTAGTTGTTGACTCATTTATCGGACAACAAGAAATCGTTCTTAAATCATTGGGTAACTATTTAACAAATGTTTTTGCTATTTCAGGAGCAACTATTTTAGGTGATGGACAAGTTGCATTAATTGTTGATTGCAATGCCTTAATTAAGTAGCCTGAAGTTAAAAAATGACACATGGTAGGAGGTTCTTTATGAATGAGGCAAATCAAAGCAATGATTTAAAAGTCATTGTCTTTCAACTAAAAGATGAAGAATATGGAGTGGAAGTTGAACAAGTACGCTCTATAGAACGTATGCAGCATATTACTCGCGTCCCAAGAACTACAGAATTTGTGAAAGGTGTTATTAATTTACGAGGTGTTGTAACCCCTATTATTGATTTACGAAATCGCTTTGGGATTGAGGAGATTGTTTCATCGGAAAGTACAAGAATCATCATCGTTGCTGTAGGAAGTATGGAGGTAGGTTTAATTGTTGATGCTGCAAATGACGTGGTAGATATACCTACTGAATTAGTAGAACCTCCACCTCAAGTAGTGGGTGGCTTAGAAGCAGAGTACCTGCGCGGCGTAGCTAAAATGGACAAGCGTCTTCTGATTTTACTAAATTTAGATAAAGTATTAAATCCAAAAGATTTGAAGGAATTAGAGGCAAACGCCTAATGTACTTTATTAATCGGATTCAACCATACCATTTGGATATATTAAAAGAGGTAGGAAATATTGGTGCTGGCCACGCAGCTACAGCCTTATCAAAATTATTAAATAAAACGATTGATATGAAGGTCCCGGCTGTAAGGGTTGTTTCTTTTGAAGAGATTACTGAATTAGTTGGTGGTTCAGATAATGTAGTAGCGGCAATTTTTCTAAGAATTGAAGGAGAAGCCCCAGGTAACATGTTTTTTATGTTACCTGTTAACGAGGCGACAAATCTCATTCGTTACTTAACAGGAGACCAGCAATTTGACTTGAATTCTCCTCCTTTTCAAGAGTTGGGCTTATCAGCTTTACAAGAGGTTGGCAATATTTTAGCTGGCTCTTATTTATCAGCATTTTCAGATTTAACGAAGCTTAATTTACAACCATCAGTCCCTGCATTAAGTGTAGATATGGCGATAGCGATTTTAAGTTATGGCTTATTAGAGCTTTCACAAGTGGGAGATTATGCAATTGTCATTGAAACTGAAATTCTAGAAAAAGTTGATGTATACTCTCAAAAAACATCAGGTCACTTTTTTTTACTGCCAGATCCGGACTCATACGAGATTATTTTTCGAGCATTAGGAGTATCGATTGATGATGGAAGTTGTTAAAGTTGGTATGGCTGATTTAAATGTGGCAACATCCCCTCAAAAAATTCGTACGTCAGGTTTGGGTTCTTGTGTAGGAGTTGTAATCTACGATGAAACGACGAACATCTGTGGTATGGCACATGTAATGCTACCTAATTCGTCGTTAGGTAAAGCAGAGTTAATTAATAAAGCAAAATATGCTGATACAGCATTAGATGTGCTGTTAGAAAAGCTTTTAAAGATGGGAGTAAATCAAGCCTTACTTAAAGCAAAGCTAGCAGGTGGTTCACAAATGTTTAAGTTTTCATCAACTAGTGAAATGATGAGAATAGGTCCACGTAATGTAGAAGCTGTTAAAGAAAAGCTAAAAGAGTTGAGAATTCGGATTGTTGCTGAAGATGTTGGTGGTACCAGTGGCAGAACGATTGAATTTGACCCACTTACAAGTAAACTGTCAATAAGGACAGTGAGCCAAGGAGTTTCAGAAATCTAATGTTTTTCGGTTCTTGGAAAATCAATATTGTTATTAGTATTTTCGCATTTTTATTAGTATTTATAGGATCTTATTCAACAAATACAGTTGTTACTTCTATCTTTCGTGCTTGTTTTGCATTTTTGTTTTTTTATCTAGTTACTTATTTATTACGCTGGCTTTTGATGGTAGCAACAAAAGAAGTTGAAACTGAAATGGTTGATATTTCACAAATTGAAGAAAATAAACAAGAAGAAGCTACGCGAAAGTTACAGTATTCCAAAGATGATATTGAGCAAGCTAGCAAGTACGTGAAAGATCTTATAAATGATTAAGGAGGACGAAAATGCCTCAAACAAAGGAAAAAGAGGATTTAATTTGGAAGAAATGGATCGAGCAACGGGATATTGAAGCATGTGATGAACTAATTAGAGTATATCTACCTCTCGTAGATTACCATGTTCAACGTATTTCTGTTGGTCTCCCGCGCAATGTAAATAAAGAAGACTTAAAAAGTCATGCTCTCCTGGGGCTTTATGATGCACTTGAGAAATTTGATTACACTCGAGAACTAAAATTTGATACCTATGCTTCCTTTCGTATTAGAGGATCAATTATTGACGGTCTAAGACAAGAGGATTGGTTACCTAGATCACTAAGAGAACGTTCAAAAAAGGTCGAAGCAACAATTGAAAAATTAGAGCAAACGAATGGGCGTTATGTAACAGCTAAAGAAGTTGCTGAATCACTTGATCTCACTGAAGAAGATGTGTTACAAGTGATGACTGAAAGCTTTGTAGCCAACATGCTCTCAATTGATGAAAAACCAAATGATTCTAAAAGAGATGAAACATTTAAAAACACCCTTATGGATAAGAGTACTCTAAATCCAGAAGAGCAAATGGTCAAAAAAAACACACAAGAAGAGCTTGTTCAGATTATTGAAAGTTTGAACGATAAAGAGCAACTTGTCATCAGCTTATTTTACTTTGAAGAACTAACGTTAACAGAGATTGGTCAAATTATGGGTCTGTCGACTTCGAGAATTTCACAAATTCACTCTAAAGCCCTTTTTCGACTGAAACAAGTGTTTTCAAAAGGAAAGAGATAGATGTAATATCTAGTTCTTTCCTTAGCTAGTTCGGGTGAGGAGATTGATGTAAATGAATGCAATAGATGAATATTATGAAATACAGATTGATAAGCAAAGGATGCAAGCTACGTTAATCCAAAAAGTTCGTATAGACGAAGAAACCAATATTACAGTAGACGAGCTAAAACTGTTCATAAAGGAACACGGCATTGTCTTTGGTGTCAAAGAGGAACAACTTGAGAAGGCTATGTTGGCTGATAGCAATAATCACCCACTCATAATTGCAGAAGGGGTTAACCCTGTTAACGGTACTGATGCTAGATTAAATCCAATATTCCCTACCCTGAAAGAAGTAAAGAATAGGGATGACCTTAGAAAAGTGGATCTAAAACAAGTAATTAGTATACCATCAGTCACCCATGGTCAGCTAATCGGTGAAAAAATCCCTGCCACAAGTGGAGTATCAGGAACTAATATTTTTGGAGAAGAAATAGTTGCAAAGCCAGGTAAAGACTTTCGTTTTCGCCCAGGAAAAAACACTCGTATCGAGGAGAATTCTCTGTATGCAACGATTGATGGGCAAATGTCTGTGGAACCAAAGATCATCCATGTATATCCCTTGTTTGAGGTAAATGGGGACTTAGATTTAAAAACCGGTAATATTGATTTTGTCGGTAGCGTGAATATAAGAGGAAATGTTCCTGCTGGTTTTGAAATACGCTCAAAAGGGGATATAAGAATACATGGGACTGTTGAAAGTGCCACGTTAATTTCAGAGGGAGCTATCTTTGTATCTGCGGGGATCGTAGGACAAGGAAAAGGTTTAATAAGAGCGACTGGAGATCTTCATACTTCCTTTATAAACCAAGGAATTGTTGAGGTAGAGGGTGATGTTAATGTCACTCAATCAATTTTACATAGTAAAATCCAAGCTGGTGGTAATGTATATTGCCATAAGGGGAAAGGCAATATTGTCGGTGGGGATATCTCTGCTGGAAAGAATATTTTTGTTAAAGAAGTTGGAAACGCACACAATACGAAAACTACTTTATATTTAGGTGTGCATCAAGAAATGTTAAACAAAGAAAAGTTATACAGTCATAATTATAAGAAAGCAGAAGAGGACTTAAAAAAACTACATCTACTTTTAACGAATTTATCGGAGAAAGAAAAATTGTCTCCTTTATCACCAAGTGAAAAGATAATGAAGTTACGAGTACGTAATACAATAACCTTAACAACTGAAACAATGCTTGAAGCCAAGGGAAAATTGGAAGATTTCAAAGAGGTTTACTCTGACAATGGTCATTCGGAGATAATGATTGAAAAACAAGTGTTTGCTAACGTAGATGTTTATTTTGGTAAATACCGGAGAAAGATTATCTCTCACCATCAACAAGTGAAAGTTTATCTAGAGAATAGTGAAATTACCATTGGGCCAATCTAAGAGATCAATGTTTTTCTATTATTTTGATTAATTTTTGGAGGGGATAATGTGAGTTTAAGAGCAATTGAATTACAAGTAGCTATACCCCGTACCCAAAGCGTTGGTAAAATCCAAGATCAATTACAGCAAAGAGGCCAAGTAATGCAAGACCACCTCGGGTTAGAACAGAAAAAGGATGATGACCATAAGCGTAAGCAGGTCCTAGAGACATCTGAGACAGACAAAAAGCGGTTAAGTAATGACGATGAGAGTAATCAAGGGCAAAAAAATGACCAACGGAAAAACAAAGAGAACAAAAGCAACGAAAAACATCAGAATGCTGCTGTTGCTAAGCACCCATATAAGGGGAACTTCATCGATTTCTCTGGGTAATTTGACCAATAGTGATTCATGATTTTTTTAGTACAAGGATGAAACTAACGTGTATACTATACGAAATAGCTAATTGGGAATTGTCCAACAAACTTGGTCAATTCCTTTGGTATGTAAAGAGTATGATGTACATGATTTAAATATAATGCAATACTAGTAGTACAGGTATACTTTCAATCTGAAAGGAAGAGCAATGTGGAATATTTTATAATAGTTAGCTTCTTATTACATTTTCTTGCTTTTTTCATCATTGTTTTATTGGTACAAAAAATGAATGCGAATAATCCAAAAGAGCAAGCAAATGATCTAGAGAAGTTAAAACGGGAAATTGAAGATTTACTTGTAGCATATACAACTGAAATGAAGGAAGAAAATGAAAAGCTTATAAATAAAATTGCAATTAAACGAAAAGCTTATGAGAAGTCTCAACAAAACGCGGTTAATAAATATGATCAGCCACGAACAAAAATTGTAGATGCGAAGAAAGAGACAGCTATTATAACAGAGGAAACACCTAAAACATCCTCGAAACAGGTAGTAATTGAAGAAGACGTTTTTGTTCCACCGCTCATTAGTGAAACTGAGGATATTGTAGAGCAATCGACAACTGCTCAAGTGTTGTCCTTAGCAAACCAAGGGTTTTCAGCAAAAGAAATTGCAAAAAAACTGAAAATAGGTGATGGCGAAGTAGAGTTATTATTGAAATTTCACAAATAAAAGCAGTCTACTACTTGCTATTAAAAAACCAATATGGTATATTAAATCTCGGTGTTAATCACACACGCTTGTTAATTTAAATAAAGGTGCTACTTAATGTAGTCTTATTTAAAGAGGATGCGAGCGGAGGATAAAAAAAAACCATTTTAAAGGAGGTGTGAAGAATGGGCGTAATCTCCATGAAACAATTACTAGAAGCAGGAGTTCACTTCGGTCACCAGACTCGTCGTTGGAATCCTAAAATGGATCGCTACATCTTCACTGAAAGAAACGGAATTTATATTATTGATCTTCAAAAGACGGTCAAAAAAGTTGAGGAAGCTTACTACTTCGTAAGAGACTTAGCTGCACAAGGTGGAAAAATACTTTTTGTTGGTACGAAAAAGCAAGCACAAGACTCTGTAAAAGAAGAAGCAGAGCGTTCTGGAATGTACTTCATTAACCAACGTTGGTTAGGTGGTACGTTAACAAACTTCGAAACAATTCAAAAGCGTATTTCTCGTCTTAAGCAATTAGAGCAAATGCAAGAAGATGGTACGTTCCAAGTTCTTCCTAAAAAAGAAGTTATTATTCTTAAAAAAGAAATGGATCGTCTTGAGAAATTCTTAGGTGGAATTAAAGATATGAAGGGTATCCCTGATGCTTTATTCATTATCGACCCACGTAAAGAGCGTATTGCGATTGCAGAAGCTCGTAAATTAAATATCCCGATCGTAGCTATTGTTGATACAAACTGTGATCCGGATGAAATTGATTACGTAATTCCTGGAAATGACGATGCAATCCGTGCGGTAAAACTTCTTACTGCTAAAATGGCAGACGCAATTATCGAAGCCAATCAAGGCGAAGAAACATCTGCTTAATAGAATAGAGCTCTAAAGAGGGTGGTAAAGGGTATTACCCTTTATCACCTTTTTCTTAAATAGAGATATTATATGGCTTATGCCAAGATAACTTTTTAAAAATATTAATATCAGTCAATACTAAGTAAGTGAGAGTTAATTTAGCTTAGGTGATATGATGTACATAACTAAGGAGGAAACAAAATGGCAATTTCAGCAAGTATGGTAAAAGAACTGCGTGAGCGTACTGGTGCAGGAATGATGGATTGTAAGAAAGCACTAACAGAAACAGATGGTGATATGGAAAAAGCAATTGACCTTCTTCGTGAGAAAGGTATTGCTAAAGCTGCTAATAAGGCAGATCGTATTGCAGCAGAAGGATTAACGTATGTTGCAGTAGAAGGAAACAAAGCTGTTATCGTTGAGGTAAACTCTGAAACAGACTTCGTTTCTAAAAACGAAAATTTCAAAGCGTTAGTAGCAAATGTTGCTAAGAATATACTTTCTAATAACCCTGCTGATGTAGATGCAGCATTAACTCAAAGCTTTGAAGAAGCTACTCTTGCAGATTACATTAATACACAAATTGCAAAAATCGGAGAAAAACTATCTCTACGTCGTTTTCAAATTGTTGAAAAAACTGATGCTGACGCTTTTGGTGCTTACCTACACATGGGCGGTAGAATTGGTGTATTAACAGTTCTTTCTGGTACAAGTGACGAAGAGCTTGCAAAAGATGTTGCAATGCATATTGCTGCGATCAACCCTAAATATATTTCTCGTGATGAAGTTTCTGAAGAAGAAGTTATCCGTGAGCGTGAAGTATTAACTCAACAAGCGCTTAACGAAGGGAAACCAGAAAACATTGTTGCTAAAATGGTAGAAGGTCGTTTAAGCAAGTACTTTGAAGATATCTGCTTAAATGATCAACCGTTTGTAAAAGATGGCGACCAAAAAGTTGGTAAGTATGTAGCTAACAAAGGTGCTTCTGTAGTTTCTTTCACTCGCTATGAGGTTGGAGAAGGTATGGAAAAACGTGAAGAAAACTTTGCTGAAGAGGTAATGTCTCAAGTTAACAAGAAGTAGGCATTAGCTACAACAAAGATTGTATTATAGTTCTTTTGAAAAGTAGGGGCACATAGTGTCCCTTTTTCCAAATAGCCAATGTAAATTTATTAATCACTGGAGGGTAACATGGAAAAGCCTAAGTATAAAAGAATCGTCCTTAAACTGAGCGGCGAGGCGCTTGCTGGAGAAGTTGGATATGGGATTGACCCAATAGTTATTCAGTCAATTGCTCAGCAAATTAAAGAAATTGTTGCACTAGATGTAGAGGTTGCCATTATTGTAGGCGGAGGAAACATTTGGCGTGGAATGGCTGGTAGCGCTAAAGGAATGGATAGAGCAACTGCAGACTATATGGGGATGCTGGCAACTGTTATGAACTCTCTTGCACTTCAGGATAGCTTAGAAAATATTGATGTACCAACGAGAGTACAAACATCAATTGAAATGAGACAAGTTGCAGAACCATACATAAGAAGAAAAGCGATTCGTCATCTAGAGAAAAACCGTGTTGTTATTTTTGCTGGTGGTACTGGTAATCCGTATTTCTCAACAGATACAACAGCTGCTCTTAGAGCCGCTGAAATTGAAGCAGAAGTAATTCTAATGGCTAAAAATAAAGTAGATGGTGTTTATACTGCGGACCCTTCTATTGATGCAAATGCAAAGAAATATGAAACACTTACTTACTTAGACGTTTTAAAAGAAGGATTAGCTGTTATGGATTCAACAGCATCATCTTTATGTATGGACAATGATATCCCACTTATTGTATTTTCTATTATGGAAGAAGGAAATATCAAGCGTGCTGTATTAGGCGAAAATATTGGAACAATTGTTAGGGGGAATTAAGATGAGCAAAGAAGTGATTAAGTTATCTGAAGAAAAAATGAATAAGGCTATTGAAGCATTAAAGCGTGAACTTGTGACATTGCGTGCCGGGAGAGCAAATCCAGCAATTTTGGATAAAATTCAAGTTGAATATTACGGAGCGCTTACTCCTTTAAATCAATTAGCTTCAATTACTGTACCTGAAGCAAGGTTATTAGTCATTCAGCCGTTTGATAAAACAGCAATTAATGATATTGATCGTGCTATACAGAAGTCTGACTTAGGTTTAAGTCCTTCAAATGATGGAACTGTTATTCGTATTACTATTCCGCCATTAACTGAAGAAAGACGACGTGACCTAGTAAAATTAGTTAAGAAGTACGGAGAAGAAGCTAAAGTTGCGATCCGTAACATTCGACGTGATGCTAATGATGAATTGAAGAAGCTTCAAAAAGATGGCGAATTAACGGAAGATGAGTTACGTCGTAGTACTGATGAAGTTCAAAAGCTTACTGATAAAGAAATTGTAAAAGTAGATGAAGTTGCATCAGCTAAAGAAAAAGAAATTATGGAAGTATAATAAAATTCGAGGTAAAATAGTATAGTAATTAGAACCCTCTAGAAATCTCAGGGGGTTTTTTTACTATCTTACATATAACATTATTACTTCACCAATAAAAGAAGTTCGATTTACCCTTATAATTTTATGGAATTCAACCAACAATGGTAATACTATTTTTTTGAGAATGTTAGTTTAGCGTTGTGATGTCACTGTTTATCATATACAATTGTTAAGGTGTACCATTTAGTTATCTCGAAAATATACAATTTTACATAGGGTTTAAGAAATTAGCAAAATTTGGGGGACATGAACATGCTTGAAAAGTTCTCAAACTGGAAGTCAAAAGCTGAACAAGAAAAAAAAGATGAGCCAATAAGATTAGATAACGTTCCAAAACATGTAGCAATAATTATGGATGGAAACGGTCGTTGGGCGAAGAAACGTGGTTTACCTAGAATAGCTGGACATCGTGAAGGAATGAATGTGATTAATAAAATGGTGAGACAAGCGAATTCTCTTGGCGTTGAAGTATTAACCTTGTATGCTTTTTCAACAGAAAACTGGAAAAGGCCGAAAAATGAGGTTGATTTCTTAATGCGTCTACCTGAGAGATATTTAAGTGTTGAATTGCCTAAGCTGATTGAAGAGAATGTCAAGGTCCGCTTAATGGGTTGCAAGGACAGCTTACCTACACACACCATTAAGGCGGTTGACAATGCAATCGAGAAGACAAAGGAAAATACTGGTTTAATTTTAAATTTCGCGTTGAATTACGGAAGCAGAGATGAAATTGTGACCGCTATTCAAGCAATTGCAACAAAAGTTGCTGAAGGTAAAATTAACCCTAGTGATGTCAGTAATACGCTTGTTTCAGAGCATTTAATGACGTCTGAACTAAGAGACCCAGACTTATTAATACGGACTAGTGGTGAAATACGTTTAAGTAATTTTATGCTCTGGCAGCTGGCTTATACAGAGTTTTGGTTTACGGATGTATTATGGCCAGATTTTACAGAACAACATTTTCTAGAAGCTGTGAACGTATATCAACAGCGAACTAGACGCTATGGGGGTATATAGAAAGGGGTCACGCCGATGAAACAAAGAATTATTACAGGTATTATTGCTGGAATTATCTTTATTTTACTAATCCTTATGGGAAATCTGCCATTTACCTTAGCTATTATGGCGATAGCCACAATCGGATTGTTTGAATTACTAAAAATGAAAGACATCAAGATACTATCTATAACGGGCTTCGTTAGTGTTTTGCTTTTGTGGTCAATCCTAATTCCGAATGAATGGATTACACAAAGTCTACATACTTACCTTGTGCGCACAGAACTAGTTACGGGCTTTATCCTACTGTTGTTAGCTTTAACTGTGCTAACAAAAAATTCAATAACATTTGATCAAGTTGGCTTTATCATTATATCCTCATTATATGTGGGACTAGGTTTCCACTTTATGATTGAAACGAGAGCATTAGAACATGGACTTGCAATATTCTTCTTTATTCTGTTATCGATTTGGTCTACAGATACAGGCGCTTATTTTACTGGTAGGTCTTTTGGAAAAAGGAAACTTTGGCCAGAAATCAGCCCTAAAAAAACGATTGAAGGTTCCCTGGGTGGTGTGATTTGCGCTCTTATTGTTGGTCTTTCCTACAACTATTTTGTACCTGTTGCAGACTCGTTGATAACTGTAAGCATTATGATAATTGTTATATCAATTGTAGGACAGCTCGGTGATTTAGTTGAGTCAGCTTTGAAGCGTCATTATGGCGTGAAAGATTCAGGGACATTACTACCAGGGCATGGAGGAATATTAGATCGTTTTGACAGTTTAATTTTTGTTATGCCAGTACTTTTTCTATTACAATTTATTTAGAGAGTTTAGTATAAATAACAAAAATGTTCATTATATATCATGAGGAGCCTTTTTATGAAGAAGATAAGTTTATTAGGAGCGACAGGTTCAATAGGAACACAAACTTTGGAAGTAATTGCAAGTCACCCGGACAAGTTTAGCCTTGAAGCTATTTCAATTGGAAAAAATATTGAACTAGGTTTAAAACAAATTAATGAGTATAATCCTAAGCTTGTTTCCGTACAATTTAAGGAAGATTATGATAAGCTTCTAAATGAAATACCTAATACTGTCAAGCTAGTATATGGACAAGAGGGGTTAGAGGAGGTCGCCAGTAATAATGATGCGGATATATTAGTAAATGCTGTATTAGGAAGCGTTGGCCTAGCGCCTACATTGTCGGCAATTAAAGCTGGGAAAACCATTGCCATCGCAAACAAGGAAACTTTAGTAACTGCCGGGCACATTGTAACAGAAGAAGCTAAAAAACATAAGGTAGATCTACTTCCTGTAGATAGTGAACATTCTGCTATTTACCAGTGCTTACAAGGTGAAAGACTCCAAGAGGTGGAGAAATTAATTTTAACTGCTTCAGGGGGAAGTTTTAGGCACTTAGACAGGACCGAGTTAAAAGATGTTACAGTTGCTGATGCCTTAAATCACCCAAATTGGTCTATGGGAGCTAAAATCACAATAGATTCTGCCACGATGATGAATAAGGGGCTTGAAGTTATTGAAGCTCATTGGCTTTTTAATATGCCATATGAAAAGATTGCTGTTCTCCTTCATCAGGAAAGTATTATTCATTCTATGGTTGAATTTATTGATGGAAGTGTCATTGCTCAGTTAGGTACTCCTGACATGAAAGTTCCAATACAGTATGCTCTAACCTATCCAAATCGACTACAGCTTCATGGCAAGAAGCATTTGAACCTTTGGGAAGTTGGTAAGCTACATTTTGCGAAACCGTCACTAGAGCGTTATCGCTGTCTTTATTTTGCTTTTGAGGCAGGTAGTGCAGGTGGTATACTACCTACGGTTTTAAATGCTGCAAACGAAGAGGCTGTCTCTTTATTCTTAAATGGAAAGATATCTTTCTTAGAGATTGAAGAAGCTATTGAAAGAGCATTAAATGAATATGAAAATATTGCCTTACCAAGTTTAGAAGTTATCCAACATATAGACAAAGAGACGAGAGATTTCGTAAGGAATGTAATGGCTTCAAAATAGTACATATTTTTCTAAAAGTTGTTTTTAAAAAAATAAAAAGGTTGTGATTCGGTGAATACATTTATTTCTATTATTATCATTTTTGGACTGCTCGTATTCATCCATGAGCTTGGTCACTTAATTTTTGCAAAGCGAGCAGGTATATTATGCCGAGAGTTTGCGATTGGATTTGGACCTAAGTTATTTTCTTACAAGAAGGATGAGACAACGTATACGATTCGTTTATTACCTTTGGGTGGATTTGTTAGAATGGCAGGAGAAGACCCAGAAATGATTGAAATAAAGCCAGGATTTCAGATTGGCTTAAATTTTAATCGAAATGGCAATGTAAAGGATATTATCATAAACAATAAATCAAAGCATCCTGATGCGAAAGTCATAACTGTTGAGAGAATTGATCTTGAGCACCAATTAATAATTCAAGGCTATGATGAAAGTGATGAGTTAAAAGAGTATAAGGTAGATGCCAAAGCTGACTATATATATGATGAGCAAAGAACCCAAATTGCCCCATATAACCGACAATTTGGTTCTAAAACTCTTTCACAAAGAGCGGTAGCCATTTTTGCAGGACCTTTTATGAATTTTGCCTTAGCAGCTGTAATCCTAATATCATATGCACTCATTCAGGGCATGCCAGTTGATAAACCAATAGTAGGTGATGTAATTCCTGATGGTGCTGCTATTGAGGCTGGTTTACAAAAGGGCGATTATGTTGTGGCTATTGATGGAAAGCAATTAGATACATGGAGTGATCTAACTAGTATTATTCAAAGAAGTGCAAATCAAGAGCTTGTATTCCAAGTACAAAGAGGTAACGACGTAGTAGAAATCCCTGTTGTTCCAGAGGCCAGAACAGGACCGAACGAACAAACAGATGGATTTATAGGGATTTATCCTCCAACTGAATTTTCGTTATTAGGATCAATCTCATTTGGATTTGCGCAAACATGGGAATATATTGTCTTAATTATCCAAAGTCTTGGTATGTTAGTAACAGGCCAATTTACTTTAGACCATTTATCAGGACCAGTAGGGATTTATAACTATACAGGTCAAGCAGCAGCAATGGGGATACTGGTATTAATGCAGTGGGCAGCGATTCTAAGTATAAACTTAGGGATCATTAACCTCTTGCCACTCCCGGCACTAGATGGGGGGAGGCTAATGTTTATCGGCCTAGAAGCAGTAAGAGGTAAACCAATTGATCCTCAAAAAGAGGGAATTGTTCATTTTGTTGGATTCGCTCTTTTAATGGTACTCATGCTCGTTGTAACATGGAATGATATAAACAAATTCTTTTTATAATTTGCTCTTTTCGTAAGCGAAAAAGCAATATTCTTTTTAGAATGTAGAATGTTGTGTTGTAAGTAATGCTTAAAGCATCTCTTAGTCCAATTCTTCTTTCATTCAAATAATCATAATCTTATCATATCTAAAACAGAGGTGTTTTTTATGCGTCAAACTCATTATTTAAGTCCTACGCTTAGAGATGTACCAGCAGATGCTGAAGTTACGAATCATCAGTTGATGCTACGAGCTGGACTGATTAGGCAAACGGCATCTGGGGTCTACTCGTTTTTGCCACTAGGCTTACGTGCGTTAAAAAAGGTTGAAAATATTGTAAGAGAAGAAATGGATATGGCAGGAGCTCAGGAAGTTTTAATGCCAGCCATCCAGCCAGCAGAGCTTTGGCATGAAAGTGGACGTTGGGAAGCTTATGGACCTGAATTGATGCGTTTTAACGACCGTCATAATCGTGAGTTTGCATTAGGGCCAACTCATGAAGAGGTTATTACTACGTTGGTAAGAGATGATGTTAAATCCTACAAAAAACTTCCTATGACTCTCTACCAAATACAAACGAAATTCAGAGATGAAAGAAGACCTCGCTTTGGTGTTTTAAGATCTCGTGAGTTTATTATGAAGGATGCCTATTCGTTTGATACAACTCAACAAGGACTAGATGTTAGTTACGACAAAATGTACGAGGCGTATACAAATGTATTTAATCGTTGTGGTTTAGATTTTCGTGCTGTTGTTGCTGATTCAGGTGCAATGGGTGGAAAAGATACACATGAATTCATGGTACTTTCAGGTATAGGTGAAGATACTATTGCCTATTCAAGTGAAAGTAATTATGCAGCCAATATTGAGATCGCACCGGTTGTAGCTAACTATAGTAAGAGTACAGAAGAAGTGCTTTCTTTAGAGAAGTTTTCTACTCCTGACCTAAAAACGATTGATGAATTAGAGGATTCTTTAGGAATAAATAAAGAAGCTTTGATAAAGGCAGTTCTTTTCATTGTCGATGAAAAACCAGTACTTGCACTTGTACGTGGTGATCATGATGTTAATGATGTAAAGATTAAACACTATTATGAAGCAAGTATTGTTGAGTTAGCTAGTCGTGAACAAACCCTTCAATATATGAAATGTGAACCAGGATTTATTGGTCCAATAGATATTAGTGAAGAGGTTGATGTAGTTGCTGATGTAGCTATTCAATATGTGGTAAATGCTGTTTCTGGGGCTAACGAAAAAGATTATCACTATAGGAATGTAAATCCAGAGAGAGATTTTAAAGTTAAAGAATATATTGACCTTCGTTTTATTAAAGAAGGTGATTTGTCACCTGACGGCCAAGGAGTTATTAAATTTGCTGAAGGTATTGAAGTTGGACACGTCTTTAAATTAGGTACACGTTATAGTGAATCAATGGGTGCTATTTTCTTGGATGAAAATGGGAAGACACAGCCAATGATTATGGGTTGCTATGGAATTGGTGTGACACGAACAGTGGCAGCGGTAATTGAACAGCATAACGATGAAAAAGGGATTGTTTGGCCGAGAGCTGTAGCGCCTTTTGATTTGCACTTAATTGCTGTAAATATGAAAGATACGGAACAAAAAGATCTATCAGAACAATTATATAAACAATTAATGAAAGATGGTTATAGTGTTCTTTTTGATGATCGTGCGGAAAGACCAGGGGTGAAATTTGCGGATGCAGATCTTATTGGTTTACCTCTAAGAATTACCGTTGGAAAAAAGGCAAATGAAGGGATTGTAGAATTAAAAATTCGCAAAACCGGTGAGGTTGTTGAAGTGCAACTAGAGCAGCTATCTTCAGAGTTAACGACGATCTTATCAAATTTATTATAAGAATGACAACAATGGTACCTTGCCGTTTGAAGGTACCATTTTCTATGAAAAGTTTTTTTTCATCCAGTATTTATCTACCCAAGGTGATGTGAAAATTTGTTATACTAATAAAATGCATGTACATGGTAGTATTAGTAATAAAGCTTTATTCTTTAAATTTGAAAATACATGGGAGGTTTATTATGAGCGAAGAAAAACGAATACGCCAAGAGCGATTTCAACTACTCCTCCAACAAATATTGTTTCCAACGGATTTATCGGAGCGTTTCTTTCAAGATGGACTTATTCAAAAACTATCAATCTTTAAAAATGAAAAAAAATGGGAGTTTGAGTTTCAAGTCGACAATATTCTTCCATATCAGGTCTTTCAATTATTTCAAGAACGTTTAGGACAAACTTTCGGCCATATTGCGACTGTTACCTTTACGCTTAGTTATACAAATGCCAAAATGGAAGAAAAGACAATAATTGAGTATTGGCCATTCTTAGTTGATAGTCTTGAAGGGTTTTCACCTTCAATTCAACATTTTCTAAAAGGGCAAACACCTGAGATACAAGGTCAAAAAATAATAATTACAGTTAGAAATGAAACCGAAGCTACGGCACTTAGTAGGAAGCTAAAGGATCCTTTAAAAGACGCTTTTCTAAGACTAGGCTTCCCAAACTACCTTGTTGAAGCAACTGTAAAACAATCAAAACAAGAGTTTCAACAATTTGTTGCACAAAAAGAGCAAGAAGATCATTCGAAAATGATTGCTGCGATGATTGAAAAACAAAAAGTTGAAAAACGAGCTGACTCAATTTCTCACTCCAACGAGGCTTTAACAATTGGCTATCAGATTAAAGATGAAATTGTACCAATTGAAACGATACAGGATGAGGAAAAGAAAGTGGCTATTCAAGGTTATGTGTTTGATGCAGAGACAAGAGAGTTAAGAAGCGGACGTACATTATTAACATTTAAGATTACCGACTATACAGATTCCATATTAGTAAAAATCTTTTCAAATGATAAAGAGGATGTTCCATTACTTCAAGCTGTAAAAAAAGGCTTATGGTTAAAGGTGCGTGGCGGTGTTCAACAAGATACATTTGTACGTGATCTCGTAATGATTGCCAAAGATATAAATGAAGTAAAACCGGTTCTCAAACAGGACTTAGCTCCAGAAGGGGAAAAACGTGTAGAATTACACTTACATTCGCCAATGAGTCAGATGGATGCCATTACTCCGTGTAGCAAAATTATTGAACAAGCTAGCAAATGGGGCCACCCAGCCATTGCTATTACTGATCATGGCATCGTTCAGTCTTTCCCTGAAGCATATGGAGCGGGGAAAAAACTTGGGATAAAAATTCTCTATGGACTTGAAGCAAATCTAGTGGACGATGGTGTGCCGATTGCTTATAACACGGACCATCGTAAGTTATTTGAGGAAACTTATATCGTTTTTGACGTTGAAACAACAGGTCTTTCTGCTGTTTACAATACCATCATCGAACTTGCTGCTGTAAAGATACAAAATGGGGAAGTCATTGATCGGTTTGAGTCATTTGCAAATCCACATGAGAAATTAACAAATACCATTATTGAATTAACAGGTATCACTGATGACATGCTTGTTGGTGCTCCTGAAATTGACGATGTTTTAAAGGATTTTCGAGCTTGGATCGGTGATGACATCCTTGTAGCTCATAATGCTAGCTTTGACATGGGTTTTATTAATGCAGGCTTCCGGAAAATTGGATTAGCAGATGCAGCAAATCCTGTCATAGATACGCTAGAACTTGCTAGATTTTTATACCCAGAAATGAAAAACCACCGTTTAAATACTCTTTGTAAAAAGTTTGATATAGAACTGGTAAGTCACCATAGAGCGATCTATGATGCCGAAGCAACTGGATATTTACTATGGAAATTAGTGAAGGACTGTATCGAGCAAGAAATAGAGTATCATGACCAATTAAATGACAATATGGGTAAAGGCGATTTCCATCGTCTCCGTCCTTCTCATTGCATTTTGTTAGCGCAAACTCAAGCAGGGTTGAAAAATTTATATAAGCTAGTTTCGCTTTCACATTTAGAGTTTTTCTATCGTACTCCTAGAATACCTAGATCTCTATTACAGAAATATCGTGAGGGGATCATTGTAGGTTCGGGGTGTGACAAGGGAGAAGTATTTGAAGCGATGATGCAAAAGTCTAGTGATGAGGTTGAACAAGTGGCAAAATTTTATGACTACCTTGAAATACAGCCTCCTTCAAATTACTATCATTTAATTGAAAAAGAACTAGTTCGAGATGAATTAGCTCTAAAAGAAATTATTGGAAAAATCGTAACTCTTGGAGAGAAGTTAGGGAAACCGGTGGTCGCTACTGGTAACGTTCATTACCTTGATAAGAATGACGCCATCTACCGAAAAATCCTGATTGCAAGTCAAGGTGGAGCAAATCCATTAAATAAACAAACACTTCCTGAAGTTCATTTCCGTTCGACAGATGACATGCTTGAATGCTTTGATTTTTTAGGCGAGGAAAAGGCAAAAGAAGTTGTAGTGTTAAACACACAACTAATTGCTAACCAAATAGAGGAGATCAAACCGATCCCTGATGACCTTTATACACCTAAAATTGAAGGTGCTGACGATGAGATTCGTCAAATGAGTTATAATCGTGCCCGAAGTATCTACGGGGATAACTTACCTGAACTTGTTGAAGCAAGATTAGAAAAAGAACTTAAAAGTATTATTGGCCATGGATTTGCAGTAATCTACTTGATTTCTCATAAACTTGTAAAAAAATCATTAGATGATGGGTACCTAGTAGGTTCAAGGGGTTCCGTAGGTTCATCATTTGTAGCGACGATGACCGAGATCACAGAGGTTAATCCGCTACCTCCGCATTATGTATGTCCAAACTGCAAACATTCCTATTTCTTTGATGATGGTTCTGTTGGATCAGGATTTGACTTACCGGATAAAGATTGTCCTGAGTGTGGGACAGCCTATGTTAAAGACGGACATGATATTCCATTTGAAACGTTTCTCGGTTTTAAAGGAGATAAAGTTCCCGATATTGACTTAAACTTTTCTGGTGATTATCAACCTAGGGCCCATAACTATACGAAAGAACTATTTGGTGAAGAATTTGTTTATCGTGCGGGAACAATCGGTACCGTTGCAGAGAAAACAGCCTATGGTTATGTAAAAGGATATCAAAGCGATTATAACTTACAAATGCGTTCAGCAGAAATTGACCGTCTTGTTGCTGGATGTACCGGGGTAAAACGAACAACTGGACAACATCCAGGGGGAATTATTGTTGTTCCTGATTACATGGAGATCTATGACTTTTGTCCAATTCAGTTTCCAGCTGATGATAAAACATCTGAATGGAAAACGACTCATTTTGACTTTCACTCGATACATGATAATTTACTAAAGCTTGATATACTTGGGCATGATGATCCTACCGTAATTCGAATGCTCCAAGATTTAAGTGGAATTGATCCTAAAACCATCCCTACAGATGATCCTGAAGTATATAAGCTTTTTAGTGGAACAGAAAGTTTAGGCGTAAGTGAAGAGCAAATCCTCTGCAAAACAGGAACATATGGTATTCCTGAGTTTGGGACAAGATTTGTTCGACAGATGCTTGAAGAAACAAAACCGTCATCATTTAGTGAACTTGTCCAGATTTCCGGATTATCCCACGGGACGGACGTTTGGTTAAACAATGCAAATGAACTTATCTACAATGGAACTTGTGTATTAAAAGAAGTTATTGGTTGTCGTGATGACATCATGGTGTACTTAATATATAAAGGACTTGAGCCATCTTTAGCATTTAAAATTATGGAAAACGTTCGTAAGGGGAAAGGGCTACCTGAAGAATGGATTGATGAAATGAAGAAAAATAATGTGCCAGATTGGTACATTGGTTCCTGTTTGAAAATTAAGTACATGTTCCCGAAAGCCCATGCTGTTGCCTATGTACTAATGGCCGTTCGGATCGCCTATTTTAAAGTACATCACCCAATTCTTTTTTATGCAGCGTATTTTACTGTGAGGGCTGATGACTTCGATTTAGATACGATGATTAGAGGGTCTGCCTCAATTAAAGCTAAGATAGAAGAAATTAACTTAAAAGGTCTAGATGCTTCACCGAAGGAAAAGAACTTATTAACAGTATTAGAGTTAGCATTAGAAGCGTGTGAACGTGGCTTCTCCTTTAAAAAGGTAGATTTATATAAGTCTAGTTCTACTGATTTTATTGTTGATGGTAACTCCTTATTACCACCATTTAATGCCATGACTGGTGTTGGAACAAACGCGGCTATTAATATTGTGAAGGCTCGTGAGCAAGGTGAATTTTTATCAAAAGAAGATTTACAACAGCGAAGCAAAATTACAAAGACAGTATTAGAAAATTTGGATGATCATGGCTGTCTTGAAGGACTACCAGCTTCAAATCAGTTGTCTCTATTTTAATGACATTATCAAAAGCAGCTTGCAACTTGCATAAATTTAGGGTTTATGTTATATTTTTGAGGTAATACTTTGAATAGGTGACACAAAAAGAGTGGGGAAACCCACTCTTTCGTTTTACTCTAAAAGGATTTTTACAGTTTTAGCTAATACATAGAACTTACATACAAGTAATTGTCTCGTTTCATACTATAATAAATACTCTTTCTGATATGTTTCACTTCGAGTAAGAACTAGTAATTACAAATTGACAAGAGAGTTCTTTTTTAGAAGCAATTAAACCGCGCTTGACTTTTGGATCACCCAATTGGCTCATGTGTGGATTTGGAAAGTTATATGTACAGGTTATGCTCGTTTTAAGGAGGGATAATAATGAGTAGCAAAGTAACTACAGCCGTAGAAGAACTAGTTATACCTATTTTGACTAATATGCAACTTGAACTTGTAGATGTTGAATTTAAGAAAGAAGGGAAGAATTGGTTTCTACGAGTTTACATTGACTCAGAAAAGGGTGTAGATATTGAGGACTGTGGCACTGTCAGCGAAAGATTAAGCGAACTTTTAGATGAAAAAGACCCAATTACACAAGCATACTTCTTAGAAGTATCTTCGCCTGGTGCTGAGAGACCATTGAAAAAAGAGTCCGATATTGAAAAGGCAGTCGGTAAGAACATATACGTTACCTTATATGAGCCAATTCAAGGTGAGAAAACACATGAAGGTAAATTGGTTTCTTTTGTTGAAAATCAGTTAACGATTGCAACAAAACAAAAAACACGTCTAGTAGAAGTGGTCATTCCTTATGAAAAAGTAGCAAGTGCTAGGTTGGCCGTAGTGTTCTAATAGATTTGTAAAAAGTTGCCTTTCCTCTAAGATACATGGAACTATGCAGCATTACACTGAGTAAATGTTGGTCGATACCAATATAATTGCAGCCACATTTATACTAAATGGGACGTATTGACTCACAAAGCGTAACAAGCTTGGTTTGTACGACCATTCTAAAACGAAAGGGGGAAAAGAGCTCCATGAATACTGATTTTATGGATGCATTAACTACGTTAGAAAAAGAAAAAGGAATTAGTAAGGAAATTATTATTGAAGCAATTGAGGCTGCTTTAATTTCTGGTTACAAACGTAACTTTAATCAAGCCCAAAATGTTCGTGTGGATATTAATCGTGAGAACGGCAGTATCCGTGTTTTTGCCAGAAAGCAAGTAGTGGAAGAGGTTTTTGACTCAAGATTAGAAATTTCCCTTGAAGCGGCAAAAGCCATGAACCCACAATATGAGGTAGACGATATTGTTGAAATTGAAGTAACCCCTAAGGATTTCGGTAGAATTGCTGCTCAAACAGCTAAACAGGTTGTAACTCAACGTGTTCGAGAAGCTGAAAGAGGTATTATCTATGCTGATTTTATTGATCGCGAAGAAGATATTATGACAGGAATTGTTCAAAGGCAAGACAGCCGTTTTATCTATGTAGACTTAGGGAAAGTAGAAGCTCTACTACCGTTAAGTGAGCAAATGCCTAACGAAACTTATAAGCATAATGATCGTATCAAAGCTTACATAACCAAAGTAGAAAAAACGACTAAAGGTCCTCAGATTTTGATTTCAAGAACGCACCCTGGATTATTAAAGCGATTATTTGAGTTAGAAGTACCTGAAATCTTTGATGGTACAGTTGAACTTAAGTCAGTTGCCCGAGAAGCTGGTGACCGTTCGAAAATTGCTGTTCATGCAGAAAATCAAGAGGTTGATCCTGTTGGTTCGTGTGTTGGCCCAAAAGGGCAAAGAGTTCAGACAATCGTGAATGAACTTAAAGGTGAAAAGATTGACATCGTTCGTTGGTCAGAAGATCCAGTAGAATATGTTGCAAATGCTTTAAGCCCTGCTAAGGTAGTGCAAGTAAAGGTAAATGAAGAAGAAAAAATGACTCAAGTTATTGTTCCTGATTACCAACTTTCATTGGCTATTGGTAAAAGAGGGCAAAACGCAAGGTTAGCAGCTAAGTTAACAGGTTGGAAAATTGATATTAAGAGCCAATCTGAGGCAGAAAGTCTCGGTCTATATAATTCTAACGAGGCACAGAATTTGGACATAGAAGATGAAGTTGCTGATTATAATTTTGAAGAGGGACACGTAGAACAAGAGTAGTAAGGAGTAGGGGCCATGATGAAGAACCGTAAAGTTCCACTTCGCAAATGTGTTGTCACAAATGAGATGAAACCTAAAAAAGAATTAATCCGTATTGTTCGTACCCCTGAAGGCGAAGTCGTTGTCGATTTTACTGGGAAAAAGTCTGGAAGAGGGGCATATGTGAGTAACAGCCAAGAATGCTTTGAAGAAGCAAAAAAGAAAGATGTATTTTCCCGTCATTTAAATGTGAAAGTTAGTTCCGAAATATATGACCAACTTATCAAAGATCGAACTAAAGGAGACTTATAATGAAGCAACCACAATGGTTTTCGCTCTTAGGCCTAGCGGCTAGAGCAAGAAAGCTCGTTACTGGGGAAGAGCTTGTGATTAAAAGTATCCGTAAAAAAGAAGTCCATTTGGTAATAGTAGCAGATGATGCCTCAGACTTGACAAAGAAAAAGTTACAGGATAAATGTCAATACTACAATGTTACGTTGCAGTTCGCGTCTGATCGAGGACAGCTCGGTGCTGCGATTGGTAAACATGAAAGAGTAGTTATTGGTGTTACAGACGAGGGATTTGCTCAAAAGCTCCTTTCACTTCTTTAATAAATAGCAAGTTTGAAAGCTGGTTGAACAAGACCATGTTCAAAGGGAGGAAAGCAAATGAGGAAGATGCGTGTTTATGAATATGCAAAAGAAAAAAATATATCAAGCAAAGAAATTATTGACAAATTAAAGTCATTAAATATTGAGGTAACCAACCATATGTCAGTCATTACAGAAGAAGCCATGAAACAATTAGAGGGTCCAAATAAAGAGGAACCTAAAAATGTAGCACCCAAAAAAGAAGTAAAAGCAGGTAAACAAGAGGACAATGAAGACGATATCCCTGTAGCTGTTAAGAAAGATAAGAACGAACAAAAGGTTATAAAAAAGCCTACTCAATTTAAAGATGCAGATACGAAGAACGCTGCTCCTAAGAAAAACGATAAGAAGAAAAACAAGAGAAATCAAAACCAACAGAACCATAAGCCACAAAACGAAGAGAAGAAAGAAACTATGAAAACTCCAACAAAAATTACTTATTCAGGTTCACTTACAGTGGGCGAGCTAGCGAAGCTTCTTCATAAAGAACCTTCAGAGTTAATTAAAAAACTAATGTTCCTAGGTGTTATGGCAACAATCAACCAAGAATTAGATAAGGAATCGATTGAATTAATTGCCGGAGACTTTGGAGTTGAAGTAGAAGAAGAGATTATCTTAGAGGCTACAGATTTTGAACGATATGAAGAAGAAGATGATCCAAAAGACTTAAGAGAAAGACCACCTGTTGTTACAATCATGGGTCACGTTGACCATGGAAAAACAACACTCCTTGATTCAATTCGTCATACAAAGGTTACTGCAGGCGAAGCAGGGGGAATTACCCAACATATTGGAGCCTACCAAGTCGAAGTAAATGACAAGAAAGTTACGTTTTTAGATACCCCTGGTCACGCAGCTTTTACAACTATGCGTGCTCGTGGTGCTCAAGTTACTGATATTACAATTCTTGTTGTTGCTGCAGACGACGGGGTTATGCCACAAACGGTAGAAGCAATCAACCATGCGAAAGCAGCAAAAGTACCAATTATTGTTGCTGTGAATAAAATGGATAAAGAAGCTGCAAATCCTGATAGAGTTATGCAAGAATTAACTGAACACGGATTAGTTGCGGAAGCGTGGGGAGGAGATACGATCTTCGTTCCAGTTTCAGCGCTAAAAGGTGAGGGGATTGATGAGCTTTTAGAAATGATCCTATTAGTATCAGAAGTAGAAGAGTACAAAGCCAATCCGAAAGCTTATGCACGTGGTACAGTAGTCGAAGCAGAACTTGATAAAGGCCGCGGAGCTGTTGCAACCCTTCTAGTACAATCTGGTACATTACACGTAGGAGACCCAATTGTTGTCGGTAATACATTTGGGCGTGTCAGAGCCATGGTAAATGACCTTGGTCGACGTGTAAAAACAGCGGGTCCATCGGCACCTGTAGAAATTACAGGCCTAAGTGATGTACCACAAGCAGGAGACCAGTTCTTAGTATTTAAAGACGAGAAAACAGCTCGTTCTGTTGGTGAAGCAAGAGCTTCGAAGCAACGTGATGCTGAAAGATCAGAAAACAGTAAAGTAAGTCTTGATGATTTATTTAATAGAATTCAACAGGGTGAAATTAAAGATATTAATATCATTGTTAAAGGTGACGTTCAGGGTTCTGTTGAAGCAATGAAAGGTTCACTAGAAAAGATCGATGTTGAAGGTGTTAAAGTTAACATTATCCATACTGGTGTAGGTGCAATTACAGAATCGGATATTATTTTAGCAAGTGCTTCAAATGCAATCGTTATTGGATTTAATGTTCGTCCAGACGTAAATGCGAAACGTACTGCAGATAGTGAAAAAGTAGACATTCGACTTCACCGAGTTATTTACAATGCAATTGATGAAATTGAAGCAGCAATGAAAGGAATGCTTGATCCAGAGTTCGAAGAGAAAGTCATTGGTCAAGTAGAAGTTAGAACAACGTTTAAGGTATCAAAAGTAGGGACGATTGCTGGATGTTATGTAACTGAAGGTAAGATTACAAGAGACTCAACAGTACGTTTAATCCGTGACGGGGTTGTTATATACGAAGGCAAAATTGACGCACTTAAGCGCTTTAAAGATGATGCGAAAGAAGTTGCTACGGGGTATGAGTGTGGTATTACCCTGGAGAAGTTCAATGATATTAAAGAAGGCGATATTATTGAAGCTTATATAATGGAGGAAATTAAGCGTACATGATCGGGAGTGTAACATGTGAATGTTTCATTTATGATGTACAGTCATTAAAAGGAAAGCGTTCGGTCTTAAAGAGTATAATTACTCGCTTAAAGCAAAGGCTAAACATATCGGTATCAGAAACAGGATATCAAGATCTCTGGCAACGGACTGAAATATCGATAGTAACGGTTGCTAGTGATCGTGTCATAGCAGAAAAAGAATTGCAGAAGGCTTTAGCGATGATCGATTCCACTCCAGAAATAGAACGAACCATTACAAACTTTGAATGGTTTTAGTATGCTTTATATTAGAAGAAGCAACATAGCTTCATTGCATTTCTAACGAGGTGAGAATATGAGTGTTCGTGCAAATCGTGTTGGTGAACAAATCAAAAAAGAAATGACTGACATTCTTCAGCGTGAGCTAAAAGATCCAAGAATTGGCTTTGTTACTGTTACAGGAGTTGAAGTCACTGGTGATTTACAGCAAGCAACGATTTATATTACTGTTTTAGGTAATGAAGAACAAAAAGAATCAACATTACAAGGTCTTTCAAAAGCCACTGGATTTATCCGTTCAGAAATTGGGAAGCGAATTAGACTTAGAAAGACACCGGAATTAATTTTTAAATTTGATGAATCAACTGAGTATGGGAATAGAATTGCGTCTCTGCTTGGGGAACTTAATCGGCAACAAGATCATCAACAATAAAGACCTAGGGGGATAGTTAATGCTATCTCCTTTTCTTCTGTTATAAAGAATTATTGAAAAGTGGTGAAGAAGATGGAGCTACAGGGAATACTCCCATTACATAAACCTAAGGGAATGACATCTCACGACTGTGTTGCAAAACTAAGACGGATACTCAAGACTAAGAAAATTGGCCATACAGGAACTCTTGACCCTGAGGTTACTGGTGTTTTACCAATTTGCATTGGAAGAGCAACAAAAGTGGCACAATACATGTCAGATTATTCGAAAACATATATTGGTGAAGTAACAATTGGTTTTTCAACGACGACTGAAGATTTCACTGGGGAATTACTAGAGAAAAAAGCAGTTGCCAAGTTATTTTCTAGACAAGAAATAGAGGAAGTACTACAATTATTTACAGGGACAATAACTCAAATACCACCCATGTATTCTGCAGTTAAGATTAAAGGAAAAAAATTGTACGAATATGCAAGAGCTGGGATAGAAGTCGAAAGACCCGAGCGACACGTTGTGATACATCAGTTAGAGTTACTCACAGAGCCAGAATTACTTGAGGGTGACCAAGTAAGGTTTTCTTTTCAAGTTCACTGCAGCAAAGGAACTTACGTACGGACTTTAGCAGTTGATATTGGCAAAAAACTTGGGTACCCTGCTCATATGTCTAGTTTAATTAGAACGGCTTCTGGTCCATTTAAACTAGAGGAATGTCTAACATTTGAAGAAGTCGAGTTGAAAGCAGAAAGTGGCGAACTTCAAGGCGAATTACTTAAACTTGAAGATGCAATAGCCTATTTTCCCAAAATTTTAATAGATAAAGAAATAGAAAGTAAAGTGATGAATGGAATGGTACTGCCACTAAACGTCGACTTAGAAGCTGACCGTTTTACTATATATAATCAAGATGGAGATTGCTTAGCCATTTATATGAAGCACCCTACCAAAGCAGGTTTAATGAAACCAGAAAAAATATTAAAGAATGATGTTTTAGGCTAACTAGGCAAATGAGCATTACTGAAATTGAGGTGAAAACGTTGAAAACAATCACGCTGACATATCCACATCAGCTTAAGAAGGAACATGTAAAAGAAACTGTAATCGCCTTAGGTTTTTTTGATGGTGTTCATTTAGGTCATCAGCAAGTGATTAGTACTGCAAAGCAAATAGCTGTAGAAAAAAATATGCAGAGTGCTGTCATGACATTTAATCCACATCCAAAAGAGGTATTGCGAGGAAAAAATGAAAAGTTAGAGTATCTAAGTCCATTGCCAGAAAAAATAAGGCTTATTGAGAAGCTAGGTGTAGATGTTCTCTACGTAGTTCAATTCACCCAGGAATTTGCAAATTTAACACCGCAACAATTCGTAGATGACTATTTAATCGGGTTAAATGTTAAACATGTAGTTGCTGGATTTGATTATTCCTATGGGAAATTGGGCAAGGGGACAATGGAAACACTCCCATTTCATTCAAGAGAGCAGTTTACACAAACGACGATTTCTAAAGTGGAAACTGACCACGAAAAAATTAGCTCATCAAATATACGCATACTTTTAACCACGGGAGATGTCGACAAAATACCTAGTTATTTAGGTCGGTATTATGAAATTCGTGGAAAAGTAATACACGGAGAAAAGCGTGGTCGTAGTATCGGTTTTCCTACAGCAAATATTGATACGGATCGGTATTTTCTACCAACTAACGGTGTTTATGCTGTTTATGTAAAGATACAAGAGCGTACTTACGAGGGAGTTTGTAACATAGGATTTAAACCCACTTTTCATGATAACGCTGTAGTAAAATCTGTTGAAATACATGTATTTGAATTTAATGATGAGATTTATGACGAGAACATCACGGTTCAATGGATTAAAAGAATTCGAAGTGAAAAGAAGTTTGCGGGCGTTCAACAATTAATTGATCAGATAGCGAGTGATAAGGCTTCCGCAAAACAAATTTTAACTAAATTAGACATGTGTTCTTGCAATTTGTAGTAAAAACATGTATTCTTATTATTGTACGTTTGTACAAAACCGTTTCTTGGCTAAATCGACTCACCAACGTTTGCTAGGGAATTGGGGATTATGAAAAGGGAGGTGAATTAGGATGGCATTAACTCAAGAGCGTAAAAATGAAATCATTGAAACGTTTAAAGTGCACGATACTGACACTGGATCTCCAGAAGTACAGATCGCTATCCTAACGGAGCAAATCAATACGTTAAACGGGCATTTACGTACCCACAAGAAAGATCATCACTCACGTCGTGGTCTTTTGAAAATGGTTGGGCAACGTCGTAACTTACTTACGTACCTACGTAATAAAGACGTTACTCGTTACCGTAATCTAGTTGACAAGCTTGGTTTACGCAGATAATGAAAACACGAAAGCGGGATTCGTCCCGCTTTTTTGTTAGATTTAATTATTGGGAAAATATTCATAATTACTTACTTTTTTACTAGGATAAAAAACTTTTGAATTTACATATTTAAGGAAATAATAAAAGTTAGGTAATTTAATTAATTTAAGAAGACGAGAGGAGTCCTCGCAAACATGGTACATGAAACACAAAAATTTACAATGGATTGGGCAGGTCGCGAATTAACGTTTGAAATCGGTGAATTCGCTAAGCAAGCAAATGGTGCTGTGATGGTCAGATATGGCGAAACAGCGGTTCTTGCAACAGTAACTGCATCAAAGTCACCAAAGCCGTTAAATTTCTTTCCTCTTACAGTAAACTATGAGGAACGTTTATACGCAGCTGGAAAAATCCCTGGTGGATTTATCAAGCGTGAAGGTCGCCCAAGTGAAAACGCAATATTAACCAGTAGGTTAATTGACAGACCGATTCGTCCGCTTTTTCCAGAAGGATTTCGTAATGAGGTTCAAGTTATTAGTATTGTCATGAGTATTGATCAAAACTGTTCACCAGAAATGGCAGCTATGGTTGGATCTTCATTAGCATTATCAATTTCAGACATTCCATTTGATGGGCCAATTGCTGGTGTTACAGTAGGAAGAATTAATGGTGAATTTTTAATCAATCCGACTACAGAGCAGTTAGAAAACAGTGATATCCACTTAGTGGTAGCAGGTACAAAAGATGCTATTAACATGGTTGAAGCCGGCGCCGAAGAGGTTTCTGAAGAAGTAATGTTAGAAGCAATTATGTATGGGCATGAACAAATAAAACGTCTAGTTGCATTTCAAGAAGAAATTGTTGCTCAACTTGGTAACATTGAGAAGATGGAAGTTATTCTTCAAGAAGTTGACGCAGATCTAAATGTATTAGTTCGTGAATTTGCAGATGTCGAATTAAGACAAGCTGTTCAAGTCCAAGAGAAGCATGCTAGACAAGCAGCTATTGATGCAGTAATGGAAAAAACGGTAGCTCACTTTGAGGAAAATGAAGAGATTGATTTAGGTCAAGTAAAAGAAATTCTTCATAAAATTGTAAAAGAAGAAGTAAGACGCTTAATTACTAAAGAAAAAGTACGTCCAGATGGACGAGCTATTGATGAAATTCGTATGCTTACTTCGAAAATAGATATCCTACCAAGAACGCATGGTTCTGGTCTTTTTACAAGGGGTCAAACTCAAGCGTTGAGTATTTGTACACTTGGAGCACTCGGCGATGTGCAAATATTAGATGGATTGGGTATTGAAGAGTCTAAACGATTTATGCATCATTATAACTTCCCACAATTTAGTGTTGGGGAAACCGGGCCAATTAGAGGACCAGGCCGAAGAGAAATTGGTCATGGGGCTCTAGGTGAGCGTGCACTTGAACCAATTATTCCGTCTGAAAAAACGTTCCCTTACACAATTCGTTTAGTTTCAGAAGTTCTTGAATCAAATGGGTCAACTTCTCAAGCGAGTATTTGTGCGAGTACACTCGCGATGATGGCAGCAGGTGTACCAATTAAAGCACCAGTTGCAGGGATTGCGATGGGTCTGATTGCTGAAGGGGAAGACTATACAGTTCTAACTGATATTCAAGGTATGGAAGATCATTTAGGGGATATGGATTTTAAAGTAGCAGGAACAAAAGATGGTATTACTGCACTTCAGATGGACATTAAAATCTCAGGAATTAATCGACCTATTTTAGAAGAAGCATTAGAGCAAGCAAGACAAGGGCGTCTTCATATTCTAAATAATATGTTAGAAGCAATTAGTGAACCTAAAACACAGTTATCTGAGTATGCACCTAAGATCCTAATGCTCTCAATCAATCCTGATAAAATTCGTGATGTGATTGGACCAAGTGGTAAAGTAATCAATAAGATTATTGAAGAAACTGGTGTCAAAATTGACATTGAACAAGATGGAACGGTGTTTATTGCTTCAACGAATCAAGAAATGAATGAGCGAGCAAAACAAATTATTGAAGATATTGTCCGTGAAGTTGAAGTTGGGCAAACATATTTAGGAACAGTAAAACGAATTGAAAAATTTGGTGCTTTCGTAGAAATCTTTAAAGGTAAAGATGGACTTGTTCATATCTCACAACTTGCTGAAGAACGTGTCAACAAAGTTGAAGATGTTGTGGCGATTGGAGACGAAATTCTTGTAAAGGTTACTGAAGTAGATAACCAAGGAAGAGTTAATCTTTCAAGAAAAGCAGTACTTAAAGAGGAAAAACAAGAAAGTTAAATGAAGAGGCTGGGGCTTTAGCCAGTCTCTTTTTCTAATTAAGAATGATGAATTGTGAATGATGAATTACCCGAATTATTATTGATGGGAAGTTGCTTTGAAGCGAATGAAAAGTAATTCAGAATTCAAAATTGGCAATTCACAATTAACTGGATTTGTTCTACCTCGTCCAACCCTTGCATATTTTTTAGTACAAGGGGGGACAGTTAATGTTAAAGAAGTTTATTTTACAAGTTTGTACTTTTGTTATTATAATGATTTTGTCGATTGGCTCGATCCAGAATCCATATACTTCTAATTACATACAAGATATTAAGAGGGAAAGTATCGCTGTGTCCAGTTTTAACGACCCTCTTTTTATAGAGCTAGAACATTATGCAAAGCAACATAATGAGCCAGCAATTAACGCTGTAGTAGATAAAGTGTGGAAGGCAATACCTGGATTAAACGGCTTAGAAGTTGATATTGAAACTTCTTATGAGAAAATGCGGAAAGATGGGCAATTTCTAGAAAATAAGTTAGTATATAAACAGGTACCTCCAGAAGTTCATTTAAGTGATTTGCCAGCTTCACCAATCTATAAAGGCAATCCTGAAAAACAAATGGTTTCATTCCTTGTGAATGTTGCTTGGGGAAATGAATATATCCCTACTATGTTAAAAATTATGAATGCTCATAATGTAAAAGCAACTTTTTTCTTAGATGGTTCATGGACGAAAAATAATCCTACATTAGCAAAAATGATTCTCGATGAGGGACATGAAATTGGAAATCACGCATACTCTCATCCGGACATGAAAAAATTGTCCAATGCAAGAATTAATGAAGAAATTAGAAAAACGAATGAAATTATTAACGCTACGTTAGATGTTACACCGAAATGGTTCGCGCCACCTAGTGGTAGTTTTCGTCAAGATGTTGTTGATATTGCTAAAAGTATGCAGATGTATACGATCCTGTGGACTGTTGATACAGTAGACTGGCGCAATCCAGAACCACACGCTATGGCACAACGAGTTATACAAAAGGTAGAGCCAGGTTCAATGATTTTAATGCATCCAACGGCAAGTAGTACTGGTGGTCTAGAACAAATGATAACTGGCATTAAAGCAAAAGGATATCAAATCAGCACTGTGACAAATCTCCTGAGTGAGGAGAGAATAGGTGTTCCAAATGAAGCTTCACAGTCATATTGAAACAATAGGAGGAAATATATTTGATACAGAAGTTTGAAACTCCAAATGGATTGAGAATTGTTTTAGAGAAAATTCCTACTGTAAGATCAGTATCTATAGGAATATGGATTGGAACTGGCTCACGGTTTGAGTCAACAAAAGTTAATGGTGTTTCACATTTTCTTGAGCATATGTTTTTTAAAGGTACACAGAAGCGAACGGCTCAAGAGATTGCGGAAGCATTCGATGGAATTGGTGGGCAAGTTAATGCGTTCACTTCTAAGGAATACACTTGTTATTATGCTAAAGTGTTAGATGACCATGCTAATATTGCTTTAGATGTATTATCGGATATGTTTTTCCATTCACTTTTCGAGGAAAAAGAGTTAGAGAAGGAAAAAAACGTTGTATTAGAAGAAATTAAGATGTATGAAGATGCACCAGACGATATTGTCCATGACTTGTTAGCACAAGCTAGTTTCGGCAACCATTCATTAGGTTATCCGATTTTAGGGACTCAAGATACTTTAAAATCTTTTTCGAATAAAACATTACGAGAGTATATGAATGATCAATATACAGCTGAAAATGTAGTAATATCAATTGCAGGAAATGTAGATGAAGAATTTATTCATCAAGTAGAAGCAATCTTTAAAGATGTAGGCAAGAGTGACCAAAAACGAGAGTATATTACACCGGTATTCCTAGCGGAAAAATTGGTTAGAAAGAAAGATACTGAACAAGCACATTTATGCCTAGGTTATAATGGACTTCCTATAGGGCACGAAGATGTTTTTAGCCTTGTTTTATTGAACAATATCTTGGGCGGAAGCATGAGTAGTCGTTTGTTCCAGGAAGTTAGAGAAAAGAAAGGGCTAGCTTATTCCGTATTTTCTTACCACTCTTCGTACCACGATAATGGGATGTTGACCGTATATAGTGGTACAGCACCTCATCAACTTGATGAACTTTATGAAACGATTATGGCAACGTTAAATAGTATTTCAAAAAATGGAATAACTGATAAAGAGTTAACAAAAGGCAAAGAGCAATTAAAAGGAAATTTAATGCTCAGTTTAGAAAGTACGAACAGTCGTATGAGTCGTAACGGTAAGAATGAACTACTGTTAAAACGTCATCGCTCACTTGATGAGACAATAGAGGAAATTAATAATGTTTCCCTAAATAATGTGAACCGTCTTAGTGCTGATATATTCTCTAATGCTTATTCTGTTGCATTAATTAGTCCCGAGGGTGAGCTCCCAAATCAATTGAGATAGTCCTAACAAAAATACCAACTTCGGTTGGTATTTTTTTTTTTTGTCCACATAAAAATGAAGTAACAGAAGATACAAGGGGGAGTGGGCATGAAATTAAGCGAAATTAGTGGCAAGGAAATTATCGATTACAACAAAGGAGAACGATTGGGAATTCTAGGACAGACGGATCTTGTCATTGATGAGGAGACGGGCAAAATTGAATCATTTATTATTCCCTCAATGAAATGGTTTGGGTTAGGAAAAAAAGAAAAAGAAGTTGTCGTTTACTGGCGTCAAATCGTTAAAATTGGAGCAGACATGATTATCATAGACGTTGATAAAGAAAAAGATTAGCAGTAATCTATATATTTCTACTTAAAAGTCATGCGTTGCATGGCTTTTTATTTTTGAGTTAACAAAACAGAACATGAAAACTTCTACCTAGCATTCACAGTTTTGTGCGTTTATACATAGTATGATTTTGAATTAATAAGGAGTATTCCCCTGTAACGTTTAACAGCGAACAACAGTGAGAAAGGGGAGGAACAATGTTAACAGGGAAACATGTTGCGATCATTGGTGGAGATGCAAGACAATTAGAAGTTATTCGTAAATTAATTGAACTTGATGCAAAGATATCACTCATAGGCTTTGATCAACTTGATGAAGGTTTTGTTGGGGCTTCTAAAGTACAATTAAATCAAGTTGATTTTAGTACAGTTGAGGCCATAATGCTACCGGTTAGTGGCACTAGTTTAGAAGGGGAAATTGAAACAATCTTCTCAAATGAGAAAATTGTATTGAAAGAAGACCACCTAAAAGCAACTCCAGAGCATTGTGTCATATTTTCAGGAATTAGCAACCAATATTTAAAAAGTATCGTTAAAGCAACAAATAGAAAGCTTATTGAATTATTTGAACGAGATGATGTAGCAATTTACAATTCAATACCGACAATGGAAGGAACATTGATGATGGTTATTCAGAATACAGACATCACCATCCATCGCTCCAATGTCGTTGTTTTAGGTTTTGGTAGAGTAGGAATGACAGTAGCAAGAGCCTTTCATGCGTTAGGGGCAAATGTAAAGGTAGCTGCTCTAGAGAGTAATCTTCTTGCAAGAATTTATGAAATGGGATTTGAGCCAATTGATTTGGCACAACTAGCAAATGAGGTTCAAAACGTGGATGTTTGTATTAATACAATTCCAGCAAGGGTGCTAACTCCTACGATCTTATCTAAGATGCCGACTCGGTCACTAATTGTTGACCTAGCGTCAAAACCGGGCGGAACAGACTTT
Source organism: Anaerobacillus alkaliphilus (assembly GCF_004116265.1). Lineage (NCBI taxonomy): Bacteria > Bacillati > Bacillota > Bacilli > Caryophanales > Bacillaceae > Anaerobacillus > Anaerobacillus alkaliphilus. The sequence goes on along the minus strand of NZ_QOUX01000046.1, from coordinate 257,474 downwards.
CGTTATGCAGAAAAAAGAGGAATAAAGGCAATGCTTGCACCTGGTCTACCAGGTATCGTTGCTCCGAAAACAGCTGGGCAAATTATCGCAAATGTTCTTTCCAAATTGCTGCTAGAAGAACACAACAACATTGAGGAGGAACAATCATGAACTTAAAAGGGAAACATATCGGCTTTGGATTAACCGGTTCTCACTGTACGTACAGTGCTGTTTTACCAGAAATGAAAAGATTAGTTGATGCAGGAGCCAAAGTAACACCGTTTGTTAGCCATACGGTAAAAACAACAGATACCAAGTTTGGTGAGAGTGATGATTGGTTAAGACAAATAAAAGAAATTACAAGTGAAGAAATTGTAGATTCAATTGTTAAGGCAGAACCTTTTGGACCAAAAACACCACTTGATTGTATGGTTATCGCACCATTGACAGGGAACTCTACGAGTAAGTTCGCAAATGCCCTAACAGACTCACCGGTTCTAATGGCAGCTAAGGCTACATTACGTAATTTGAAGCCTGTCGTCTTAGGGATTAGTACGAATGATGCGCTTGGTTTAAACGGGATGAATTTAATGAAGTTAATGGCTACAAAAAATATTTACTTTATCCCTTATGGGCAAGATGATCCGTTTAAAAAACCGAACTCTCTTGTTGCAAGAATGAGTGCACTTCAAGATACTGTTGAGGCAGCGCTAGAAGGAAAGCAGTTTCAACCAGTTCTTGTCGAGCGATATAAAGACACCAACGAATAAAAGGTACAATTGAACAATCCATTTTCAATTCCCTTAGTTTATGTTAAGATATTATCCATATGTATGGACAGCATAAACAAATTGATGATTGATTGTTAACGTAAGTATAATAGAAAGATAGGATAATAATCACTGAAATAAATTAAAGAATGTATTGTTTATTTAACTGTCATTTTTACCACATAATTTTAATACTTTTTATTGTAGTGGTGCTTGACATGGGGGAAAAACAAAGGCTTTCGCTAGTAGACTGCCTAGTTCGGTAAGTCTAGCGAAAAGCCAGTTTTTCATCAGAGGGTTATTATCATCTTTCTTTTCTTCAAAAGAAGAACTACTAGAACGTTAACAATTAAAATACTATTAAAATCTGATGATAGTATTTTAAGATTTAGGCAGTAGCCTTATTGGCGGTCTAAATTTCTCTAAATATAAGGAGGGTATCAACTTATCATGGCAATTGAAAAAGGATTTCATGTAGCGGTAGTTGGAGCAACAGGTGCAGTAGGAGAACAAATTCTGAAAACACTAGCAGAGCGCAATTTTCCAATCTCTAAACTTACATTACTATCATCAAAACGTTCAGCTGGTAAGACTCTTACTTTTAAAGGTGAGGAAGTAGTTATTCAAGAAGCTACTCCTGAAAGCTTTGAAGGAGTTCAGTTAGCATTATTTAGTGCAGGTGGTTCCGTTTCAAAAGCATTAGCACCAGAGGCTGTTCAAAGAGGTGCAATTGTTGTTGATAATACAAGTGCATTTAGGATGAATCCAGAGATTCCATTAGTAGTTCCAGAAGTAAACGAAGATGATTTGCACAAACATAATGGAATTATTGCGAACCCAAACTGTTCAACTATTCAGATGGTCGTAGCATTAGAGCCAATTCGCAAAAAATATGGATTAAAAAAGGTTATAGTTTCTACGTATCAGGCAGTAAGTGGAGCAGGTGCGATGGCAATTAAAGAAATGAAAGACCAAACAGCTGCTATTTTAGCAGGTGAAGAATTCACACCAGAAATTTTACCTTGTGGAAGTGACGAAAAGCACTATCAAATTGCTTTCAATGCTATTCCGCAAATTGATAAGTTTCAAGAAAATGGATTTACCTTTGAAGAAATGAAAATGATCAATGAAACGAAGAAGATTATGCATATGCCAGAATTACATGTTGCTGCAACTTGCGTAAGGATTCCAGTTGATACAGGGCACTCTGAATCCGTATTCTTTGAAACAGAACATACTGGTTTAACGGTTACTGAACTAAAGGAGATGTTTACAGAAGCTCCTGGTGTTGTACTAGAGGATGATATTAACAACCAACTTTATCCGATGCCTATTAACTCAGTAAGTAAAAATGACGTTTTTGTTGGTAGAATTCGTCAAGATTTAGATAACGAAAAAGGCTTCCATATGTGGGTTGTATCTGACAACCTTTTAAAAGGAGCAGCTTGGAATTCAGTTCAAATTTCAGAGAGCTTAGTGAAACTAGGCCTATTAAAATAAGAACCCTATATAATTAAAGGCTGATTTTAAAAGCGTGCAGTGACCCCAACTACGATTGGTAAATTGATAAACAACTGTTTATCTTGGGGTGCCCTTTTAAATCAGCCTATTTTAAGTTGTGAAAAGAAATATGCAGTTGAAATACGATAAAGAGGTGGAATATGAAGGTTATTGTTCAAAAATTTGGTGGAACCTCATTAAAAAATGAAGAAGCTAGGACCCAAGCAGCCCAGCATGTTTTGGCTGCGGTAAAAGAAGGATATAAAGTTGTTGTGGTAGTATCGGCGATTGGAAGGCAGGGAGATCCTTACTCTACTGATACTCTCTTAAATTTAGTCGGTGGAACTGCTCAGACACATGTTGGTAAACGAGAATTAGATTTATTAATGTCTTGTGGAGAGTTAATATCTTCAATTGTATTCTGTAATCTACTAGCAAGTTTTAAACTAAAAACCATTGCAATGACAGGGGCTCAGGCCGGCTTTAGAACAAACGAAGATTTCTCTAATGCAAAGATCATTGAAATGGACTGTGAGAACTTACTACAAAAACTAACTGAATTAGATGTTGTTGTTGTGACGGGGTTTCAAGGTGTGTCAGAAAATGGGGAACTAACAACATTAGGGAGGGGAGGAAGTGATACCTCTGCTACCGCTATTGGTGCAGCTATTCAAGCCGAGTGGGTAGATATCTTCACAGATGTCGAAGGCCTTATGACAGCCGACCCACGTATTGTAGATGATGCCAAACCAATTGCAACGGTTACTTATAATGAAATTTGTAACATGGCTTATCAAGGTGCAAAGGTCATCCATCCAAGAGCAGTTGAAATCGCCATGAATGCGAAAGTGCCAATAAAAATACGTTCAACATTCTCCAACTTAGAGGGTACACTAGTATCAGCTGGAAATAGAAACAAAGCAGGGATGGATGTTGAAGAACGATTAATCACCGGAATTGCCTATGTTTCAAATGTCACGCAAATTAAAGTTCTAGCCAAAGATGGAGATTACAATCTTCAAGCACAAGTGTTTAAAGCTATGGCAAACGAAGGAATTAGTGTTGATTTTATTAATATCAACCTAATGGGAGTGGTTTACACTATTTCTGACGAAAATACAAACAAAGCGATAGAGCTACTAGAGCAAATGGGATACGAACCAATTGTGACGAAAAATTGTGCCAAGGTATCAGCAATTGGGGCAGGAATGACAGGCGTTCCAGGAGTAACTGCAAAGATTGTTGGTGCTTTAGCTGATGAAAACATCTCAATTCTCCAATCTGCAGATTCTCATACGACCATTTGGGTTTTAGTTAAAGAAGAAGACAAAATAAAAGCTGTAAATACGTTACACAAAATCTTTAAACTTGACCAAATTAACTAAAACTAAAATACAACTTTTCTCTTCGATTAATGGCAGATGTGGAGTTTTTGAATATAATGGCATTATGAGTTAGTAATGGTAATGAAAGGGTGAAAAACGTGAATTTTGGGCAAGTGCTTACGGCGATGGTAACACCTTTTGATCGTAATGGCCAAATTGATTATGGAAAAACAACAGATTTAATTGAACATTTGATAACAAATGGTTCAGATGCGTTAGTTGTGGCAGGTACAACGGGAGAATCCCCAACATTATCTACAAGTGAAAAGATTGCCTTATTTGAGCATACGGTTAATGTAGTAGCTGGGAGAATTCCTGTTATTGCAGGAACTGGAAGTAATAGTACTGCGAGTTCAATTGAACTAACAAAGCAAGCAGAAGCTATTGGGGTTGATGGTATTATGCTTGTTGCACCATATTACAACAAACCTTCTCAAAGTGGTATGTATGAACATTTTAGGGCAATTGCCACTAGTACTCAATTACCCATTATGCTTTATAATATTCCAGGTCGTTCAACCGTTAATATGTCTGTAGAGCTTGTTATAGATTTGGCAAGAATTGAGAATATTGTTGCTATGAAGGAAGCTAGTGGTAATCTTGATCAAATAACGTCAATTATTTCAGGAACTCCTGATGATTTCTTTGTTTACAGTGGTGATGATAGTTTAACTCTACCTGTTCTAGCAGTAGGTGGGAATGGGGTTGTATCAGTTGCTTCCCATGTGGTTGGAAACGATCTAAAACAAATGCTCCAAGCATTTTATGCTGGAAAAATTCAAGAGGCTGCTAAGTTACATCAAAAGCTTCTACCGATCGTTAAAGCGTTATTCATGGCTCCTAATCCGTCACCAGTAAAAGCAGCTCTCCGAATGAAAGGTTTGGATGTAGGAGATGTTAGGTTACCTCTTGTAGAATTAACCGAAGAAGAACTTGAATTGTTAAAGAAAATTATCTAGAGTAACATTACTTCAAGCCTTGATCGTGATGATTAAGGCTTTTTATCTGCTCTCTATTTCCTTTGAGACGGGTAAAGAATTAAATTAATTTACCATTTCTACATAAATGTTCTTGTCCTAGAACAAAAGAATAAGTTATACTACAAACAAGTGATTAGTTCGGGGCTATAGTAAATGAAAAAATTTAATATGGGAGGAACAAATGACGTTGATAAAGCAAGAGACAGATAAAGTACGTGTTTTTGCCTTGGGCGGTGTCGGTGAAATAGGTAAAAACATGTATGTAGTAGAGGTTGACGAAGACATCATTGTCATTGATGCAGGCTTAATGTTCCCAGATGATGAAATGCTTGGTATTGATATTGTCATACCCGATATTTCGTATTTAGAAGCAAATCTGGAACGTGTAAGAGGAATTATTTTAACTCACGGTCATGAAGATCATATTGGCGCTCTTCCATATATCATGAAAAAGCTCAATGTCCCTGTATACGGTACAAAATTGACGCTTGGTATTGTCAAGGGCAAGTTAGTAGAGAAAGGTCTAGACAAGAGTGTGGATTTAAGGCTAATTGATGGTAAATCGCAATTGAAAATAGGTACGACAACAGTGAATTTCTTTAGGACTAATCACAGCATTCCGGACTCTGTTGGTGTATGTATTGAAACAGCTCATGGCGCGATTGTTCACACTGGTGACTTTAAGTTTGATCAAAATCCAGTTGATGGTGTTTATTCTGATATTGGCAAAATGGCAACTATTGGAGAAAAAGGTGTTCTATGCTTACTTTCTGATAGTACAAACGCTGAACGGCCTGGAGTATCTATGTCAGAGAGTGTCGTTGGACAAGGAATCAAAGAAGCGTTTTACGGTGCAAAAGGTAGAATAATTGTTGCAACATTTGCCTCAAATGTCCACCGTGTTCAACAAGTTATTAATGCTGCACAAAAAACAAAGCGTAAAGTCACGGTATCCGGACGTAGTATGCTAAGAATTGTTTCTATTGCAATGGAGTTAGGCTATCTACATGTTAACGATGGAACTCTTATTGATATAGCAGATGTTGATAAGTACTCTGATGATGAAATTACTATTTTAACAACTGGGAGTCAGGGAGAGCCGATGTCAGCTCTTTCAAGAATGGCTAAAGGTGCTCATAGACAGATAACGATAAAATCATCCGACACGATTATTATCTCTGCGACACCTATTCCAGGAAATGAGAAATCTGTAACGAAAATTGTTGACTTATTGTTCCGTACTGGTGCTGATGTAATCTTTGGTCAAAAACAAGTACATACTTCGGGTCATGGTTACCAAGAAGAATTAAAGTTAATGCTGAATTTAATGAAACCTAAATATTTTGTACCGATCCATGGCGAATTTCGCATGCAACATGTTCATAGCAAAATAGCGAGAACTTGTGGAGTTAAACAAGATCGGATCTTCTTAATTGATAAAGGTGAGGTTATTGAATTCATAGATGGAGATGGAAAGCTAAACGGAAAAGTCCCATCAGGAAATGTCCTAATTGATGGCATTGGTGTTGGTGACGTGGGCAATATCGTCCTTCGTGATCGTAGGCTTCTCTCAAAAGATGGTATTCTAGTCGTTGTGGTGACATTAAACAAGGCAAATAACGTGATTATCTCAGGTCCAGATATTATATCTAGAGGTTTTGTGTACGTAAGAGAAAGTGAAAAGCTGTTAGAAGAGGCAAGTGCTTTAGTTACAGAAACACTTACGAAGTGTATGGTAGAAAATGTTAATGAATGGTCTTCTTTAAAAAGTAACATCAGAGACGTTTTAAGTCGTCATCTTTTTGAAAAAACTCGTCGTAGACCGATGATTTTACCGATCATTATGGAGGTTTAACGATACGTACGATTATCATAAATAGTTGTTGATCTCTATGGGATCAACAACTATTTTCTTTTAAAAAGGCTGTTTTCGCAAAGTTTATTTCTTTCGTAAAAATCCCAAAAACCGGATTTTTACACAAATCACTAAGAATTTACCACTAATTTAGTAGGTACTGCTCTTTTCTTACGTAATTTATTGGGTGATATCTTCATTTAGGTTATTTTTCCGATTATTTTAGGATAAAAAAGCCACAATGTTTACGAAAAGAGCCTTTTAAAAAGGCTGTTTCCCAAAATTCTAATTTTATAAAAGTTAACAATCATTCATAAATCCTCTTCACTCTCCTCATACTACTATTAGCTTATATTTAGAGGAGGATTAATATGGATTACCAAAAAGCTGAAACACAACCTGATGATCAAAAGGAAAAACAATCGAGTATTGTTGAAAAAATACAACAATTGGGTCAAACGAATGTTCCGCAAATGGAACAATCAAACATACATGTTTTCACAATTATTGGTCAAATTGAAGGGCATATGCAACTGCCACCGCAAAATAAAACGACGAAGTATGAGCATGTCATTCCGCAGCTTGTCGCGGCGGAACAAAATCAAAAGCTTGAAGGAATGCTTGTTATCTTAAATACAGTTGGTGGAGATGTAGAAGCAGGTCTGGCCATTGCTGAGATGATTGCTTCTATGTCAAAACCAACAGTTACATTAGTTTTAGGTGGAGGACATTCTATTGGGGTACCAATCGCTGTTGCATCTGATTATAGCTACATAGCTGAGACCGCTACAATGACGATCCATCCAGTACGTTTAACAGGCTTAGTTATCGGGGTGCCACAAACATTTGAATATCTAGATAAAATGCAGGAACGTGTCATTAAATTTGTTACTCGTCACTCTACAATCACGGAAGATAAGTTTAAGGAATTAATGTTCTCAAAAGGAAATCTCACTAGAGACATAGGTACAAATGTTGTGGGACCCGATGCTGTAAAATATGGACTTATTAATGAAGTAGGTGGAATTGGGAAAGCAATCAAAAAATTAAACGAGCTAATTGAACAAAGACGTGGAATTCAAAATAGCGGGGAGTTAGTGCAATGATTTTGTATACACCGGTTCCTCAAGAATTAATTTATCCTGAAGAGCAATCAGCCCAAAATCAAATAACCGTTGAGATCCAAGAAGGACAATTAGTCTTAGAGCAAGTGTCAATGAGGGAATTCAGAGTCGTTCGCCTGTTAAGTACTGATCCAAATGCATTTTTAAATGAGAACTATACACCTGGAAAAATGATTTCTTTATTTTAGCTCAAGGCTCTTTTCGTAAACTTTTTGGTTCAAAGTTTTCCGTTTCGAATAAGTATATTATGGATTACTTAGTGTTAACTTAGAAAAAAATGCCCATCAAACCTTATTAATTTTGCGAAAGCAGCCTAGCTAAATCATTTATCTAGTTTTTCGAGTTGTCGTTATGGTATAATAAGCATACTTAAGAAAAAAGTAGCAACAATCACTAAGAGCAGCCGTTTTTTCTTCGGCTGCTTCTTCTTACTTACTTTATAAGAAATACTTGTTGATGTTTTCATAGATTTTAGTATAGAGGTGAAACAATGGCCACAAGAAAAAAACAAAAAAAAGTAGAGTGGAAAAGACAGCTCAGTTTTGAACTCGTAGGATTATTCCTTATTGTATTAGCCTCGGTTGCTTTTGCTAGACTTGGTAGTGTTGGACAAGGTTTAACTCATTTATTCCGATTTTTCCTAGGGGAGTGGCATGTAGCCCTTACCATTGGATTATTTGTTACGTCACTTTATTTAATGATTAAACGAAAAGTTCCAAGCTTTTTTACGAGAAGATTACTTGGTGTGTATTTATTAGTCTTTGCAATTGTCTTATTAAGTCATATTCGACTATTTGATCTTTTCTCTAAACAAGGTGATTTCATAGATGGTTCAGTCATTCGCAATACTTGGGAACTTTACTGGCTTCAACTCCAAGGTGATATCGCCATTAATGATTTAGGTGGAGGTATGGTTGGTGCCATCGGCTTTGCGATTACTCATTTTTTATTTGCATCAAGTGGAACAGTTGTTTTTTCTTTATTTATGATAATTACCGCGATTATCTTAATTACCGGTAAATCGTTTACAGATCTCCTGTTAAGCTTTGTTACTCAAATTGGGACGATCTTTGGGCGTGTGTTTCATTCGTTAAAACAATATTTCATTAGTGTGCAGCAACAGTTTACAAACAAATGGGAAGAAAAGAAAAAGCAAATCGCTCACAAAGAACCTATTGTGGTCGTTAGCTCACAATCAGAAACAACCTCAGTAGAAACAGCACAACAACCTGAGCCAATCATTTATGATTTTGCTAGTAAAGCATACGACAATTCTAAAGAAAACAAAAAAGCCGAGAGTAATGTTCCAAAAGAGGGGCAAGAGGTAGAGGAAACGATTGATATAAACATTGAAACAACAGGTGTAGTTGCAGTTCAAGAGAATATTCATTATGCAGTTCCCACTCTAGATTTATTGAATAATCCAAAGAAAAATAATCAATCTCAAGAAAGACAACATATTTCTGCAAATGCCAGAAAGTTAGAACAAACGCTTGAGAGTTTCGGAGTGAAAGCGAAAGTATCGAAGGTTCATTTAGGTCCTGCGGTAACCAAGTACGAGGTATATCCGAACATCGGTGTGAAAGTAAGTAAGATTGTTAATCTAGCAGATGACCTTGCTTTAGCTTTAGCAGCAAAAGACATACGTATCGAGGCACCTATTCCTGGTAAGTCGGCAATTGGGATAGAAGTACCTAATCAAGAAGTAGCGATTGTTACGTTAAAAGAAGTTTTAGAGGCTACGAATGCGTATCCTGATGCTTCAAAGCTATTAATAGGTCTAGGTCGAGATATTTCTGGAGATCCTATTTTGGCTGAATTAAATAGAATGCCCCATCTGTTGGTAGCTGGTGCAACAGGTAGCGGAAAAAGTGTATGTATTAACGGCATTATTGTGAGCATTTTGATGAGGGCTAAGCCCCATGAAGTTAAATTAATGATGATTGATCCTAAAATGGTTGAGCTAAACGTATACAACGGAATTCCACACTTATTAGCTCCCGTTGTTACTGAACCGAAAAAAGCCTCTCAAGCTTTGAAAAAAGTTGTAAATGAAATGGAACGTCGCTATGAACTATTTGCTCATACTGGCACGAGAAATATCGAAGGTTATAATACGTTAATTGTAAATCAAAATGAAAAAAATGAAGCGAAACAACCAACATTGCCTTATATAGTTGTGATCGTGGACGAGCTAGCCGATTTAATGATGGTTGCTTCAAGTGATGTGGAGGATAGTATTACTAGACTTGCTCAAATGGCTCGTGCAGCAGGCATACACTTAATTATTGCTACACAGAGACCGTCTGTAGACGTAATTACGGGTGTAATTAAAGCAAATATTCCTTCGCGCATTGCCTTTGGTGTTTCTTCTCAAATAGATTCTCGTACCATCCTAGACATGGGTGGGGCTGAGAAACTACTAGGTAGAGGTGATATGCTATTCTTACCTGTAGGGGCTTCAAAACCAGTTCGAGTTCAAGGTGCGTTTCTTTCTGACGATGAGGTTGAAAATGTTGTTAATTTTGTTATTGCCCAGCAGAAGGCACAGTATCAAGAAGAAATGATGACAAAGGATGAAGAGCAAGTTACTGGTGAGGTTGCTGATGAGCTGTATGAGTCAGCTGTTGATTTAGTAATAGAAATGAATACAGCATCTGTATCAATGCTTCAACGTCGTTTCCGTATTGGGTACACAAGGGCGGCAAGGTTAATTGACGAGATGGAAGCCCGAGGCATAGTTGGTCCATATGAGGGAAGTAAACCACGGGAAGTTCTTATATCGAAAAAAGCTGAAGATGATGTTTCGTCTGGTTAGATTAGAACATATATTTACTGAAAGTTTGTAACACTAACAAAAAAACTAATTTTCGTGAAGATGTAGAGATAAATTTATGCGTTTACGTCTTGTAGGGGGAAAAATAGTGATAAAAGCTGATCATAGACCATTATATTTACAAGTAATTGATAAATTAAAGAACGATATAGAAACAGGTGCATATGAAGCAGGTGAACGCCTTCCATCTGAATTTGAACTTTCTAAGCAATTAGGAATTAGTAGGGCAACGTTAAGGGAAGCTCTTAGAATTCTTGAAGATGAAGGTGTAATAATGAGACGGCATGGTGTTGGTACATTCATCTGTAGCAAACCACTTTTTTCATCGGGGATTGAGGAACTTTTTAGTATTACAGAAATGATAAGACGTGGAAATCAAAAACCTGGAACTATTTTTTTGTCGTCAAATATTGTTGAGGCAACAAGTGATGATTGGGAAAAATTCCAAATTGAAAACTTTGATGATTTAATTGTTGTCGAGCGAGTTCGTACTGCAGATGAGGAACCAGTAGTGTATTGCTTAGACAAAATTCCTAAACAATATTTACCTAATTACAGTTCACATGATGCTCAATCAATTTTTGATAGTTTAGAAAAAGAGGGTACAACAATTTCTTATGCTCTGACCCAGATTGAGCCGATTGGCTATCATGAAAAGGTATCTGAAATCTTACATTGTGAACCTGAGACCTCACTATTAGTTCTAAAGCAAATGCATTATGATGATCGGGAAAGGCCAATCCTCTATTCAATAAATTATTTTCGCTCAGATAAATTTAAGTTTCATGTATTACGAAAAAGAGTATAAACTAATGAAGAGACCACTAACATGGTCTCTTTTTTGTAACTAGGGTATAATGAGTAACAGATTATGTGAAAATGGAAAAAAAAGGAGTGAGGTTATTGAATACGAAATTAACAGAGCAAAATGTGAATGGGATAAACCTTCACGTGATTGAAACAAATAAATATAAAACGAATACAATCGTCTTACATATTCGAACACCGCTAAATAAAGAAACTGTGACAAAACGTGCGCTATTACCTTACATTTTACAAAGCGGAACTGAGACTTTTCCTTCTAGATTAGAAATTAGAAGTTATTTAGACGAACTTTACGGTGCAACACTTGGTGTTGATGTCAGCAAAAAAGGTGAAAATCAAATCTTGTCGTTTCGAATGGATGTGGCAAATGAAAAATATTTAAAAGATAAAACACCTCTGCTTGAAGAGACGATTAAGCTTTTAGCCGAAATTCTCTTAAAGCCAACGAAAGAAAATAATGCCTTTGAGAGTTCAATTGTAAACAATGAAAAGCGAAATTTAAGTCAGCGAATACAATCTATCTTTGATGATAAAATACGTTATGCCAATATGAGGATTACGGAAGAGATGTGCAAAGACGAACCATATGGACTTTCTGTATGGGGCTATGAAGAAGAAATCACGGCAGTAACACCTGAGCAGATTTATGAGGAATATCAGGCCATGTTAGTTAATGACGACATTGATTTATACATTGTCGGAGATGTGCAAACAGAAGAGATCTCTAAATTAGTTGAAAAGTATTTTATTTTCCCAGGGAATCGTCTAACTAGGGATAGAAAAGAAGTTAGCGTTAACAGCAATCAGAAAGTCGAGAAAGAAAACGAGATCTTTGAAGAACAAGATATTAAACAAGGAAAGTTGCATATCGGTTTTCGAACTGCTACGACATATAATGATGAAGACTATTTTGCGATGCAAATGTTTAATGGACTTTTTGGTGGTTTCTCCCATTCAAAGCTTTTTATAAATGTTCGCGAAAAAGCAAGCTTAGCATATTACGCATCTTCGCGTTATGAAAGCCATAAAGGTATCTTGATGGTTATGTCTGGCATTGAATTTACTAATTATAGTCAGGCCGTAACAATCATTAAGGAACAGTTAAAAAGTATGCAAAGTGGAGATTTTACAGAAAAAGAAATTGAACAAACAAAAGCAGTTATCAAAAATCAGATTTTAGAGACTGTAGATGTAGCAAGAGGTTATGTAGAATTACTACACCATAATGCGATTGCGACTAAAAAAAGAACAATTGATGATTGGTTAACAGGGATTGACCAAGTGACAAAAGAGGATATTGTTAAAGTAGGCCAGAAGGTCCAACTTGACACCATTTACTTTTTAAAAGGGAAGGGGGAGAAGTAAATGAAGCAAATCTTATTTGAACAATTAAATGAAACGTTGTATCACGAAACGCTAGAAAATGGGTTAGAAGTTTATATCTTACCAAAAGAAGGGGTTAATAAAACGTATGCCACTTTTACGACAAAGTACGGCTCTGTTGACAATAACTTTATTCCGATTGGGGATAAAGAGTCTATAAAAGTGCCAGATGGAATTGCCCACTTCTTAGAACATAAAATGTTTGAAGACGAAGAAGGAGACGTTTTCCAATTATTTAGTAAACAAGGTGCATCAGCTAATGCATTTACTAGTTTCACCCGAACTGCCTATCTATTCTCAAGTACATCTGAGGTAGAGAAGAATTTAGTTACCCTTTTAGACTTTGTTCAACATCCTTACTTTACGGAGGAAAGTGTTGAAAAAGAAAAAGGAATTATCGGGCAGGAAATAACGATGTATGATGACAATCCAGATTGGCGAGTATATTTTGGAGTTATTGAAAACATGTTCCATCATCATCCGGTAAAAATTGATATAGCTGGTACCATAGAGTCAATTGATAAAATTACCAAAGACTTACTCTATACGTGTTATGAGACTTTTTACCACCCTAAAAACATGGTGTTATTTGTGGTCGGGGCTATTGAACCAGAAGCGATCTTTCAACTAGTAAAAGAAAACCAAGGGAAGAAAACGTTTAAAGAGATGCAAACGATTGAGCGTATTTTTGATCAGGAACCAGCGACCGTAGCAAAGACTAAGGAAGTCTTAAAAATGTCAGTTCATACCCCAAAATGCTTAGTAGGCTTTAAGGAAAAGGAACAAACGAAACAAGGGAGTGAACTGTTAAAGCATGAATTGAGTATTAACATCCTATTAGACTTAATGCTAGGTCAAAGTTCGAGTAACTATGAGAAATTATACAATGAGGGGCTAATTGACGATTCGTTTTCCTTTGATTATTCAGCAGAGAAAGGGTTTGGATTTTCAATTATCGGTGGAGATACGAAAGATCCAGATCAGTTAGTTCGTACACTTGAAGAAATGGTTCAGGCATTTACAAGTTCTCCGTTAGATGAAAAAGCGGTTACTCGTGCTATTAAGAAAAAAATTGGTGCTTTTCTTAGAGCGATTAATTCCCCGGAATACATTGCGAATCAGTTTACACGCTACCAATTTAATGAAATGAATTTATTTGACGTTGTCGATACGTTAGAAAGTCTAACAATCGAAGAACTAGCACAGAAAGCCAAAGAACATTTTGACTTAGAGATGTTTACTGTTTGTCAAGTTCTTCCTAAATAAAGGTAAAGGTTGAGGAGAAATTGTGAAATATGCATTAATTACAGGAGCAAGTGGGGGAATTGGTCGCGAAATAGCAACAGCATTAGCAAAAGAAGGATATGGGTTATACTTACATTACCATAAAAATGAAGATAGTATTGATCAACTAAGGGAAGAATTTGGACATTCAACTACTTGGAAAATTCAAGCAGATCTTTCGCACAAATCGGGTGTAGCAGACATTGTCAATCAAGTTCTTCACCCGATAGATGTCCTAATATTAAATAGTGGTGCGAGCTTCTTTGGATTACTAACGGATATGACTGATTCAAAAGTTGATGAAATGATTCAACTCCATCTGACGAGCCCATTATTATTAACGAAGGCATTTCTTCCTACAATGATCCAAAAGAAGACAGGGAAAATTGCGGTTATATCATCGATTTGGGGAGTAACAGGTGCTTCTTGTGAAGTGTTGTATTCCACGGTCAAAGGTGGTCTAAATACATTTGTTAAAGCTTTGGCTAAGGAAGTTGCTCCTAGTGGCATAAATGTTAATGGCGTAGCTCCAGGAGCAATCACAACATCAATGATGTCTCAATTTGACAAGGATGAAATAGCGTCTCTTTGCGAGGACATTCCAATGGGCCGATTAGGTAAACCAGAAGAAGTTGCGGACCTTGTTACGTTCTTGATTTCCGAAAAAGCATCTTATATTAATGGACAAATCATTAATATAAACGGTGCTTGGTATTGTTAAACTAATTTTTGAACAAAAGGTGAAATTGTTGTTCCTTCGTATATTTTAGTCTTAGTTTTGACAAAATAACTTCGAAGTACATTACAAGGAGGGACAACAATGTCTGTATTAGATAATTGGGAACAATGGAAAGGTTTTTTAGGCGACCGTTTACAGCAAGCTGAACAAGAAGGTATGAACCAACAAGTAGTTAACGACGTAGCTTACCAGGTTGGGGAGTACTTAGCACAACAGGTTGATCCTAAAAACGAACAAGAGCGTGTGTTAAGAGACCTATGGAATGTTGCTTCTGAAGAGGAACAACATGCAATTGCAAATATGATGGTTAAGTTGGTTAAAAATAACAATCAAGGTATGTAATAAAGCTTTTGGGTGTTGCTTAGGCAACACCTGTTTTTTTCGATAACTATACACAATAGAGTGAAATAATAATTTTGTATCATAATTATTCTATAAATCACTTTCATTCACAAAAAAAATGAATTATGATAGAAAAAAGAGGAATTTTGTTAGAAAAACTAGGTAAATAACATTCAATAAGACTAACATAATTATGTTAGAAGGGGTTGAAATATGTCTGTGAAAGAATGGTATTTAGAATACCAAATTCATAAAAATCGTCCTGGATTGTTAGGTGACATTGCGTCACTTCTTGGTATGCTTTCAATAAATATTGTTACAATTAATGGTGTTGATCATATGAGGCGTGGGATGTTAATTCGTAGTGAAGATGATGAACAAATCCAACGACTAACAATGATTTTAAGCACCATGGATAATATTTCAGTTACAAAAATTAGAGAGCCGAAGCTTCGGGACCGATTAGCGGTAAGGCATGGTCATTTTATTGAACGAGATAGTGATGAGAAAAAGGTTTTCCGTTTTGTCCGAGATGAACTAGGTATTCTTGTTGATTTCATGGCAGAACTGTTTAAGAAAGACGGTCATAAACTAATTGGAATTAGAGGAATGCCAAGGGTTGGGAAAACAGAGTCGATTGTAGCTGCTAGTGTATGTGCGAATAAGCGATGGTCATTTATTTCCTCAACATTACTAAGGCAAACAGTTCGTAGCCAGTTAGCAGATGATGAATTAACCGATAATAATATTTATATAATTGACGGCATTGTTACAACAATGCGTGCTACCGAAAAACATCGGATGCTCGTAAATGATATCATGAGATTAAGTTCCACAAAGGTAATTGAACACCCTGATATTTTTGTTAGAGAAACGGAGTATACGTTAGATGATTTTGATTACATAATAGAGTTAAGAAATAATCATGATGAAATAATCACTTATGAAGTTATAGACCCAGGTTTTTCTTCATTTGATATTAGTTAAAGTTGGTAGGTGTTAGCATTGTCAGAATTAGGACTTCGACTTAAAACAGCAAGGGAAGAAAGGAAACTTTCTTTAGATGAGCTTCAAAACATAACAAAAATTCAAAAACGCTACTTACAGGCGATTGAAGAAGGAAAATTGGAGATGCTTCCAGGGCAGTTTTATGTACGGGCCTTTGTGAGAAGTTATGCAGAAGCAGTAGGTATGGATCCAGAAATGATACTTGAAGAGCATGCAAATGAACTCCCTGCCTCAAATAAAAAGGTTGCAGACATTCCTCCAAGAGTACAGAGTAGGAGGGCGACTGGTACAAAAAAATCTCGAAGGTTTTTAGCATTGCTTCCTTCAGTTGTAGCAGTTGTTTTTATAATCTCAATATTTGTAGGAGTTTGGTATTTTCTTCAAGATAATTCTGCAGTAGACGAGGGAATTCCCAAGGATCAACTAGCATCTCCGGTTGAAGGAGGGCGGGACAATACGGCTCTTGTTCCTGAAACCGAAGTAGTTGAAGAGACTGAAGAAGAAGAAGTGGAAGAGGTTATTGAAGAAGAAGTACCGGAACAAGAATTAGTGGTTTTAGAAACGAGAGGTAATGAAACAATTTATGAAATCTTTAACGCTAGTGAATTCGCTTTTAAAATTGAATTGCAAGGAAAAAGTTACATTGGGATTGATAATCGTAAAGGCAAAACATTTCATGCTTCCAACGTAGATGGTGGAAAAACATTAACTTTCGATTTTACAGAAGAGGAAACAATTCAATTTAACTTCGGAGCCTCAAATAACGTTCAACTTTTTATTAATGATGAACCATTTGAGTTCCCTCAAGATATTGTCCATCAAAAAGTTACATTCCATTTTCAAAAAGGTGTCGAGCAATAAAGGTTACGTACGTAAATTGAGTCATCACTAAGATGGCTCTTTTTATGGTATCAACCTAATCTCAATAAGATATTAAAACTATACAATGCTGAAATTACACATCGGTTAATGAATGTGTTAAAATTATACTTATGTTTAATGAAAGGATGATGATTATGGCAAAAGAGCATTCTTTTGACATTGTTTCAGAAGTAAATATGCAAGAAGTCGATAATGCAATTGTTCAGGCTGTTAAGGAAATTGGTACTAGGTACGACTTTAAGGGCTCTAAAAGTTCGATTGAACGTACAGGTGATGAACAAATTACAATTATTTCTGACGATGATTATAAATTGGAAAGTGTCATTGATATTCTTCAAATGAAATTTATTAAAAGAGGCTTATCGCAAAAGGTGATGGAATTCGGCAAAATTGAAAAGGCATCTGGTGGTACGGTTAGACAAGTTATCTCCTTGGTGGCTGGAATTAGCTCTGAACGTGCAAAAAAAATAACTGTTGCCATTCGAGACTCAAAGCTAAAAGTAAAAGTACAAATTCAAGGTGATCAAGTGAGAGTAACTGCAAAAAGTATCGACGATCTACAAGCGGTGATACAATTAATAAAGGAATTAGATTTAGATTTTCCGGTACAATTTGTTAACATGAGATAACTACATAATCTACAAAAAAACTGATCGTGCAAACGCCTAGCTCAAGTAGAACTTTTTTTCCTCGTTTATTATTGGCTATTATTGAGAGTGTCCCTCTCAAGAGGGGGCCAGTAGCAAATGGAGTTTGGCGTTTGTACTTCAATTATAGGGAGGGTATTTGTGAACATACCGAATAAAATTACAATGTCTAGAATTATTCTCATTCCCCTATTTATGATTTTTTTACTAGCTCCAATTGATTTAGGAATTTTAACTATTGCAGGTCATCATTTACCAGTATCGCATTTAGTAGGGGCTTTACTTTTTATACTCGCCGCTAGTACAGATTGGCTAGATGGCTATTACGCTAGAAAGTATAACTTAGTAACGAATTTTGGGAAGTTTATCGATCCATTGGCTGATAAACTATTAATGACTGCTGCATTAATATCTCTAGTGGAACTAATGTTATTACCAGCTTGGATTGCCATTCTGATCATCAGTAGGGAATTTGCCGTAACAGGAATCCGTCTTGTTGCTGCAGCCGATGGACAAGTGATTGCTGCTAGTAATTTAGGGAAATGGAAAACAGTATTTCAAATTATTGCTGTTTCTGCCTTAATGCTTCACAATATGCCTTTTGAAATTGTTGGTATTCCTTTTGCGACAATTACTGTATGGATTGCAACCATTTTAACGATTGTTTCAGGATGGGATTACTTTGTGAAAAATAAGCACATTGTCCTGAAATCAAAGTAACAGGAGGTAGTACTTGTGAATGCAGAGATTATTGCTATAGGATCAGAGCTTTTACTTGGGCAAATTACAAATACAAATGCTCAATTTATTTCAAAGCAACTGGCCAATATCGGCGTGAATGTTTATTACCATACGGTTGTTGGCGATAACAGCGTCCGTCTAGTAGATGCAGTGGAGCATGCGAAAAAAAGATCGGATTTAATTATTTTTACTGGTGGACTTGGTCCTACGAAAGACGATCTTACAAAAGAAACTCTCGCCAAGTTAGTCGGGCGTTCTCTTGTGATTGATAAAGAGGCAGAAAGAAGTATCGAGTCATATTTTCAACGGAGAAACCGTGTGATGACTGAGAACAACCGTAAACAAGCGTTGGTCATAGAAGGATCTCATATTCTGCCTAATGACCAAGGAATGGCTCCAGGTATGGCTTTTCTTGATAGTGGTATCCATTATTTGCTTTTACCTGGACCTCCAAAAGAAATGCAACCGATGTTTACGACATATGGACTTCCGTATCTTTTTTCCAATCTTGAAGAATCAACACAAATCATCTCAAGAGTTTTAAATTTTTATGGAATAGGTGAGTCGCAGCTTGAAACAGAACTTCTAGATTTAATAGAAGCCCAAACCAATCCAACCATTGCACCTTTAGCAAAGGATGGGGAAGTGACCATACGTCTAACGGTTAAACATCAGAGTAAAGCAGTAGGGTTACAATTACTAGATGAATTAGAAAACTTAATTTTAGCAAGAGTAGGGGCTTATTTCTACGGCTATGATGATACTTCATTAACGAAAGAACTAATCACTATGCTTAATGACCAAAGTTTAAGTGTTGCTGCAGCTGAGAGTATTACTGGTGGGTTATTTTCGAGTGAAATTACAGCTCATCCTGGTGTTTCGAGTATTTTTAAAGGTGGAGTAACCTGCTACAGTAATGATGTAAAACAGTCTCTCCTCGAAGTGCCAAATGAAGTGATTGAACAGTTCGGCGCAGTAAGTGAACAATGTGCCAAGTATCTCGCTGAAAACGTAAGGTCTCTTTTAAAAGCCGATTTTGGAATAAGTTTTACTGGGGTAGCTGGTCCAACCAAAATAGAAGACAAAGAGGTTGGGACTGTTTTTATCGCAGTTGCAAAACTTGGCGAAGAGACAATTAGTTATCCAATCAACCTTGCTGGTACAAGGGAACAAATACAAAGCCGCTCAGTAAAGTATGGCTTGTATTGTCTGTTGAAACAATTACAAAAAGGTGGCAAAAAAAATGTACTTTGATGATTTTCAAATTTCAAATGAAATAAAAAAAGCAATAAAAGAGATGGGCTTTGAAGCTCCGTCACCAATACAAGAAAAAGTGATCCCTGTTATTCTTGAAGGTGGAGATGTTATAGGGCAAGCGCAAACAGGAACTGGAAAAACAGCCGCATTTGGAATTCCTCTTCTCGATAAAGTATCTAATGCACCATATGTCCAATCAATTATTTTAACTCCTACACGTGAGTTAGCGATTCAAGTCGCGGGCGAATTGCAAAAACTATCAAAATTTAAGCGTACACGTACGCTACCAATTTACGGTGGCCAGTCAATAGGTCATCAAATTCGTGCCTTGAAGCAAGGTGTTCATGTCATTATCGGAACACCTGGACGTGTTTTGGATCATCTGAGAAGAAAAACATTGAAATTAGACAAGGTTCATACGGTTGTTTTAGATGAAGCTGATGAAATGTTAGACATGGGATTTGTTGAGGACATTGAATCCATTTTAAAAGAGGTAAGCTCAGAGCGACAAACGCTTCTTTTCTCAGCAACGATGCCACAGGAAATTATGAAGCTATCTCGTAAATATATGAAGCAGCCAAAAGTTGTTTCAATAAATAAAGGTGAAGTAACAGCTCCTTCCATCGACCAGGTATACTTTAAAGTATTAGAAAAAAATAAGTTAGATTCGTTATGCCGTATTATTGATAGTGAAGAAATTGATTTAGGAATTTTATTTTGCCGTACCAAAAAAGGTGTTGCAGAACTGACTGAAGCCCTTCAAGCAAGAGGGTATATGGCTGATGGTCTTCATGGAGATTTAACGCAAATGCAACGTGACAGTGTTATGAAGAAATTCCGCGACTCTACAATCGAATTTTTAATTGCAACAGATGTAGCAGCTAGAGGGATTGACGTTGACAACGTTACACATGTAATTAATTATGATATTCCACAAGACCCGGAGAGTTATGTTCATAGAATTGGACGTACAGGTCGCGCTGGAAGAAAAGGATTAGCATTAACCCTTGTAACGCCAAGAGAAATGAAGCATTTACGTTCCATTGAGTCCGAGATAAAAATGTCCATTCCGTCTCAAGAAATTCCGACAATAGAGGATGTTGTTGAAAAGCAGCAAGAGTCTTGGAAGCAACAAATTGTTTCAATAATAGAAGAAGGTGAAGAACTGACACTTTTTGATTCGGTAGTAAACGAATTGCTTAGTGACTATCCACCAGAAAAAATAACTGCTGCCTTAATGAAAATTGCCTTCCACCGTGAATTTACTGTTGAAGACGACAGCTATAACTTTGGTGATACGGGTGCCGCTAAAGGAATGGTTCGTTTCTTTATCAATGTTGGTAGGAATGTCCAACTAACACCTAAAATTGTCATTGATGAGGTTTCAGAACTAGTGGGAATTCCAGCTAAGTCAATTGGTCGAATTGATATCTTTGAAAACTTTACATTTATCGAAGTTCCAGAAGACAGTGCACCTTTCCTTTATGAAGCATTACGCTATTCAAGATTAAATGGGGCTCGTGTCAATTTAGAACCAGCAAAACCAAGACCGAAACGAGAAAAGAAGGTTTAACTGCCTAAGTAATTAGAGGCTAGCTTCCATAGTATGGTAGGTGCAATTGGAGACAAATAATTTGTCTTTTCTCTTCAATTTGCACTATGCTATAAGGGAACTAGTCTCTTTTTCATTTCCAGAAAAAAGACGAATAAATGTTCGGAAAAACTATTGGCAAATCTCAAAAAACAAGTTATGATATTGATATGGGATTTTACATCAATGAAAAATTAAACACTAGTAAAGTTACATATATAAATAAGGAGAGATGAAACAATGGGAGATCGTAAAGCAGCATTAGAGATGGCGTTACGCCAGATTGAAAAACAGTTTGGAAAAGGTTCGATCATGAAACTTGGGGAACAAGCTGAACAAAGAGTTTCTACAATATCAAGTGGTTCATTAGCTGTAGATATTGCTTTAGGCGTAGGGGGATATCCAAAAGGAAGAATTATTGAAATTTACGGACCAGAATCTTCTGGTAAAACAACAGTTGCGCTTCATGCGATTGCTGAAGTACAACGTAAAGGTGGACAAGCAGCATTTATTGATGCTGAGCACGCACTTGATCCAATTTATGCTAAAAACTTAGGGGTAAATATTGACGAGTTACTTCTTTCGCAACCAGATACTGGTGAACAAGCGTTAGAAATTGCTGAAGCATTAGTACGTAGTGGTGCAGTTGATATTCTTGTAATTGACTCTGTAGCTGCTCTTGTTCCAAAAGCTGAGATTGAAGGAGAAATGGGAGATAGCCACATTGGTCTTCAAGCTCGTTTAATGTCACAGGCATTAAGAAAGCTTTCAGGGGCTATCAATAAATCCAAAACCATCGCAATCTTTATTAACCAAATTCGTGAAAAAGTTGGAGTTATGTTCGGGAATCCTGAAACAACACCAGGTGGTCGCGCACTTAAATTCTATTCTTCTGTTCGTTTAGAGGTACGTCGTGCAGAAGTGTTAAAGCAAGGTAACGATATGGTTGGTAACAAGACAAAAATTAAGGTTGTAAAGAACAAGGTTGCTCCACCATTTAAGCAAGCAGAAGTAGATATCATGTATGGAGAAGGTATTTCCCGTGAAGGTTCGCTCATAGATATTGGTTCTGACTTAGATATTGTTCTTAAAAGTGGTGCGTGGTACTCGTATAATGAGGAGCGCTTAGGTCAAGGTCGTGAAAATGCAAAGCAATTTTTGAAGGAAAACCCTGACATTACTGATGCAATTGAACTTAAAATCCGTGAACACTATGGACTTAATGGGGAGATTAAAGTTGATCTTCCAACAGAGGATGAATTTGCTGACTTACCGTTAGATTTAAAATAAGACGGTTTAAGAATGACCTTTGAATTCGCTCGGTGTGAATTTAACGGTCATTCTTTTTTGTACAAGTTTATGTAAGTTTTTTTGGTTTCTTAGGTTTAGAACCAAGTTATATTGACAAAGCTTGACAATAACAGTATGCAATTATACAATTATGTAGAATACCCGCATTTACTATTGGCTATTTTTTTTATGTTTATAAGAAAAGTAACCTGTGCTGGATGTGCACACCTAATACGAAATGAAATAATGTACTGATGAAAAACCAACAATTAGATAGCAAGGGGAGGTGAAAGTATGGAAATTAACATCTACGTGTTCATCTTCATTTTGCTAGTCTTGTCAGCAATTAGTGCAGTTGTTGGATATCTTGTTCGAAAATCCATTGCAGAAGCGAAGATTTCTAGTGCAGAACATGCAGCGAATCAAATTATTGAAGAAAGTAAGCGTGAAGCAGATCGACTAAAGAAGGAAGCTGTCCTTGAGGGGAAAGATGAAATTCATAAATTACGTCAGGATGCAGAGCGTGATGTTCGTGAACGAAGAAATGAGATTCAAAAACAAGAGAATCGTTTGGTTCAAAAAGAAGAGGTCCTTGATCGCAAAAGTGAAACCTTAGATAAAAAAGAGGAATCATTAGAAAAACGAGAGGAATCTCTCACCAAAAAACAACGACATATTGAAGAGATGAATAGCAAAGTGGAGGAACTCTTACAAAAGCAGCAAGCTGAGCTTGAACGTATTTCTGGGTTTACTAGAGAAGAAGCTAGAGAAATCATTATGAAAGACGTGAAAGACGAGTTAACTCACGAAACAGCATTAATGGTTAAAGAATTAGTTACTAGGGCGAAAGAAGAAGCTGATAAGAAAGCAAAAGAAATCGTGTCACTTGCGATTCAACGCTGTTCAGCAGACCACGTAGCCGAGACTACAGTCTCTGTTGTAACTCTTCCAAACGATGAAATGAAAGGAAGAATTATTGGACGAGAAGGTCGTAACATTCGTGCCTTAGAAACGTTAACTGGTATTGATCTTATTATTGATGATACACCTGAAGCAGTTATTTTATCTGGATTTGACCCAATTAGAAGAGAAATAGCTCGTACTGCTCTTGAGAAGTTAGTTCAGGATGGAAGAATTCATCCTGCTCGTATTGAGGAAATGGTTGATAAATCTAGACGCGAAGTTGATGAAATGATTAGAGATTACGGTGAGCAAACGACTTTCGAAATCGGAATTCATGGGTTGCATCCGGATCTTATTAAGATATTAGGTCGACTTAAGTTTAGAACAAGCTATGGACAAAATGTCCTTAAGCACTCAATTGAGGTTGCTCAATTAGCAGGTATTATGGCTGCTGAATTAGGAGAAGATATTCAACTGGCAAAAAGAGCAGGGCTTCTTCACGACATTGGAAAAGCGATTGACCATGAAGTTGAAGGAAGTCACGTTGAAATCGGTGTTGAACTGGCAACTAAGTATAAGGAACATCCAGTTGTCATTAATAGTATTGCTTCTCACCATGGTGATACAGAAGCAACATCTATTATTGCATCCCTTGTTGCAGCTGCAGATGCGTTATCAGCGGCTCGCCCAGGAGCTAGACGTGAGACTCTTGAGACGTATATTCGTCGTCTAGAAAAGCTAGAAGAAATATCTGAGTCATTTGACGGTGTTGAGAAAACGTATGCGATCCAAGCGGGTCGTGAAGTTCGTATCATGGTAAAACCTGAAATGATCGATGATAGTGAAGCTTATCGCTTAGCAAGAGACATCACGAAGAAAATTGAAGAAGAGCTTGACTACCCTGGTCACATTAAGGTAACAGTTATTCGTGAAACTAGAGCAGTTGAGTATGCAAAATAAAGTGGCATTTGCCACTTTATTTTTTTCTACTAAACAAGCATGTCTTCAATGATTATAGAAGTTGCGATATCTTTTCAGCGACTTTTACATTCATTGAAGAATTGACTTACCTGTGGGCAAACTATCTTAAGAGTTAGTTGCTAGTTTTAACTGAATATACATAAGAAAAACAATGAGGTGCGAAAAGATGAGAATAATGTTTATTGGAGATGTAGTAGGTTCTCCCGGAAGAGAAATGTTAGCAACCTACATCCCAAAACTTAAAAGTAAGTTTAAACCAACAGTAACAATTGTTAATGGAGAGAACTCTGCATCAGGGAAAGGGATTACTGAGAAGATCTATAAACAAATCCTTGATTTGGGAGTTCAGGCGGTAACGCTAGGAAATCATACGTGGGATCAACGAGAACTAATTGAAGTTATTGATCATTGTCCTAATCTTGTAAGACCCGCAAATTTTCCTGAAGGAGTACCAGGTAGCGGTTTTATTATCATCAAGGTAAATCAGTTGGAAATCGGGATCATTAATATCCAAGGTAGAACATTTTTACCACCGTTAGATTGTCCTTTTAAAAAGGCTGATGAATTAATTGCAAAAATTAAAAAAAGAACACCAATCATTTTTGTTGATTTTCATGCAGAAGCTACGAGTGAGAAACAAGCGATGGGCTGGTATTTAGACGGTAAAGTTACAGCAGTGATAGGTACACATACACATGTTCAAACCGCAGATCATCGTATTTTACCTGGGAAGACGGCATACATGACTGATGTTGGAAT
This sequence comes from Anaerobacillus alkaliphilus, assembly GCF_004116265.1. Taxonomy (NCBI): domain Bacteria; kingdom Bacillati; phylum Bacillota; class Bacilli; order Caryophanales; family Bacillaceae; genus Anaerobacillus; species Anaerobacillus alkaliphilus. The sequence continues at coordinate 232,413 of NZ_QOUX01000046.1, read as the reverse complement.
GACTGGACCGTACGATGGGATCTTAGGAATGGAACGGAGTGCTGTACTTAATAAATTTTTAACGAGCTTACCTGTAAGATTTGAAGTAGCCCAGGGTAGAGAGCAATTAAACGGAGTAATTATTGATGTTGACCCTAAGACAGGTGCTGCAAAATCTATTTTCCCGATTATGATTAATGAAGATCATCCATTTTTTGATTAGGCTATTCTGAATAGGTTGTTGTTTTACAAATTAAGCAGCATAGAAAGAGTCTTCGAATAAAAGATGAAGCGTACGGCACTTATGCCTTACGCTTTTCTTAATAAATCTTCACTTAATGTGGAATATCATAACAGTTTTTGAATATATACAAAACAAGGCATATTTTCAAGAGCACATATATGAACTAAAAAGAGCTTATCATTCTACTAATGGTAAAACAAAGTTTCACATTAAGGAGGTTCAAGGAAATGGAAGTATTAAAAGTTTCAGCAAAATCTAACCCAAATTCAGTAGCTGGTGCCCTTGCTGGTGTAATTCGTGAACGAGGTGCTGCAGAAATTCAAGCCATTGGTGCTGGTGCATTAAACCAATCGGTTAAAGCAATTGCAATTGCTAGAGGTTTTGTAGCTCCAAGTGGGATTGATTTAATTTGTATTCCGGCTTTTACGGACATAAAAATTGATGGGGAAGAAAGAACAGCTATAAAATTAATTATTGAACCTAGATAGTTTTGGCTATCTTGGTAGTGGAAATCCTGTTTGTTCTTAGGACATACAGGATTTTTGCTGTAGAAAGATTAGTCTAGGTAAATTATTACTTAAAAATAAAAATAGTTCTGTTTTTTTTCAGCAAGATTTTATACAATAATGGTGAAATCTAAAATATGACAAATATTAACGATAGTTTGAAAAGAAAAATCGTGCATACTTTTTTTGAAAAAATGACAATATGTAAACGCTTCCCAATTCAATTGGTGGAAGACTTAAGTCTTGTAATGATAGTCTAGTATTATTGGAACGAATTATCATTACTTTTTAATTCGTATACATATTCTATGCGCAATTTAATTTTAAGATTTTACTCTGTTTTCCAAAAGAGAGAAAAAAGGAAAAAGGGGTCATTTCCGATTGAATTTTACTGAATTTATTGCTTGATTTTTCGATATTTTAGGTCTATCATTGTATTCATTCGAACTATTAACAAATTTGTCACATCTTTTATTTTAGATTTACAATGTAATAGTGACATTAGACTTTGTCATTTACAAAAAGGGGTGGAGAACATGATCAAACAACTTTCGTGGAAAGTTGGAGGACAACAAGGGGAAGGTATCGAAAGTACCGGAGAAATATTTGCTATAGCACTTAATAGATTGGGTTATTATCTTTATGGCTACCGTCATTTTTCTTCTCGAATTAAAGGTGGACATACAAATAACAAAATACGTGTAAGTACGAAAGCAATCAACTCGATTTCTGATGATTTAGATATATTAGTTGCCTTCGATCAAGAAACAATCGATGTCAACATTCATGAATTAAGCGACGGCGGTGTTGTCATTGCCGATACTAAATTTGGCCCTAAGCTTCCTGAAGGATCAAAAGGAACATTGTATGCTGTTCCTTTTACAGATATTGCAAGCGAACTAGGGACATCACTAATGAAAAACATGGTAGCAGTCGGTGCGTCTAGTGCAGTTTTAGGGTTAGCTCCTAATGATTACCATGAAGTAGTAGAAGAAATTTTCGCACGTAAAGGTAGTTCTGTTGTTGAAAAAAACATGGAAGCTATTAAACGTGGTGCTGAATATATACTTGAGGCTGCTGGCGGACAAATTCAGTCATTTGAACTTGAAAAAGCAGATGGTAAGAAACGTATGTTTATGATTGGAAACGACGCCATCGCTTTAGGAGCTCTAGCAGGTGGAGCGAGATTTATGCCTGCATACCCGATTACTCCTGCCTCAGAGATTATGGAATACTTAACGAAGAAGTTACCTGAGTTTGGTGGAACTGTTATTCAAACAGAAGACGAAATCGCTGCTTGTACGATGGCCATCGGTGCCAACTATGCTGGGGTCCGTACATTAACAGCATCTGCAGGTCCTGGTTTATCATTAATGATGGAGGCTATTGGTTTAGCTGGAATTACAGAAACTCCTCTAGTTATTGTTGATACCCAACGTGGCGGTCCAAGTACAGGTTTACCAACAAAACAGGAACAATCAGATTTAATGGCAATGATTTATGGAACCCATGGTGAAATTCCTAAAGTTGTTATTGCACCAAGTACTGTAGAAGAAGCATTCTATGATAGTGCTGAAGCCTTCAATATTGCAGAGGAATATCAATGTCCAGTTATTATCCTTACAGATTTAGCCTTATCTCTAGGAAAACAAACGGTGGAGCCGTTAGATCATAGCCGCATTCAAATTCGTCGTGGAAAGCTTGACTTAAATGCAGAGCTTCCAGATCTAGGTGGCGAATACTTCAAGCGTTATGAAGTAACTGAAGATGGTATTTCACCACGTGTTGTTCCTGGTATGAAACATGGTATTCACCATGTAACCGGAGTAGAGCATAACGAACAAGGAAAACCTTCTGAAGATCCAACAAACCGAATTAACCAAATGAATAAACGTCTTGGTAAACTATCAAACTTGCACGAGAACTTCTTAAATCCGATCTTCACTAATGCACCTCACGAAGAAGCTGACCTCTTAGTTATTGGCTTCAACTCTACTAGAGGAACAATTGAAGAAGTGTTACCACGCTTTGATAAAGACGGATTAAAAGTTAACCATGCGCAAGTACGTTTGTTACATCCATTCCCAACGGATGAGCTTAAACCTTTAATAGACCGTGCAAAAAAAGTTGTTGTTGTTGAAAATAACGCGACTGGACAACTTGCTAACATCATTAAAATGAATGTTGGTACTACGAAATTAGAAAATGTTCTGAAGTATGACGGTAATCCATTCTTACCATCAGAAATTTATAATCAATGCAAGGAGTTGTTATAAATGGCTACATTTAAAGACTTCCGAAATAATATTAAACCAAACTGGTGTCCAGGATGTGGTGACTTCTCAGTACAAGCTGCCATCCAAAGAGCTGCCGCTAATGTTGGATTAACACCAGAAAACCTTGCAGTAGTTTCTGGTATTGGATGTTCAGGTCGTATTTCTGGATATATTAACTCTTATGGGTTTCATGGGATTCACGGTCGTGCCCTTCCGATTGCTCAAGGGGTCAAAATGGCCAACCGTGAACTAACTGTTATCGCTTCTGGTGGAGATGGAGATGGATTTGCAATTGGAATGGGGCACACTGTTCATGCCATTAGAAGAAATATAGATGTCACTTATATCGTAATGGATAATCAAATATATGGTTTAACAAAAGGTCAAACATCACCTCGTAGTGAGATGGGCTTTAAAACAAAAAGTACACCATCAGGTTCAATTGAATCTGCCATTGGTATTATGGAGCTAGCAATTTCAGCTGGTGCAGGCTTTGTTGCTCAAAGCTTTTCAAGTGATTTAAAAGAATTAACTTCAATTATTGAACAAGGGATTAACCATAAAGGTTTTTCATTCATAAATGTATTTAGCCCATGTGTTACATTCAACAAAGTAAATACTTATGAATGGTTTAAAGAGAATATTGTGAAATTAGACTCAATTGAAGGATATGATCCGACAAATCGAGCACAAGCCGTGAACACATTAATGGAGCATAATGGTCTAGTAACTGGCTTGATCTATCAAAACAAAGAAAAACCTTCTTATGAGCAATTAGTTCCAGGCTTTAAAGAAACGCCTCTTGTAAATGAAGAGCTTACATTAGAAAAAGAAACATTTGATAAATTATTAACTGAATTTATGTAAAAGCAAGGCTGACATTAGTCAGCCTTTTTTCATTTTAGAATTGTATTTTGTATTTCTAAATTCTACATTCTTGTCATCTATTGAGTTTCTTTTAAAAACTCTATATACTAGAAAGTTGGTACGTATATATTTTATAGAAAAGGAGATATTCATATGAACGAACAACAAAAAAAAGAAATGATGATTAACATTGATCTTTCGTCTGCGGACAAAAAATCCGATCAGAAAAAAGATTATGGACAATATTTTCAAACGACATTTACGCAACCGAGCTTGAAAGAAGCAAAACGTCGAGGTAAAGAAGATATAGAAATCCATTATAATTTTGATATTCCACAAGAAATGCGTAATTTAGGAGCAGGAAAAAAGTTTCTTATCCGCACATATGGCTGCCAAATGAATGAACATGACTCAGAAAATATGGCAGGAATTTTGTTGGAAATGGGATTTGAGCCTACTGCAATCACAGAAGAGGCTGATGTCATTCTTTTAAATACATGTGCAATTCGTGAAAATGCTGAAAATAAAGTGTTTGGTGAGGTAGGGCATTTAAAACCGCTAAAAATTGAAAAGCCTGAACTAGTCATCGGTGTTTGTGGTTGTATGTCTCAAGAAGAATCAGTAGTAAATCGAATTCTTCAAAAGCATCAGCATGTCGATTTAATCTTTGGTACTCATAATATTCACCGTCTGCCTCATTTATTAAAAGATGCTATTTATAGCAAAGAAATGGTTGTTGAGGTATGGTCTAAAGAAGGAGATATTATTGAGAATATGCCTCGGGCTCGTCGCGGTCAATTACAAGGGTGGGTAAACATTATGTATGGCTGTGACAAGTTCTGTACGTACTGTATTGTGCCTTATACACGAGGAAAAGAGAGAAGCCGTCTTCCAGAAGATATTATTTCCGAAGTTCGGGAACTAGCCCGTCTTGGTTATAAAGAAATTACGTTACTAGGGCAAAATGTAAATGCCTATGGGAAAGACTTTGATGATATGGAGTACGGTTTAGGTCATCTAATGGATGATATCCGTAAAATTGATATTCCGCGTGTGCGCTTTACAACGAGTCATCCTCGTGATTTTGATGATTATTTAATTGATGTAATAGCTAAAGGTGGAAATTTAGTTGAACATATTCATTTACCAGTTCAAAGTGGGAATACTGAGATCTTAAAGTTAATGGCTAGAAAATACACGAGAGAACAGTATATTGAATTAGCAAATAAAATAAAAGAGCGTATTCCAAATGCAACTCTGACAACTGATATTATTGTTGGCTTCCCTAACGAAACAGAAGAGCAGTTCGAAGATACGTTAAACCTTGTAAAAGAAATGGAGTTTGATAGTGCCTATACGTATATCTATTCACCTAGGGAAGGTACTCCTGCTGCAAAAATGGAAGATAATGTTCCACTAGAGGTCAAACGTGATCGTCTTCAACGTTTAAATGCTGTAGTTAATGAATATTCTGCAATAAGAAATAAACAACTTGAAGGCACCATTGTTGAGGTTCTTGTCGAAGGTGAAAGTAAGAAAAACCCTGATGTTCTTTCTGGTAGAACTAGAACAAACAAACTTGTAAATTTTGTTGCTCCTAAGTCTATTATTGGAGAGATAGTTCATGTTAAAATAACAGAAGCAAAAACATGGTCACTAAATGGTCAAGTAGTTGAAAAAGTAGAGGTGTAAGCATAATGACAAAAACATTCACAAAAGATGAAATCGTAGAAAAAGCACAAGAAATTGCAAAAATGATCGCTGAAACAGAGGAAGTAGAATTTTTTAAACAAGCGGAACTTCAAGTTAATGAAAATCCAAAAATTCAACAGTTAATCAGCCAAATTAAACTTGCCCAAAAAGAAGCTGTAAATTTAGAGCACTATGCAAAAGCAGAAGCTTTAAAAAAGGCTGAGGTTAAGATAGATGCTCTTCAAGATGAGTTAGATGAAATCCCATTGGTAAAAGAGTTTAAACAATCTCAAATGGAAGTTAATGGTTTACTGCAATTAGTAGCAACGACAATTTCTAATACAGTAACAGATGAGATTATTAAGTCAACTGGTGGCGATGTTTTAAAAGGAACAACAACAAAAAAGAGCTGAGGAACAAATAACGGTTGTGGGGACCACAATCACTAAAAATCAAAACTAGTGCATTACTTTATATAAGTAATGCGCTAGTTTTTTTATATTCTCTAATATTTCACGTACCGTATTAAAAATAGTTAGAAAGTATTTATCATGAAGTGAATAAAACTACCATATATATGAATGAAAAAGGTAATGAAATTAGCACAACTAAGAATGTTTTCACATATGCTTTAATATCAATGTAATAGGAAAGTAATAGAACGTTTTTCGAATTTAAAAGAAAGGAACACTTTGTGAGCCTAAGCTTTAGGCTAAATTAAGTTTTTCTAACTTTATCCCAAATTGTTAGCACAATAGTCATTTGTCTTGCATAGGATGAGAGTGAGGACTGTTTGGGAGGAACTTTTAGGATGTAGAAGTTCCGCGGAGAACAACCAATTGTTTGAGGAGGGTAAAAACAAATGTCACTAGAAAAAGAATTAAATTACAGAGAGATTATAACAAAAGCCGTTTGTGGAAAAGGAAGAAAGTTCTCACAGGCTAGTCATACGATACGTCCTACCCATAAACCGTCAAGTATTTTAGGTTGTTGGATTATCAATCACAAGTATGAAGCTGAGAAAAAAGGGGACTGCATTGAAGTTCGTGGAAGCTATGATATTAATAATTGGTATTCTTATAGTAACAACACAAAAACAGAAGTTGCTACTGAAACAGTTACTTATACAGATGTCGTTCCACTTACTCTACAAGACAAAAACGTCTTGTCTGACGATTTAGAAGTCATTGCAAGAGCAATTCAACAGCCAAATACTCTTGAAGCGACAATTGCACCAAATGGCACGAGTGTGATCGTTCAAGTAGAACGTGAATTTTTAGTAGAAGTCATTGGTGAAACTAAGGTTTGTGTATATGTAAATCCAGATGGAATTAGTGATGATTTAGATGCTAAGACTTGGGATTATGATGTAGAGGATGAAGAATTTGAGGATTTAGATCCTAATTTCTTAGCAGGAGAACTAGAAGAATAGATTTGGTAGGAAGAAGTTTACTTCTTCCTATTTTTTATACCTTCGTAGAGATTTAAAAGGAGGGCTATACATAATGGAAAGTCTAAAAGAGGAAATTCAATCCTTCAATCAAAGATTTCAACCGAACAAAGACCAACTGCCAATTACAAAACTTAGCGAACATGGCATCAGGAGTGTGAGTGCTAAAGAAAAAAATAAATCCCAGCTTAAGGTTCGAGCCTTTCATTTTATCCCACTATCAATAAAACGGGTCGCTTCTGTTTCACCGATGTTGGTTCATACAAACACTACATGGGTTGATGTAGATGAGTTCTTCTACTTTGAAAGAGAGCTACGAGAATTTGCTCTTCAATGCCTCTATTTAACGAATACTATTCTAGGTGAGTGTGTTGTTCAACGGAATAGCAATAGAGAAATACGTGTTGTTGAGGTAAGACCAATCTCAGTTGACCAATTGACGGCAAGAGAAAGAGAATTATTATCGAAAGAACTAAAAACCTATAGACATGCGCAACAACTTTCATTTGGTGCCGATCTAGAACTCATGCTTAAAAGTGAGAAAACAGGTCGATACATGAATGGTGAGATGTTAAAGGGTTATCAATTTGGCTTTGATCAAGCGATTGCTCTATACCAAAGCAAAGTGTATCATCCGATTATTGAAATTAGACCAAAACCTGCGAGTGATATGAACAATCTACATAGAAATTTACTCGCTTTATTTACTCAACTTATCGATGAGATAGATAATTATCAATTAACAACAATTACTGAACCAAACCCAACTGGACGCTTTTTTCTTGGTGGCCATTTGCATTTTGGAAATATCCCTTTTACATTTAAACATGTCAGAGTGTTGGACCAATTCGTCGCAATTCCATTATCTATCGTAGAAAAAAATCCTTCATATCGACGAAGAAACAATTATGGAAGATTAGGATCAGTAAGGAAGAATGACTATAATGGCTTTGAATATAGGGTACTGCCCACATGGTTTCAACATATTCCCAACAGTTTACCTCTATTATTGTGGGTAGAGCATCTATTAGAAAATGTGTCGAGACTAGAGGTTCCATTCTTTGATAAAGACTACTTATTAGGTTATTATCATAAGCAAATCCAAAGAGATTCAATTGATCAATGGGTGTTTGATCATCAAGAGTATTTCGTAGAAGAGGAAGACAAAAAACTTTTTTTAAGCTTCGTCGACTATTTGAAAAAACTTTGAATTACTCGAGAATTTCTCTATGAATATGGTATACTAGTAACGTTGAATGACAAAGACATGGAGGAACAATCAATGGCAGAACATACGCCTATGATAAAACAATACTTAACGATAAAGGCACATTACAAAGATGCCTTTTTATTTTTTCGTTTAGGAGATTTCTATGAAATGTTCTTTGATGATGCTAAATTAGCAGCTCAAGAACTTGAAATAACACTAACGAGTCGCGGAACTGGTGTAGATAGTGAACGAATTCCTATGTGTGGAGTTCCCTATCATGCCGCTGAACAATATATACAACAATTAATTGAAAAGGGATATAAGGTGGCCCTTTGTGAGCAAACTGAAGACCCGAAACAGGCAAAAGGAGTAGTTAGACGAGAGGTCGTTAAATTAATAACTCCTGGAACGGTGATGGAAGGGAAGATTATTCAAGAGAAAGAGAATAACTTTATCGCTTCTGTTAGTGATTTTCACGATGAAACATATGGATTTGCTCTTACTGATTTAACTACGGGAGAGAGTTTTGTAACAATTATTCAGGGAAGTTGGCAAGAGGTAATTAATGAAATTGCTACTTCTGGAGCAAAAGAAATTATACTGGCACCAAATCATAGTGAGGAAAAAATTAGACAGCTTTTACAACAAATTAACGTTACACATTCCTACGAAGAAAGTGATCAGCTCCCAGAAGCCCTATTGCCACTATGTGAAGGACTAGCTCAACAGAAATTGTTGCAAACCTACGGTCGGCTAAGCTCGTATCTAGTTCGAACCCAAAAACGTTCATTGGATCATTTGCAGCCTGTTGTTTACTACACACCTACAGATTTTATGAGAATAGATCTGCATTCAAAACGTAATTTAGAGCTAGTAGAAACATTACGTGACAAAAAAAAGAAAGGCTCTCTTCTTTGGCTACTTGATAAAACGGTTACTGCTATGGGTGGTAGACTTCTAAAACAATGGCTCGAACGCCCGCTTATTGTAAAAGAACATATTGAGAAGCGTCTTAGTATGGTTGAAACGCTTATTGAAGAGTTTTTTCAACGTGAAGAATTGCGTGAAAGCCTTAAAGAAGTATATGATTTAGAGCGTTTAGCTGGTAAGGTTGCCTATGGTAACGTAAATGCCCGGGAACTTATACAGTTAAAACGATCACTACAACAAATTCCGGTGATTGTTTCTATTGTTCAACAGATGAACAATAATTACGGTCACGACTTGGTCAAAGACATAGATTTATGTGAAGATTTATTTGTCCTTTTACAAAACTCGTTAAAAGAAGATCCACCGATCTCAATTAAAGAAGGTGGAATTATCCTTGACGGGTATCATTCCCAGCTTGATCAATACCGAGATGCTAGTAGGAACGGTAAAAGTTGGATTGCTGAACTTGAACAAAAGGAAAAACAGGCAACCGGGATTAAGTCGTTAAAAATAGGCTATAACAAGGTGTTTGGTTACTATATTGAGGTGACCAGGGCAAACTTAGCAAATCTCGCGGAAGGGCGTTATGAAAGGAAACAAACACTATCTAACGCAGAGCGCTTTATTACACCTGAACTTAAGGAAAAAGAGGCACTTATTTTAGAAGCTGAAGAAAAAATTGAACAGCTTGAATATGAGTTATTTATCCAAATTCGCGAACAAGTTAAGTATTACATCACGAAACTGCAATATGTCGCGAAGAAGCTTAGTGAAATAGATGTACTTCAGAGCTTTGCTTACGTTAGTGAGGATAACCAATACACGAAGCCCGAGTTTAATGAAGATCGGGAAATATCTATCATAGATGGTAGACATCCTGTCGTAGAAAAGGTACTTGCCTCAGGGGAATATGTACCAAACGACGTGCAAATGCATCAAGAAAGAGAAATATTATTAATTACCGGTCCAAATATGGCTGGTAAAAGTACCTATATGCGTCAACTAGCCTTAATTGCGATTATGGGGCAAATTGGTTGCTACGTACCAGCAACTAAAGTAAGGATACCTATATTTGATCAGGTGTTTACGAGAATAGGAGCTGCTGATGACCTTGCTAGTGGTCAAAGTACCTTTATGGTTGAAATGTTAGAAACAAAAAATGCGATTTCTAAAGCAACGACAAATAGTTTGATATTATTAGATGAGATTGGTAGAGGAACGTCAACTTATGATGGAATGGCTTTGGCTCAAGCGATTATTGAGTATATTCATGAGGAAGTCGGTGCAAAAACATTGTTTTCCACACATTACCATGAATTAACAGTTCTTGATCAAGAGCTCTCTGCGTTGAAAAATGTTCATGTAAGTGCTGTTGAAGAAAACGGAAAAGTCGTATTTTTACACAAGGTTGTTGATGGACAAGCGGACAAAAGTTATGGAATTTACGTTGCTGAACTGGCCGAGTTACCCGAAAAAGTAATTTCAAGAGCGAAAACAATTCTTGCATCATTAGAAAATCAACCTGTCATTTCACAAGTGAAAGAAGTAGACGGACCAGTACAACTATCCTTATTTATGGATCAAAGTGAAGCACCAAAAAAGCAACCGAAACCAAGCTTAGATGATGATGAGAAAAAAGTACTAACTTCTCTAAAGAAGCTAGATATACTCAACATTACACCAATTGAAGCAATTCAAAAGCTGAATGAGCTACAAAAAAAATTGAAATAAAAGTAGTATGTAGTTTCGTAAATAGAAAGAGTGAGGCCCATGGGCAAAATTGTAAAATTAGATGAATATTTATCAAATAAAATTGCAGCGGGAGAAGTTGTTGAAAGACCTGCTTCAATTGTTAAAGAACTAGTGGAAAATTCAATTGATGCGAATAGTAGCTCTATCCTAATTGAAGTTGAAGAAGGCGGGTTACAAAAAATACGGATTGTTGACAATGGTGATGGGATGGACGAGGAAGATTGCTTACTAGCGTTTCATCGTCATGCTACTAGTAAAATCCGTACTGATAAAGATTTGTTTCGAATACGTACATTAGGTTTTCGTGGTGAGGCTCTCCCTAGTATTGCTTCAGTATCTAACTTACAATTAAAAACTTGTACTGGTACTGGCGCAGGAACGGTAGTAGTGATTGAAGGTGGTAAGATTATTGAGCACGGGTCTTCACCAAGTCGTAAAGGAACTGACATTACGATTACACATCTGTTTTATAATACTCCTGCTAGATTGAAGTATTTAAAAACAATCCATACCGAACTCGGAAATATTACAGATTTCGTATATCGGTTGGCTTTAGCACATCCAACAATCTCATTTCGACTAGACCACAACGGAAAAAAAGTGTTTTCATCTAATGGGAATGGTGACCTGAAGCAAGTAATAGCTGCTATCTACGGGATGAATATAGCGAAACAATTGTTGTATTTTGAGAATTCTTCGTTAGATTTTAAGATATCAGGATACGCATGTAAGCCAGAGGTAACAAGAGCATCAAGACAATATATGTCTACGTTTATTAATTATCGTTACATTAAAAACTTTTCCCTATCGAGAGCCATTCAAGACGGATACCATACGCTATTACCAATAGGTCGCTATCCTGTTGTTGTTTTGCATATTGAAATGGATCCGACATTAATAGATGTGAATGTTCACCCATCGAAACTAGAAGTTCGTCTGAGCAAGGAAGAAGAGTTAACTAAACTTGTGACAGATACGATAAAAGCAACATTTAAACAAGTGCAGTTAATTCCTGAGGTGAAAAAACCAAAACTTGAAAAAGAGAAATCAGAGCAAATCCCATTTACTCTTCAGCATGAGTCTGCACCTGAAAAAACATTCTTTAAAAAAGAACAGGTCGAAGAGGAACGTTTCACATTAAGAGAAACCCTAGAGGAAGAAAATTATGAAGAGATGTTACCATCTGAAACTTTTAAAACATCAATAGAGGAAAAGCCAAACGTCAGCGCTACTGCTACATTTACAGCTGAAGCAGCTTTCCCTTTAGCTACACAAGAAGATAAGAGGCTTCCTATAGATGAGAGAGTACCTGTATTGTATCCTATTGGCCAAATGCACGGCACCTACATTTTGGCTCAAAACGATAACGGCTTATATATCATTGATCAACATGCTGCACAAGAACGAATCAAGTATGAATATTTTCGTGAGAAAGTTAGCGAGGATATGAAGCAATTACAAGATTTATTAGTCCCCCTGACATTTGAATTTACGGGTGCAGAAGTTGAGAGATTAAAAGAGAATACAGTCGTACTCCAAACATTAGGTATTTTCATGGAAGAATTTGGTCAACAGACATTTCTCGTTCGTTCCCATCCCATTTGGTTTCCAAAAGGTCTTGAAGAGGAAATCATTAAGGATATTGTTGAGGAAGTGATGAACGGAAAGAAGGTAACAATAGGTTCACTCCGTGAAGAAGCAGCGATACTTATGTCTTGTAAAGCGGCGATTAAAGCGAATCGTTTTCTTAGGAATGATGAAATGTTTTCGCTTCTTGAAACACTTAGGAAATGTGAAGACCCATTTACATGCCCACATGGGAGACCGATTTTTATTCACTTTACAACGTATGAGATGGAAAAAATGTTTAAACGAATTATGTAAATGTTAAACTTGCCTGGCTAGTTACCACTATGCTCGGGCAAGTTTTTATTTTTTTTCTATAAAAATTGAGGGTAGATTTGCATGAAGACATGGAAGAGACTATAATATTAGAAAAACTTACCGTAAGTTTTCAAAAACTTGCGAATGGTGGAAGGTAGTACCATTAAGAGGAGAAATATGATTGTTACAACGTCACTACGACCTACTGAAAAAATGATTTCCAAAGCAAAAGCTGTCGCTAATGATCTTGATTTGCCACTTATCAAACGAAATAAAGAGCCTATTTCAACACTACACCAGCAATACCATTGTGATATTATTGTTGCTGGATCTAATCGACTTTCGATTTACAAGCTTGAAAACGAACAACCGCTGTTTTTTCACCCGAATTCTGCGATGTTTCGAGTAAAACGGATCTTAAAAGGAGAAGGGGACCCATACTTGCAAGCCACTAAATTAACCTCAGGTATGTCTGTTCTAGATTGTACTTTAGGACTAGCATCTGATAGTATATTATCAAGTGTGGTTGTAGGAAATAATGGAAAAGTTGTTGGGATTGAGGGAAACCGTTATTTGGCTTATTTGGTTAGAGAAGGTCTAGTTACCTGGGATAGTGGCATACGAGAAATGAATGAAGCGATGCAACGAATAGAAGTGGTGTCTGCTAATCATTTAGATTACTTACGCCATGAAAAGACCAATGCGTACGACGTCGTTTATTTTGATCCAATGTTTGAAGTGAAAATTGAATCTGAAGGAATAAACGCGATTAGGAAATTGGCTGTATACCAAGACCTTGATGAGGAGACAATTGAAGAAGCAAAGCGAGTTGCACGTTCTCGAATTGTCCTAAAGGATCATTGGCAGAGTTCGCGCTTTCAACGGTTCAACTTTCAAGTCTATAAACGGACAACTTCTCAGTTTCATTATGCTTCGATAGAAATTTAACTGTTAGAGGAGTATCGAATGAAGGAAAAACTCGTTGTTATCGTAGGACCTACAGCTGTAGGAAAAACAAAATTAGGGATTGAATTAGCCAAGAGATTACATGGTGAAGTTATTAGTGGCGATTCAATGCAAATCTACAAAGAAATGAACATTGGTACTGCAAAGGTTACGCCAGAAGAAATGGAAAATGTTGTTCATCATCTAATTGATATTAAAGAACCGACAGACCCTTTTTCAGTTGCTGAATTTCAAAGTCTAGTCAAACCGTTAATCTCAAAGATAAATGCTGAAGGGAAACTTCCACTGATTGTTGGTGGAACTGGTCTATACATAAGTTCAGTTCTTTATGATTATAATTTTCCTGATGTACCTAGTGATCTTGATTACCGTCAGGAAATGGAAAGCTTTGTTGATAAGTTTGGTGTAGAAAAACTACACGAGAAATTAAAAAATATTGATCCAATTAGCTATGATACCATTCATCCAAATAACTACCGAAGAGTAATTAGGGCTCTTGAAGTATACCATGTCACAAATAAAACCATACATGACTTTCAAAATGAGCAGTCAAACGAAAGTCAGTATGAAGTTGTTGTAATTGGTTTAACTATGGAGCGAGGCCTGCTATACGATCGTATTAACACTAGAGTTGATTGGATGATTGATGAAGGCTTGTTTTCAGAGGCTCAATCTTTATATGATCGTGGGGTAAAGAATTGTCAGTCAGTACAAGCTATTGGGTATAAAGAAATTTACGAATACATAGAAGGTCGAGTAACCAAAGAAGTAGCAATCGAGAATTTAAAACAAAATTCTAGAAGATATGCGAAACGACAATTGACATGGTTCCGTAATAAGATGGACATCCAATGGTATGAGATGACCGAGTCAAACTTTCCAGAAAAGTTTCAAGAAATTCTCAAATTAATAGAGGAAAGCTTATAAAAAAGTCGAAATATAATGTATAGAATTTAGAGGAGGACTGTTTATGAAGCAACAATCGGTAAACATTCAAGATGTATTTTTAAATCAACTAAGAAAAGAAAGTATTCCAGTTACCGTATTTCTTTTAAATGGATTTCAATTAAGAGGCCTTATTAAAGGGTTTGATAACTTTACAGTAATTTTAGAAACTGAAGGAAAACAACAATTAGTTTATAAACATGCGATCTCAACATTCTCGCCACAAAAGAACGTACCGTTAAATCCTGAAGCTTAAGAAAAAACTCCCGATATCGGGAGTTTTTTTGCTTACTATTCCATAAAAGTCTTCTTTTTCTCAGTTATTTAGCATAATGAAAGTACTTTTTTAATGATAGATCTGTTTTTAGACCAAGTTTTTCTTGTATTTCAGTGATAGAGCTACCCTTTCTTATTGCCTCCAAAATATAGGTATTGCGAAAATGTTGTGCAGAAATACCTCTCCTTAACCCGCTTCTTCTAATTTCTTTTTGTATCATCCGTTGAACAGCAATATCCGTTAATCTCTTTGGCTTGTCTTCTTCATAGACCCATCGGTATGTTTCCCTTTGAAAATCAAACGCTACCAAAAAAGGATCGTTTTCATGATAGCGAGGACGGACTGGTTTGGGGATGGTTTCATAGTACTGATAGAAAAGTTTTTTATGCGGCATAGAGAGGAAAACTTTTCGCTTATTGTTTTCTGTTGAAATCGTAATACTGTTTGTTTCAAAGTGGATATGCTTCATCGTAAGATTTGTTAGTTCTTGTAGTGTTAATCCGTAATATGCAAATAAAATAAAAATAGTTTCATTACGATCAATGATTAATGGTCTTGTCTTTAGTTGTTTTTCAGATAAATCATGAGTAGAACGGAGTGAAGAAAACAATTGGTTAAGTTGGCTTTCTGATAAAAAATCGTCAGCCGTCATCATAGGTTCTTCTATTTCAATAATATTTATCTCAAGAATTGGGTTTTTGGATAAGCCTAAGTTGTCATAATATTTATAAAGCTGATTTAAAACCGTTACTACACGTCTAGTTGTTGTAGGATGATACTTTCTTGAATTTGTAAGTAGTGAAACGTACTCTTGCAGATCACTAGAGGTTAAGTTACTCCAAGTTGCAAAGGATTGATTTTTTTTCTCGACCTTAAGCCAGAGGAAGAAATCTTCAAGGTCATATATGTAACGCTTGATCGTTGATGGTTTACGTTTCTTCTTTACTAGAGTAAACAGATAATCTTTGACGAAGTCCGGTAAAGAGGTTTGAAATAAAGTATCCAAGATCTTTCCTCCTTATAAATGATATCCATATTATAACAGTTAAATTGTTTTTTGGGTTCTAAATTGAAAAGAAATGGGCGTTTGTCACCTTTTCTTTGTTAGCGAGTATACTGTCTTATAGTCAAAGTTTTTTCAGGATCATAACATATCGTTAGTTGGGTGGTGACATGATTGGAAAGACCCTTATCACTGAAATCTAGGGGACAAATAAACATTGTCTTAAATCAAAAAGAAATGAAACAAACTAATGAGATGACGATTAAATTACCTGATGCAGATAGAGAAAAGCATTATATACTCGAGAAAATCGAACGAGAATTAGAAGAGTTAGTTGGTCTAAAAGAGATGAAGCGTTTTATTAAGGAAATCTATGCTTGGCTTTACATTAATAAGTGTCGTAAAGAACAGGGGCTAAAAGTTGGAAACCAAGTTTTGCATATGATTTTTAAGGGGAATCCTGGTACTGGAAAAACAACGGTTGCTAGATTATTAGCTAAGTTGTTTAAAGAAATGGATGTATTATCGAAGGGGCATTTACATGAAGTGGAACGAGCGGATTTAGTTGGAGAATATATTGGTCATACGGCACAGAAAACACGAGATCTCGTAAAAAAAGCAGTCGGCGGAATTTTGTTTATTGATGAAGCTTACTCTCTTGCTAGAGGTGGCGAGAAGGATTTTGGAAAAGAGGCAATCGACACGTTGGTAAAAGCAATGGAGGACCAACAACATGATTTTGTATTAATTCTTGCTGGCTACTCTAGAGAGATGGACCATTTCCTATCCTTGAACCCTGGATTGCCTTCCCGTTTCCCAATTACAATGAAATTTCCTGATTATACAAATGATGAATTAATTGAAATTGCAAGAAAAATGGTTGACGACAGAGAATATGTCATGGAACGAGAAGCGGAATTAAAGTTACGAGACTATCTGCAAAGTTTAAAAGCAGAGCGAAGTGAAAACTTTAGCAACGGTAGGTTAATTCGTAACATTGTTGAAAAGGCTGTTCGTGCACAAGCGGTTAGATTGCTTTATCTTGGTAAATACGATCGAGAAACTCTAGTTACATTAACAAAAGATGACTTTAAAATGGAGAAATTGTTAAATGAAAGAAAATAGAATCAATGTGTACCCAGAAAAGGCGGTGGCTAAAGTACTATACTTTAGTAACCGCACTTGCACTTTTCTTGTTGGAAAGATTATAGTAAAGATTGGCAATAGTAAATAGAGATAGAAATCCAAAGAAAAGGTTGTGAAACTTTGGTAGAAACAACAAAAAGTGTTGAAGAAAAGGTGTTACTTGTTGGCTGTAAATTATCTGAAATTCATGAAGAGAGATTTCTTTATTCCATGGAAGAATTAGCAGCACTAACCAAAACGGCTGGTGGAATTGTTTTTGGTACCGTTATACAAAATCGTCATAGTTTAGATCGGGCTACATATATCGGTAAAGGGAAAATTGAAGAAATCGTTCCGCTTGTAGAAGAGCAAGAGATTGATGTTGTTATTTTTAATGATGAACTGACTACAAGCCAAGTTCGTAACTTAACGGCCCAAATTCCTGCTAGAGTTATTGATCGAACGCAGCTTATTTTAGACATCTTCTCAAAGCGGGCAAACTCTAAAGAAGGAAAGCTTCAAGTAGAATTAGCACAGTTAAATTATTTATTGCCACGTTTATCTGGACAAGGTCATTCGTTATCTAGGCTAGGTGGTGGAATTGGGACAAGGGGTCCAGGGGAAACCCAGCTTGAAACTGACCGTAGGCATATCCGTAGAAGAATGGATGAAATTAAAGAGCAGCTTAAAGGAATTGTTAAGCATCGTTCTCTTTATCGTGAACGCCGAAAGGAAAATAGAGCGTTTCAAATTGCCATAGTAGGTTATACAAATGCGGGGAAATCAACACTTCATAACCGTCTAACAATGGCCGATGCTTTAGAAGAGGACCAATTGTTTGCGACCCTTGATCCACTAACAAGAAGAATGAAATTGCCAAGTGGATTTCAAACGTTAATAACTGATACAGTAGGGTTTATTCAAGACCTTCCAACTACATTAGTTGCAGCATTTCGCTCGACACTAGAGGAAGTCTGTGAGGCTGACTTCTTATTACATGTCGTAGACGCATCTAACGAAGATTATTTTAACCATGAAGAAACAGTCATGTCACTTTTAGGGGAACTGAATGTCAAAGATGTACCGATGTTAACAGTTTATAATAAAAGGGACGCAGCTCCGGCTAGCTTTGTACCAACAGAAGGAAGAAAGTCTATCCTCATATCTGCTCTAAATCAAGGTGACCTACATAAGCTGTCAACTCGAATTGAAGAAGAACTAAAAGATAGTCTTGAATATTATGAGGCAAAAATTCATGCTAGTAACGGTAAATTATTGTCCAACTGTCAAACGAGTACAATCATTGAAAAGCAGCTTTGGGTAGAAGATGAGGAAAGTTATATATTAAAGGGATACGTATCTTCTCTATCTTCCACGTATAAACAATTACAACAATACAAGGCATAAAGGAGAAACTATGTACGAGCAATTCACAAATGGTTTGAAGTTAAAACAGCTAGTCAAAGAAGTCGAAGAACAAATTAAGGAAGTACATGCCTCTATTGAAGAACGAATTGAGGAAAATCAGTATAAGGTTTTGCAGGCATTTCGAAGTCATCAAGTTTCTGATTTTCACTTTACCCCTTCAACTGGATATGGCTATGATGATGTAGGTAGAGATACACTAGAGTCTATTTATGCTCATGTTTTTGGGGGAGAAGCAGCAATTGTTCGACCGCAGATCATCTCTGGCACTCATGCTATTGCAACGTGTTTATTTGGAGTTTTACGTCCTGGGGATGAGTTATTATATATTACAGGTAAACCATACGACACCTTAGAGGAAGTTGTCGGAAGTCGAGGAAGTGGAAACGGCTCTTTAAAGGAGTTTGGGATTTCCTACGATTGTGTTGAACTGACGAATGATGGTCGAGTGGACTTTGAAGAAGTTGCTAGAAAAATGAAATCAAATACAAAAGTAATCGGCATCCAAAGATCAAAGGGGTATGCTAATCGCCCGTCTTATACGATTAGTGAAATAAAAGAGATGATTTCTTTTGTTAAGGAGATTAAAGGGGACGTCATCGTCTTTGTAGATAATTGTTATGGTGAGTTTGTGGAGACAATGGAGCCTTGTCATGTTGGTGCTGACCTGATTGCGGGTTCGCTAATAAAAAATCCAGGCGGTGGGATTGTTAAAACCGGTGGTTATATCGTTGGTAAGGAAAAGTTGGTTGATTTAGCTTCCTACCGTTTAGCAGCACCAGGCATAGGAAAAGAAGGCGGTGCTTCATTATATAGCTTGCAGGAGATGTATCAAGGTTTTTTCTTTGCTCCTCATATTGTTGGACAAGCATTAAAAGGAGCTGTTTTTACAGCTGCTTTTCTTGAAAAACTTCAATTTTCTACAAATCCGAAGTGGGATGCACCACGCACTGACTTAATTCAATCTGTACAATTTGATCATGCAGACAAAATGATTACATTCTGTCAGGGGATCCAACAAGCAGCGGCTGTAAATGCTCATGTTACTCCGTATCCGAGTTCAATGCCTGGTTACGAAGATGAAGTAATCATGGCTGCAGGAACCTTTATTCAAGGGGCAAGTATTGAATTCTCTGCAGACGGACCGCTTAGACCACCTTATGTGGCTTATGTACAAGGTGGCTTAACTTATGGGCATGTAAAAATAGGGATATTAACAGCAATCGATCACTTGATGAAAAATCAGTTACTAAAAATCTAGAATGGACGTCACTCTATAATTCTTAAATAGAGTGATTTTTTTTGTATAGAAAGAGCATTGGTAAGGGAAAATAACTATGTAAGAAAATCTGACATGGTTTTCATGTTAACTTAGCTCACATGTATTGACAGCTTTCCTGTCGTGTTGTAACCTAATAGTAACAAGTTAAAGGGGGAGGCAAATGGGAGATCACATTAGAAGGAACATGCCATTGTTCCCAATTGGTATCGTAAAAAAGTTAACTGAATTAACAGCAAGGCAAATACGGTATTATGAAGAACATGATCTAGTACATCCTTCCCGAACAAGTGGAAATCAACGCTTATTTTCCTTTAATGATGTTGATAGGTTATTAGAAATAAAAGAGCTGATAGATCAAGGGATTAACATTTCTGGTATTAAGCAAGTGTTTCTCATGAAACAGCAATCAAACCAAGAAGCTACTAACATCTTAGAAAGAAATCCTAAGGTTCAAAAAGAACTAACGGATCAACAACTAAGAAGTTATCTGAAAAGTGAACTAATGATGGCGGGCCGATTTGGCAAAGCCTCCCTTATTCAAGGAGAGTTATCAAGATTCTTTCATTAAAATTTGTAAAATCATCATTTTGGTAAAACGTTGTTTTGCTTAGATGGTTAGATAATAAAAAAACTTTTTTATCATTTAGGAGGAGAATTGAATTATGGGAACAAAATACTCAGCAGAAGACATTTTTAGACTGGCAAAAGAGGAGAACGTTAGATTTCTTCGCTTACAATTTACTGATTTACTAGGCATTATTAAAAACGTAGAAGTTCCTGTAAGTCAATTAGAAAAAGTATTAGATAATAAGATGATGTTTGACGGTTCTTCAATTGAAGGTTTCGTTCGTATTGAAGAGTCAGATATGTATTTATATCCAGACCTAGATACATGGGTAGTATTCCCTTGGACTAGTGAAAAAGGAAAAGTAGCTCGTTTAATTTGTGATATTTATGATCCAACTGGTGTACCATTTGCAGGTGACCCTCGTGGAGTATTAAAACGAGTATTAGAAGAAGCAAAAGTAATGGGCTTTACATCATTTAACATTGGGCCAGAGCCAGAGTTTTTCTTATTCAAAGTTGACGAAAAAGGCGAGCCAACAATGGAATTAAACGATAAAGGTGGATATTTTGACTTAGCCCCAACTGATTTAGGAGAAAACTGCCGTCGTGATATCGTATTAGAATTAGAAGATATGGGCTTTGAAATTGAAGCTTCTCACCATGAAGTAGCTCCTGGACAACATGAGATTGACTTTAAATATGCAGATGCAGTAACAACTTGTGACAATATTCAAACATTCAAACTAGTTGTTAAAACAATTGCGAGAAAACATGGATTACATGCTACGTTCATGCCAAAACCTTTATTTGGTGTTAATGGATCTGGTATGCACTGCAATATGTCATTATTTAAAGGGAACGAGAACGTATTCTTTGATCCATCAACTGATACTGGTTTAAGTGAAACAGCAATGCAATTTTTAGCAGGTATTATCAAGCATGCTGAAGGCTTTACAGCAATCACGAACCCAACAGTAAACTCTTATAAGCGATTAGTTCCTGGCTATGAAGCTCCTTGTTATGTTGCTTGGTCTATGCGTAACCGCAGTCCGCTAATTCGTATCCCGGCATCACGTGGCTTAAGTACTCGTATTGAAGTACGTAGTCCAGATCCAGCAGCAAATCCTTATTTAGCAATGGCTGCTATGCTTGCAGCTGGTTTAGATGGAATTAAGAATAAGCTTACTCCTCCTCCATCAACAGATCGTAATATCTATGTGATGAACAAAGAAGAGCGTCTAGAAGCAGGTATCAATGATCTTCCTGCAACACTTAAAGAAGCTTTAGAGAAATTGAGAGCTAATGAAATTATCACAAGCGCGCTTGGAGAGCATGCATTAGAGCACTTCTGTGAAGCTAAAGAGATTGAGTGGGATATGTTCCGCACACAAGTTCACCCTTGGGAGCGCGAGCAATATATTACTAACTACTAAGATATTTTAATAAAAGAGGCCAGTCCCTATTAATGGGGCTGGTTTCTTTTACATTATAGGAAAGTATATAATTTCGACTTAAATATTGTTTAGCTCCAGGCGCCATCTGCTCCTGCGATTACTCGTCGCAAAGGGGCGACGGAGTTAATTCGAGGATGTTCTTGGCTCGAGGTCAAATAACCTGACCGAAAAAAAGTGAAAGAGCGCACTTTTTTCGGTCAGAACATTTGCTTGTCGCCGATAGGCGGGCGCCTTGCGCTTTTCTTATTTTAACTCAGGAAATTGGAGTGGTCTCCTTTTTTTAGAAACATGTGATATGATAATAACTAAATTTATTGATTAGAGTAGAGGTGTAAACATGAAAACAATTTTAGTTGTGGGCGGTGGAATTACAGGTTTGTCTGCTGTGTATGAGCTACAAAAGTGGAAACGAGAAAAGCAATCAGATACTCGTTTAATCCTAGTTGAGGCGGGAGAAAAGCTTGGGGGTAAGATAAAAACAATCAGAAATAATGGATATGTTATGGAAACAGGTGCAGATTCCATTGTTGCCAGAAAAGGTTTAAATATGTCTGTGATTAAAGAGCTTGGTCTAGAAAATGAAATTGTTTACAACGCAACTGGTCGGTCGTTTCTATATGGAGATGGAACGTTGAAAGCAATACCTGCCGATACGATCTTCGGTATACCTACTAGTGTTGAGTCCTTAGCTAAGACGTCACTTGTATCACCTGAGGGGAAAGTTGATGCGTTAAAAGATCTTTATTTGAGGAACGAGACTTTTACAAAAAATGATTCGATAGGTGACTTTCTCGAATATTTTCTTGGTAAGGAAATGGTTGAGAAACAAATTGGGCCTGTATTGTCGGGTGTGTATTCTGGAGATATTAAAGAATTAACAATTTCCTCCACGCTCCCTTACCTCATCGACTATAAAGAGCAATACGGAAGTATCATAAGAGGTTTTGAAGCAAATAAGGAAAAATTCCAAAGTGGAAGTGGTAAAAAGTTCTTTTCTTTTAAAAATGGGATGGATTCAATCATTGACGCATACGAGAGCCACTTGCAAGAGGTAGAAATTCTAAAAAATCAACGGATAACTAATATAACTAAAAATAATGAACGTTATTGCGCTCATTTAGTAAATGGAGAAATGTTAGAGGTTGACTCTATAATTTTAAGTATCCCACATGCGTCAGCGCAAGCATTATTTTCCGATGAAAAAATTAAAGAAGATTTTTCTAAATTGAAAAACAGTTCGTTAATTAGTATCTATCTAGGGTTTGATGTTCCAGATAGTGTATTGCCAGCGGATGGTACCGGTTTTATTACTATTAATACAGATGAGTTATCATGCAATGCTTGTACATGGACGAGTCGTAAATGGCTACATACTTCTGAAAGTGGTAATTTACTAGTGCGTCTGTTTTATAAAAGTAGCCATCCTACTTTTCAAACATTAAAGCAGATGGACGTGACAGACCAACTGACCATAGCGCTTAATGATATACAAAAAAGTCTAGGAATTACTGCTAAACCAGTTACATACGAAATAACTGATTGGGTCGAAAATATGCCAAACTATGAAATTGTACATCCTAAGGTTGTTGGAACTTTAGAGAGTGACTTTAAGGAAAATTATCCAGGTGTTCTATTAGCAGGATGCTCGTATTATGGTGTGGGAATTCCTGATTGCATTGAAAATGGACAAGAGATTGCGAAACAACTGATTGGGAGCCTATCAGATAGCTAATATTCATAGAGGGCATAACTATAAAATATATGGAGTTTTTGTCAAAATATATAGAAGTTTGTCACATTTTGCATTATAATTTTGATAGATGAAGTTATGGGGAAGTAGAAAAACATCTTTCGAAAGAGAAAAGAGATGAACCAAACATTTTTTCGGTTCGTCTTTTTTTATCCCGAAATAACTATCCTTGTGAAATGTAGGTGAACATCAATGAGTCTAGACATAAATCTGTTTATAAAGAAGCTATGGATGATTTGTATCGGAAGTTCCATTAGTTTAACAGCCATATATACCATTTGGGTTGGCTCTTTTGATATCATTTATTATCAGTTACTAAGTATTATGTTACTTGGGTATTTACCATTCACTCTCATCTATCGCAAATTTTCACCGATGATACAAAGGTATCTCCTCTTTATAAATATGTGCGTAGTGATTGTTGCTCTGACATGGTTTACTCCTTTCGCTAACCAGATTGCAGTTATTTTCTTACCGTTATTTGCTACGCTATTTAAAAATCGTAACGTTTTTTATGGAACCAGTGTTGCTTCAATTTTGATCCACTTTAGTTTAAATTCTATGGCTGGCTATTATGATCAACGTTTTTTATTTGAAATCGTCACTGAGCTTTCGTACATTATTTGTTATATTGTCGTTCTCGGTGTTTTTGTAAATATGATTGTAGATAGTTCTAAGCAAGCGTACATGTTTGATAAGACAGTGAAAACCCTTATATTAGCAATCGAAACAAAAGATATGTATACACGAGGTCATTCAATTCGTGTATCTGATTACGCAATGATTATTGGTAGTAACATGAAGAAAAAAGGCTATAAAGTAGATTTAGATTTATTGCGAATTAGTTCTCTTATTCATGATATCGGAAAAGTATATATTCCTAATGATATACTAACGAAAAATGGAAAGCTTACTTTGGAAGAGTATAAAACGATTCAAAAACACTCTGAATTCGGTGCTAATTTAGCAAAAGAACTAGAATATCCAAACGAAATTGTCAGTGATATATTGTATCACCATGAAAGGTACGATGGAAAAGGCTATCCAAGGGGGATTAGTCAAGATGACATTCCGTTACATTCAAGAATTATTGCACTTGCCGATACCTTTGATGCAATTACTACTACTCGATCCTATAGAAATGCTTTTACATTAGAAGAAGCCAAGGATATCATTATCGAGGCTATGAATACACAGTTTGACCCTATTTTACATGAGGTTTTTCTTGAAATTTATCCGTCACTAGTTACTTACTATCATCAGAATGTTTCATTAGAAGCAAAGAATGAAATTAGTTATTTAGAAGTCATGAATAAAAGATAGCTGGTACAACAAAAGGGGTTAGTCACTGGTGGCATTTTTAAGTATTGTAATATCCCAAGTGAATGGTATTTTCCATCTTAAAATTAACTTAACTATAGTTATAAAAGAATGTACTAATATTATACTTAAGCTAACTTATTAGTATGAAATGATATCTATTTGGATATATTAATAGTGGTTGATAAGTCACGAGCATTTGCCTTTAGGGGCAAGTGCTTTTTTCCATGTACACTAAAAAAGAACCAACCTAAGTTGATTCTTCTGCTATTAATAATGAAGGTACCGTATTTAATGTACTGAACGAAAAACACCAATAACTTTTCCTAAGATTGCGCAGTTTTGTAGAATAATAGGTTCCATTGAAGAATTCTCAGGCTGAAGTCTAATAAAGTCTTTCTCTTTGAAAAAGCGTTTAACCGTCGCCTCATCTTCTTCTGTCATAGCTACAACGATATCACCATTGTTGGCAGTTTGTTGCTGTCTTACGATAACCATATCTTTATCAAAGATACCGGCTTCAATCATACTATCACCTTGAATGACAAGGACGAACACTTTGTCATCGCCAACGAATTTCTCTGGAAGTGGCAGATAATCTTCTATATTTTCGTAGGCAGTTATAGGCTCACCGGCAGTAACTTTACCGATAATCGGAGCATAGGTAGTATTCGGAGAAGTAGGTTCAAATTCATCTAATTTTAAATCTAATATCTCAATTGCTCTTGGTTTTGTGGGGTCTCTTCGAATAAACCCCTTTTTCTCGAGTCGAGATAAGTGTCCGTGAACAGTGGAGCTAGATGCTAATCCTACTGCTTCACCAATTTCTCGCACCGATGGTGGATATCCCTTTTTGCGAACTTCATCTTTTATGTAATCTAGTATTTCTTGCTGACGCTTCGATACCTTATTCATTATGTAGCACCCCATTTTATCTTATCTTTACCATAAATTATACTGTACTCTCTTCAAATATGCAAACATAAGTTCTAAAAACTATTGACTAGAACGAGTGTTCTGTTTTATTATAATAGAGAACAAATATTCTTATTTATGGAAGTGAGTGTTTATAATGTTTAAAATTCAAAAAATTTCATTTCAAGATATAAGCTATGTGGCTATATTTGTAGTGTTAATCATCTATCTTTTAATGTCTGTGAGTGTTTCTGCACAGCCTGAATTTGAAGAATTAATAGAAGTGGAAGTCTTATCTGGTGACACACTTTGGTCTATAGCAAGTAAACATACAGAAGGAATGTCTATCCTTTCCTACATAACTATATTAAAGAGAGAAAACAATCTTACGAGTGATCATATCTATCCTGGTCAAATTCTTCTTGTTCCTCAGTTAAAAAGAAAGGAGGAATTCGTTAGAAATGAAGGCGATTATTTATTGTCGAGTAAGTACTAATAAAGAAGCACAATCTTCTTCTTTATCTAGACAGAAGGAAGAATTGATCCATTTAGCTGAAGAAAATGGCTTTCCTATCTATAAAGTAATAGAGGAAAAAGCTAGTGGTTACGAAATAGAGAGAGAAGGCATCTTTGAATTGTTAGAGGATTTTAAGGATAAAAAAGCAGAGGTATTACTAATTCAGGATGACACCAGATTAGGGAGGGGAAATACAAAGATAGCCCTCGTTCATCAGTTAGTAAAGTATCAAGTTAAAATTCGAACAATCAATGATAAAGGTGAGTTGAAACTGTCAGAAACTGATACTTTAGTTCTTAATATTGTTAGTATTGTAGAAGAATATCAAAGAAAGCTTCACAATATTAAAATTAAACGTGGAATGAAGAAGGCGATTGAAAATGGCTATAATCCCAGTGAAAACCTAGGTGATGTACATGTAGGAGGCCGTTTAAAGAAAGAAATTCCATTGGAGGAGATTATTCGCTTAAAAACGATGAAACTGACATTTAGAGAAATTGCAGCTACTCTAAGGGGCTTTGGGTATGACGTTTCGAAAGCTACTGTTCATCGTCGCTACCAGGAATATATAAACGCTGAGGATACAAAGGTCTCGCCAAAATAAAGAATCACATATAAAGTCTTAGATTAATCTCTTAAGGCTTTTTTTCTTTCTTAAAAATATAATATTCGATGGAACTTACGAACAAACTAATCAGAAAGGTTGAAAACGTTGGTTTGTTACTGTAAATTTTACTATAGGTCTAAACAATAGATGGAGGATTAGTAAAATGTTATCAAGTGAAAAAATAAAGCGGATTAACGAGCTTTCAAAAAAAGCAAAAGCAGGAAGTATTACAATGGAAGAAAAGCAAGAACAGCAGCAACTGCGACAGGAATACATTCAAACGTTTCGATCTTCATTTAGCAGTCAATTACATTCAATTAAAGTAGTTGATGAGGAAGGTAATGATGTAACACCGGATAAATTAAAAGAAAGTAAACAAACAATTGATCGTAAATTAACTCATTAGTAAATAGTCGACAAAAATTCACCGTTTTTACCATAGATATCCTTGTTAATTTTATAAAAGAGGTATATGATGAAAAACGAATAATGTTAAATGAGGAAGAGAAAGGAAGATCTTATTATGACGGTTCACGTTGATGAATTAGCAATTAATACGATACGTACATTATCAATTGACTCTATTGAAAAAGCAAACTCTGGTCACCCAGGGATGCCTATGGGTGCTGCTCCGATGGCTTATGCACTTTTTGCCAAGTATATGAATCATAACCCTAGTAATCCTAATTGGTTTAATAGAGACCGTTTTGTTTTATCAGCAGGACACGGTTCAATGCTTTTGTATAGTTTATTACATCTTTCTGGGTACGACCTTACTCTAGAAGATTTACAAAGCTTTCGCCAATGGGGGAGTAGAACTCCTGGACATCCTGAGTATGGTCATACTCCAGGTGTAGATGCGACAACTGGTCCTCTAGGACAAGGGGTGGCAATGGCTGTTGGGATGGCAATGGCTGAAAGACATTTAGCTGCAAAATATAATAAAGAAGATTTACCAGTGGTTGATCATTATACATATTCTATTTGTGGTGATGGTGATTTAATGGAAGGTGTGTCTGCGGAAGCTGCTTCTCTTGCAGGACATCTAAAGCTAGGTCGTTTAGTTGTGCTATATGATTCAAACGATATTTCACTTGATGGCGAATTAAATCGTTCATTTAGTGAAAGTGTTGAAGATCGATATAAGGCATATGGCTGGCAAGTCATCCGTGTTGAGCAAGGAAATGATATTACTGAAATAAATAAAGCTATTGAACTTGCGAAGCAAGATGACCGTCCAACATTAATTGAAGTAAAGACTACAATTGGTTATGGCTCTCCTAACAAAGGTGGAAAGTCTGCTTCTCACGGTGCTCCACTTGGTAAAGATGAAGTAAAACTTACGAAAGAAACATATAAGTGGACATATGAGAATGAGTTCCATGTACCAGAGGAAGTAACAGAGCTTTTTGCTGCTGTAAAAGAGGCAGGTATAGCAAAAGAATTCGAGTGGAACGAACTTATGCGCCAATATGAAGAAAAGTATCCGGAACTAGCTACTGAATTAAAGCAAGCTATTAACGGAGACCTTCCTCAAGGATGGGATGAGAATTTACCGGTATATGAAGGCGGGAAAGATAATGTAGCTACACGTTCTTCATCAGGGGAAGCATTAAACGCATTGGCAAAGAACGTTAACCAAATCTTTGGCGGTTCTGCTGACTTAGCTTCTTCCAATAAAACAATGCTTAAAGGTGAAGGTGACTTTACAAGAGAAAATTATAGCGGCCGAAATATTTGGTTTGGCGTAAGGGAATTCGCAATGGGATCTGCATTAAATGGAATGGCTCTTCACGGCGGGGTAAAAGTGTTTGGTGCAACCTTCTTTGTATTCTCAGATTACTTACGTGCAGCAATTCGGTTAGCAGCGTTAATGAAGTTACCGGTAACTTATGTATTTACACATGACAGTATTGCTGTGGGTGAAGACGGCCCAACGCATGAACCAGTTGAGCAATTAGCTGCGCTTCGTGCAATGCCGGGCATTTCTATCATCAGACCAGCTGATAGCAATGAAACAGTTGCTGCATGGAAACTTGCGGTAGAGAGTAAAGACCAGCCAACAGCCCTTGTTCTATCTCGTCAAGACTTAATGACTCAAGAAGTAACAAAAGAGTTGTCCTATGAAGGCGTGAAAAAAGGTGCTTATGTTATTTCACCAGCAAAGGGTACAATCCAAGGTGTGTTACTTGCATCTGGTTCAGAAGTACAGTTAGCTGTAGAAGCACAAAAACAACTAGAAACAGAAAATATCTTCGTTTCAGTTGTAAGTATGCCTAGTTGGGATCGCTTTGAAAAACAATCAGCTGAGTATAAAAACTCGGTAATCCCACAGGATGTGAAAGCTCGTGTAGGTATTGAGATGGGCTCATCATTAGGATGGCATAAATATGTAGGAGATAAAGGAGCAGTAATTGCAATTGACCAATTTGGTGCTTCAGCTCCTGGAGAGAAAATCATGGAAGAGTATGGTTTCACTGTTGCGAATGTTATTGCAAAACTTAAAGAAACATTAGCAAAATAATGTTATTAGGGGCTGACTGAATTTATTTGGTCAGCCTCAATCCTACTTCGAGAGAGTTCCTTTAAACGACAAAAGTAGTGGGCAATTTCTCCGTTATGTGACAATCATTTCTTTGGACATGCTTTATAGTAAGGATAATACCTTTGTAATACATGTGATCAAACGAAATGATTGGGGGAATAATAAATGAGGCATTATTACATTTATTTATTGAAGCCTGAAATTGCTTCTAACTATTTTGGTAAAGAGTGGCTGATATATCAACTTTTTGTTGAAGGTGAAACTGCAAAAAAAGACCTAAGAACAATTGCTCAAAAGCAAATTAATTATATAAGTGGTACAATACCGACACTTCAAATTAAAAAAAATCTCGATAAAGCTTTAAGGATACGTAATGATTTTTACGTACTAAAAGAACATTATTACATAGACATTAAGGCATTGGAGAGTAAGGCTGTTTTAAAGGATCATGGAAATATGTTGACAATTTCAGCTAGTGGTAGTTACCAAGCGGAAACAGTCTTTTTTGAAGTATTACGTCAAATTAATCCTGCATTCTTTGCTATGGACTTTGAAAACCGTAACTACGGTTGGTTAAATCCAGTAAAACAGGTGAATTATATTTAAGACCATAGATAATAAATACTTTTATTCAATAATTTATTAGGTTATAATGAATTGGACGTATATGTATGAATGTCTATTCAATAGACATAACTATAAGGAGGAAATAGAGAATGTGGATTAATATTTTAATCGGCGTGCTTTCTTTAATTGCCGGTGTTGCGATTGGCTTTTTTATTGCCCGCAAAACAATGATGAACTATCTTAAGAAAAACCCACCTATTAATGAAAAGATGTTACGCGTGATGATGATGCAAATGGGTATGAACCCATCTCAAAAGAAAATCACACAAATGATGAAAGCAATGAACAATCAAATGAAATAATATAGGACAAGCACTCCGTAATGGGGTGTTTTTTCGTATTAATGAAATCCATAGGGTATAGGATGATGAACATGTATGATAATCAATTTCAAATTCCAAAAGTTGATGTTTTATCTTGGGATCCTAATAAATATGTAACAGTAGATGTACGCTCACCTGGAGAGTATCAGGAATTTTCTATGCCTTCTTCAATTAATCTACCAATTTTTGATAATGATGAACGTTCAAAAGTAGGGACAGTTTATAAGCAGATGGGGAAAGAAGAAGCAATTCGATTAGGTCTAGACTTTTTTTCAAAGAAAATTCAAGGAATTTTTGATTTAATCTTAAATCTTAGGTCTTCATACTCAACAAAAAGAATTGTGATAGTTTGTGCAAGAGGTGGAATGCGAAGTAATAGCGTTGTTTCGACTTTAAATATGCTAGGTATAGACTGCTTACAGTTGGATGGAGGTATAAGGGCTTACCGGGAAAATATCACGACAAGGTTACAAACGCATGCAGAAAGACTGAAATTCTATTATGTTTTATCTGGAAACACTGGAACAAAGAAAACGGATGTGTTACGGCGTTTGAAACTTGAAGGGTATCCAGTAATTGACCTTGAAGATTTAGCTAGTCATCGGGGTTCTGCCTTCGGTGGAATTGGCTTAAAAAGTAGAAGTCAAAAAGAATTTGAATTACTTTTGGTTGGTGAGTTAGATCGTTATTACCACAGTCCTTATTTGCTAATTGAATCTGAAAGTAAGCGAATTGGTAATATCGTTGTTCCTGATTTTATTATGGCTGGAAAGAGAAAAGGAGTTCGTATCGAATTAGAATATCCGTTTATGGAACGTGTACAACATTTATTAGAAACTTATCAACCAAATAACAATCAAAATAGAATTATTGAGGCGTTTTTAATTATTAAGAAGCGAATGCAAAAACATGTCGGTAATGAAATCCACGACCTACTCTTAAAACGTGATTATGAAAAAGCCTTTGTAATGTTACTTACCCACTACTATGACCCAAGGTATGATCATTCGATGCGGCAGGAGCATCAAGAAATTGTCCATGTGAATTTTACCGATATCTATGATGCAGTAGCTAAAGTAAAACAAGTGATAGCCGATAAGCAAATTGATTGCTTCCGAAGGATGGTTTAAAACCATTCTTTTTTTAGCACTTAAAGAAAAGAACTTGAGCAAGTTGTCTACCACGACAATTCTCGGGTTATTTCGATTATAGAAATTTTTCTACTTCTAACATTTACAATTGTCTGATAAAATTAGGATGTTCTATGTGAAAAATAAAATTAATGAACACGAGGAGAGAAATATGAAAGTCTTTTTAGATTTAATGTGGTTCTTTAAGGAGGAGAAAAGGAAGTATATCTGGGGTATTCTCATGCTGGCATTTGTTTCCTTCCTTTCACTAATCCCCCCTTACATTGTTGGAGTCATTGTAGACCATATTGAAGGTAATACCTTGACGTCTTCGATATTATTTACTTGGGGTGGAGTCTTAGTAGGAGTTGCAGTAGCTGTTTATATTTTTCGTTATTTTTGGCGCATTATGATATTTGGTGCTTCTATTCGTCTAGCTAGGAAGCTTCGTAATCAGCTTTACGAGCATTTTACAAAAATGTCACCAAACTTTTATCACAAAAGACGAACAGGAGACCTTATGGCACATTCGACAAATGACATAAGGGCAATCGAGCAAACAGCTGGGGTTGGTGTTTTAACACTAGTAGACTCTTTATTAATGGGGAGTTTTGTTATTATTACCATGGCAGCAACAATCAGTTGGAAACTAACTCTAATTGCATTAATTCCAATGCCGATTATGGCAATTGCTACAAGTTATTATGGATCATTGCTTCATGAGCGATTTGGTAAAGCGCAGGCTGCTTTTTCAGGGTTGAATGATAAAGTTCAAGAGAGTATGTCTGGAATTCGTGTAATTAAGACGTTTGGCTATGAGAGTGATGATGTTGAGTCATTCAGAAGAAAATCAGAGGATGTAGTAAACAAAAATATTTCAGTTGCAAGAGTGGATGCTTTATTTGATCCGACGATTTCCCTAGTTGTTTCTATATCATATTTCTTAGCCATCTTTTTCGGAGCGAAGTACGTAGTTGCAGGCGATTTATCCATAGGAGAGTTAACGAGCTTTACGATTTACCTAGGTCTATTAATATGGCCAATGCTTGCTTTTGGCTGGCTCTTTAATATTGTCGAAAGAGGTCGTGCCTCATATAATCGCGTATCTTCATTATTAAGTGTTAATGCTGATATTACAGATGTAAACGAGCCACTTGAACAACAACCTGTAGGTGATATTCAATATAAAATTAATAGTTTTGCATATTCGGATAAAGAGACTGTTCTCAAAAATGTTGATTTTAGCTTAGTAAAAGGTGAAACCCTTGGTGTTGTAGGTCGTACTGGTAGTGGGAAAACTACTTTGATGAAATTGTTCATGCGACAATTTGACATTGCAGATGGAGGTATCTATTTCTCAAAACGAGATATTAAAGATTATTCACTAGATGCGCTGCGTAAATCAATAGGGTATGTGCCTCAAGATCATTTTCTCTTTTCCGCAACGATAGCCGATAATATCGCCTTTGCAAAACCTAATGCATCTATGTCAGATATTATTGAAGCGGCGAAGTTGGCTTCTATTCACCATGATATTGTTCAACTTCCTGATGGTTATGAAACGATCGTTGGGGAACGTGGGGTTACCCTTTCTGGTGGACAAAAACAAAGAATCTCGATTGCAAGGGCACTTATCGCGAATCCAGAAGTGCTAATTTTAGATGATAGCTTATCAGCAGTAGATGCAAAAACAGAAGAAGCGATTCTAGATGCATTACGAGAGTTACGTCACGGTAAGACGACAATGATTACGGCCCACCGCTTAAGTGCGATCAAACATGCAAATGTTATTATCGTGTTAGAAGGCGGAGAAATCATTCAAAGAGGAACTCATGAGGAGTTAATGGCTGTTGACGGGTGGTATAAGGAAATGTACGAAAAACAAAAGCTAGAAACATTAGTAGAGCAAGGAGGCTCAAACGATGAGTGAAAAAAATAAACAATCATTATTATTTGAGCCTATGAATCAGAAAACTGTTTTTAAAAGGCTACTGGGGTATACGAAACCACATTTACGTTGGCTGACATTCGCCTTTGTTTTGCTATTGCTTGGGACTGGTGCTCAAATCTTAGGTCCAATTTTAGTAAAGATATTTATTGATGATTATTTAACGCCGAGAATCTTTGATTTCCAACCTTTATTTTGGTTAGGAGCGGGGTACCTAGCCTTACACTTTGCTAGTGTGGCTATTACCTACGTCCAATTATTTCTCTTTCAAAAAATAGCGCTGCAAATTATTCAACAAATTAGAATTGATGTTTTTGAAAAAGTACAAAATTTAGGTTTAGCGTTTTTTGATAAGTTCCCAACGGGTGGATTAGTTTCGCGTATAACGAATGACACTGAAACAATTAAAGAACTCTATGTTAATGTTTTGTCAAACTATGTACAAAATTTTATTTTCCTAATTGGCGTATTTGTGGCAATGTTCTACTTAAATGTTAGATTAGCACTTTTTTGTTTATTCATTTTGCCAATTCTATTAGTATTGATGCAAGCGTATCGACGGTTAAGCTCGAAGTTTTATGCTGAAATGAGTGAAAAACTTAGTCAATTAAATGCTAAAATTAATGAGTCAATTCAAGGTATGACCGTCGTCCAAATTTTCCGTCAAGAAAAACGATTACGAAAAGAGTTTGAAACGATCAATGATGAGCATCAAAAAGCTTGGTTAAAAAGTATCAAACTTGATGGCTTATTACTGAGACCAGCTGTTGATTTTGTTTCTATTATGGCTTTGATCCTTGTGCTTAGCTTTTTTGGGGTTACATCATTTAATAGTCCGGTAGAGATTGGTGTGCTTTACGCATTCATAAACTACTTAGACCGTTTTTTTGAGCCTGTAAACCAGATGATGATGCGTTTATCAATTTTTCAACAAGCGCTTGTTTCAGCTAGTCGTGTGTTTCGACTATTAGATCATGATGAAATTTCTCCAGAGAAAAAAGGCCAGGGTTCACCGAAAATTGAGAAGGGTGAAGTTGAATTCCGAAATGTGAGTTTTTCTTATGATGGGAAACATCAAGTATTGAAAAACATTTCCTTCACCGCAAAGAAGGGTGAGACAGTTGCCCTTGTAGGTCATACAGGGAGCGGAAAAAGTTCAATTATTAACTTATTGATGCGTTTTTATCCAGGAGTACAGGGAGATATTCTGATTGATGGGGTATCTATTGATGCGTATGAGAATGAGGAAATTCGTAAGAAAATGGGCCTCGTTCTTCAAGATCCGTTTCTATTTGTTGGTAGTATTGAAGATAATATCCGATTTTATAATAAAGAGTTATTAAAACAGAACATTGTTGATGCAGCACAATTTGTTCATGCCCATCCGTTTATAGAAAATCTCCCCGGGGGGTATGATGCTAAAATTGGTGAGCGTGGCTCGACCTTATCAAGTGGACAACGTCAGTTACTGTCTTTTGCAAGAACAATTGCATTAAATCCTAGCATTCTAGTTCTTGATGAAGCGACAGCAAACGTTGATACGGAAACTGAAGGTGAAATTCAAAAGGCACTTGAAAAAATGCGTCAAGGCAGAACAACCATTGCTATTGCACATCGACTATCTACAATACAAGATGCCGACCAAATCTTAGTTTTACATCAAGGTGAGATCGTTGAAAGAGGCAATCACCAAGAATTAATTAAACAAGGTGGTTTATACCACAAGATGTATCTACTTCAACAAGGAGATCCAGAAGAGATTGAATCGGTAACAACATCTGAATTAGCGTAATAGGAAAGGCTCTTTTCGTAAACATTGTGGCTTTTTACCCAAAATAATCGAAAAAATACCCTAGATGAAGGTATCAGCCAATAAATTATGTAAGAAAAGAGCAAATTTACGAAAGCAACAAACTTTGCGAAAACAGCCATAGGAATAAGACACGGCGATGTCACAATTGCTGTGTCTTTTTTGTTGACACGGAATACCATGTGGGGGTATGGTATATGTAAGAGGTGATGATGACATGGAAAAAGATATTTTAAATATACCCCTTCATCCAGAAAAGAGCCCTGCAGTGAGACGAAGAGAAGAAGAAAAACAACAACTTATCAACCGTCTGAAACGTGTCGAGGGGCAGGTAAGAGGAATTCAAAAGATGGTTGAGGAAGATCGTTATTGTGTCGATGTTCTTGTTCAAGTATCTGCAGTATCAGCAGCGTTAAAGAAGGTTGGCTACACCTTACTAGAGCATCATACAAGAGGATGTGTGTCTCAAGCTGTTGCCGATGGAGAAGGTGACGAAGCAATCGAAGAATTGATGAAAGTTATTCAGCAATTCTCTAAATCATAGAAAAAAGGTGATCGAAATGGGTGAAAAAAACGTACAATTGAATATTGGAGGTATGACGTGTGCGGCTTGTTCTTCCCGTATAGAAAGAGTGCTTAATAAACAAGAAGGTGTTTCTGCTTCTGTAAATTTAGCAATGGAAAAAGCTGCAATAAGATATGACTCTAGTCAAACTTCACTAAAAGAAATTGAAGGTAAAATTGAAAAATTAGGCTTTGAAGTGAGAAAAGCGAAGCTCGAGTTAGATGTCAAAGGAATGACTTGTGCAGCTTGTTCTGCAAGAATCGAAAAAGTTGTAAATAAATTAGAAGGTGTCCATCAAGCTACTGTAAATTTACCACTAGAGCGAGGAACTATTGAATACGTCGAGGGGGTAATTTCAGAAGAAGAAATTATTCAGCGTATCGAGAAAATAGGCTTTCAAGCTTCGGTAAGGAAAGAAAATAAAGAAGAGCCCTCAAAAGATCAAGAAGTCGCCAGACAAAAACGAATGTTTATCATTGCTCTCATTTTCTCTTTACCATTGTTTGTAACGATGGTTGACCATTTCTATCCAGAGCAAATGTTGTTGCCTCACTGGTTTATGAATGGGTATTTACAATGGGTGCTAGCAACACCAGTTCAATTTTATGCTGGTTTACAGTTCTATAAAGGAGCCTACAAGTCTCTTAGAGGTGGTAGTGCAAACATGGATGTTCTAGTAGCAATGGGAACATCGGCCGCCTATTTCTATTCGGTATGGTTAACTCTCCAAGGTGAAGTATACTTGTTTTTCGAGACAAGTGCCGTAATTATTACGTTAATATTGCTTGGGAAGTTATTAGAAGCTAGAGCAAAAGGCCGCACTTCAGAAGCAATCAAGAAGCTAATGGGCTTGCAAGCCAAAAAAGCGATCGTCATTCGTGATGGTATTGAAAGCGAAATTGCGATTGAAGACGTTCGAATTGGTGATGTCGTTGTTGTTAAACCAGGCGAAAAAATACCGGTTGATGGTATCGTCGTAGAAGGTCATACTACAATTGATGAGTCAATGCTTACTGGTGAAAGTATTCCCGTTGATAAAAGTATCGACGATGAAGTCATCGGTGCAACCATTAATAAGCATGGATCATTTAAGTTTAAGGCTACTAAAGTTGGGAAAGAAACAACCTTAGCTCAAATCATCAAAGTAGTTGAAGAAGCCCAAGGTTCAAAAGCACCAATTCAACGCTTAGTTGATATCATTTCCGGTTATTTCGTTCCGGTTGCAGTGTTAATTGCGGTTATTTCCTTTGTTATTTGGTATTTTATTCTTGGAGCAAGCTTCCAGGAAGCGCTCATTAATTTCACTGCTGTCTTAGTCATTGCTTGCCCTTGCGCTCTAGGATTAGCGACACCAACATCAATTATGGTTGGTACAGGACGAGGCGCAGAAAATGGTATTTTGTATAAGGGTGGTGAGCATTTAGAAAGAGCTCACAAAACAGATACAGTAGTTCTAGATAAAACAGGAACGATTACAAAGGGCGAGCCAGAATTAACAGATGTAATTGCGGTTGAAGGTTGGGCTCAAGACCAACTACTACAATTAGCGGCGTCTATTGAAAAAGGCTCAGAGCATCCTCTTGGTCAAGCCATTGTAAAAGCAGCTAAAGAACAGGAAGTTCCCCTTAATAATGTTGAAAACTTTGAGGCTATTCCTGGTCATGGCTTAAAAGCTGTCTACGAGGGTAAGGAAGTCTTTATAGGTACTCGGAAACTGCTACGTGAAAATAATATTGAATTCCAAAGTCTAGAAGCTGAAATGACAAGGTTAGAGTCTGATGGAAAAACAGCGATGCTTATAAGCGTGGATAGCCAACTAGTGGGCGTGATAGCTGTTGCTGACCAAGTCAAAGAAAGCTCTAAGGAAGCAGTCCAACAGTTAAAGAAGATGGGCTATACTGTCATTATGCTTACTGGGGACAACAACCGTACAGCAAAAGCAATTGCCAAACAAGTTGATATTGACCATGTTTTTTCGGAAGTATTACCAGATGAAAAAGCATTTAAAATTAAAGAACTAAAAGATCAAGGCAAAAAGGTAATTATGGTAGGTGATGGTATTAATGATGCCCCGGCACTTGCCCTTGCTGACATCGGAATGGCGATTGGTACAGGTACAGATGTCGCGATGGAAGCTGCAGATATTACACTTATGCGTGGAGATCTACGGTCTATCCCAGAGGCAATTAAATTAAGTAGAGCAACAATGCGAAATATTAAGCAAAACTTGTTCTGGGCATTTATTTATAATTCAATTGGCTTACCGATTGCTGCGGCTGGTTTGCTTGCACCTTGGATAGCAGGAGCTGCTATGGCATTTAGTTCTGTTTCAGTAGTTAGTAACTCTTTACGTTTAAAACGCGTAAAAATTAAATAAAAAATTAGGTTAGGGAGTTGTAAATAATGGTAGAAGTAACTATTTCAGTTGAAGGTATGAGTTGTGGTCATTGTAAGGCTGCAGTAGAAGGGGCTTTATCGAAACTTGATGGAGTAGCAAAGGCTGAAGTGAACTTAGCGGCTAAAAATGTAACAGTTCAATACGAGAATGGTAAGGTTACAGAAGATGCTTTAAAAAATGAAATTGAAGAAGCTGGATACGATGTCGTATAATATCTGCTAAGAAGAAGGAGGTTGAAAAACCTCTTTCTTTTTATATGTGAAAATACCCCGTGTGGTTTGGAAGTGCGCGGTGCTGAAAGGTGTGTTAGAGTGCTCGGCAAACGAATTCTTATAATTGTAAACGTAGTTGTTGTTGTTTTTTTCTTGTGGATGGGCCAAAAACAGTCTACTTATAAATTTGATGATAGAATCGCAACGATTCCTTTAGTTGGTTATCAAGCTCCTTCATTTACATTAGAAACGTTTGATGGAACTACACTTACTTATGATGTAGATCTCCTTGGAAAACCTATCTTCATTAATTTTTGGGCATCATGGTGTCCACCTTGTAAAGCCGAGATGCCCGATTTAGTGGAAGTGGCAAATACATTCGGTACTGAAATTACCTTTATTGGGATTAATGTAGCTACTCAAGATACGCTTCATAAGAGTAAAGAGTTCATAGAACAATATCACGTACCATACGAGAACTTAGTAGACGATAAAGGGGTCGTGTCAAGATTGTATCAAGTACCACCGATTCCAACCTCGATTGTGATCGATAAAGATGGAACGATTGTCTATCGTAAAGTTGGTGGGATGACGAAGTCCGAAATACGTGCTGCCGTTCAAAAAGGTGTAGAAGGGGGAGTGTGGGTAAATAATGTTAAATGAATTGGATGGAATTCAATTGGGACCTATTTTCCTTTCTTTTCGTATCCTGGGCATTGGACTAGGAGTATTGGGAGCCTATTGTTTCTTTGTGCTTGTGACAAAGCGCGCATTTCCTGAGGGTAGTCACAAAATCGTAAATGTACTTCAAACTAGTGGGTTACTATTTTTAGTAATATTTAAATTAGCCCCGTTACTTTTCCAGCCTTCTTATTTGTTTCAACCGTCAAAACTTCTTATTTATTCTGGCGGTCCATACGCCATAGAACTAGCAATGTTAGGTTCGATTAGTTATTTTGGGTATTTTTTCATTAAGGAAAAGTGGTCGTTCAAACTTATCGATTTCCTATCTATCGCGATTTATCTATATTTAATTATTCATAATCTTACTATTAAAGAATATGGTCTTGCGACACCGTTTGAATTTGGTTACATAAATAACGATGTTTTATATCATCCAGTTAACCTATATTTTTTATTGTATTATAGTTTGTTCTTGGTTACTTTCGTTTCGTTATTCATTAGGCAAAGACCGGGAGTTTTAACAATATCTTTGGCAGCCGGCTTTCTTTTCATTCAATCAATAATTCAACCTTTTGTCTTATCTTAAACAAATATTAAATAAGGTCTTGTGTTATAATGAACAATATTAGTGTTTTGGTAAGGGGGTCCAGCGTTCATATGACATATTTAGCGACTGGAGTGGCTATTTTTATGGCCTTTATGGCCTTTTTTATCCGTATGAAGGCAGCTAAAAAACCTGCAACTATAAAGAAAATTATTTTGCCGCCCATGTTCATGTCAACGGGCTTCTTCATGTTCTTATATGAACCAGTTAGAATTAGTTCTCTCCAAGTACTAGAAGCTCTAGCGGTTGGTTTACTTTTCTCTATTTTTCTTGTAAAGACCTCTAAATTTGAAATTAGAGATGAACATATTTATTTTAAAAAATCAAAATCATTTTTATTTATTTTATTGGGTCTGTTAGTTATCCGTCTGGTACTTAAGTACATTTTAGGTTTTCATATTGATCCATTGCATTTAAGCGGTATGTTCTTCATTGTTGCTTATGGAATGATTGTTCCGTGGAGAATTTCAATGTTCCTAGGATTTAAAAAGTTACAGAAGAAATTAGCAGAGAACCAGAAACTAAACCACATAGCTATAGACCCTGTAACTGCTCAAAAATAATAAAAAGAAAAACCAGTCACCAGGAGAGTAGACTTTGCGTTTCTCTCCCTAGGTGACTGGTTTTTCTTATAGATATTGCTGATATGTGGATTTGTCGATATTTTTTTCGGTAAGTTTTTTTACTAGGAATTTATGATCTCGTTTTGGTGTAGCTAAGCAATAGCCTTTAATAATATGATCACGAGTAATTTCACTAGCTTCATCTTCTAAAGCTACTTCACCAATTTTCCCTTTGATTTTGTCTCTAGCAACATCACGAAATAAAACCGGAACAGGTTCTACTAACTCTTCTAAAAATGCTTTCCCTTCCAGATTCCATAAGTGTTGCGTCTTTTCAATATAGTAATCTTGCCAATCCAATATTGATTTACCATCTTCTTTGGGCATTTTCTTTAAAAATTTACGGAACATAAAGTACCCACCAATAGAGATCAGCACAAAAATAAAAATTGACCATAAAAATATAAACCACATGAAAAATTCGTTAGGCATTTAAGTCACCTCTAAGTAATTTACATAACAGAAGTATTGTAGCATAAAAATAACTAGGTTGTATATTTTCTCTAGAGTAAAGAGAGGTTTCTAGTACTATTGTACTAAAAGAAAGCGTTTCCATTTTCCTTCTTTCTGGAATATGGTATATATAAAGTGAGAGAAAGAGGAGGAGATTAAATGGAGAGAAAATACAAACAATTTGAAACGAGGGTTATTCACACTGGTTATGATTCGAAAGAACATTTAGGAAGCTTATCAGCACCAATCTATCAAACTTCAACGTTTACGTTTGAAACTGCGGAGCAGGGTGAAAGATTTTTTGCTGGTGAAGAAAAAGGCTATATCTATTCTAGGTTAGGTAATCCTACAGTGAGCGTTTTACAGGAGAAAATGGCAGAGTTAGAAGAAGGAGAAGCTTGTCTTGCATTCGGTTCCGGAATGGCTGCTATCTCAGCTGTGTTACTCTCACTAACAAAGACAAATGATCATGTCCTTGTGTCACAAGGTGTTTACGGATGTACCTATGGCTTATTGAAGCTAATGGAAGAAAAATATAACATTACCCATGATTTTTGTTTTATGGAAACTAGCGAACAAATAAGATCTCTTATTAAACCAGAAACAACTTGTATTTATATCGAAACTCCAATTAATCCAACCATGAAAATGATTGATATTGAGATGGTTACTAATATTGCTAGAGAATACTCTATCCCTGTTGTCGTTGACAATACGTTTTGTTCTCCTTATCTACAAAAACCGTTACAGCTCGGTTGTGACGTAGTGGTTCATAGTGCCACTAAATATATATGCGGTCATGGAGACGTCGTAGCAGGTCTAGCGATTGGTAGTCAAGAACTAATGAGCAAAATAGCGATGACGACACAAAAGGATATTGGAGGTATTCTAGCTCCTTTTGATGCGTGGTTACTAATTCGTGGACTTAAAACACTGCCAATTCGTATGGACAGACACTGTGAAAATACTATGAAACTAGTAGAGTGGATGAAGAAGCATCCAGCAATTAAAGATGTCTATTATCCTGGCGACACCAGTCATCCAGATTATGAAATTATGAAAAAACAGATGAAATATGGTGGTGGACTATTCTCCTTTGAAATAAACGGCTCAAAACAAGATGTACAAAATTTCTTAAATCATTTAAAAATGATTAAAATTGCTGTTAGCTTAGGGGATGCAGAAACTCTAGTTCAACATCCAGCAACAATGACACATTCCGTTATTCCAGAAGATGTAAGGTTATCAATGGGAATTACAGACCAGTTAATTCGTTTATCAGTAGGACTAGAATCCTGGGAAGATATTCGGGATGACTTACAACAAGGTCTAGATCATTTAACAATCGATTAATAACAAAAGCGATGTAGCTTACCTACCAATAGCTACATCGCTTTTTTTTCAAATTGAAATATTAATTAAGTATATTTGTTTGAATTTTCTAATATTTATTTAGATAAGAATGTAGGGAAAGAGGGGAGAAAATGGCCAAATTTAAAATTGAGCATGTGAAGGAAATTGTCTCTGATATTGAAGAAATCCAAAATACTGCAATGAAGCATTTGTGGAATGAAACGCAGCAATCTGAGGATGTTCGTCAATTGCTTCATGTAATTGATGATCTAGCACGAGTGGCTGGTATGTTTGGAGAAACAATCATCGAACAACTCAAAGGCGAAATTGTAAATACAGACCCCCAAACCTATATTGAGCAAAAGCTATCTGGAGCGTATTTTCAGATGAAAAGATTTGAACAAAGTAATATCGAGGAGGAGACGCCGAGTTAGAAGGTGTCTTTTTTTCTAATAGATATTTGGAAGGAGTGAAATTTTATGCGAGTAAATATAGAAGAAACAGAACTCATTGCTTATACATCTGGATATTACGGTAGTTTTGATATATATGTATTAGACGTATTGAATGGAGAGAATGTTCGGCTTACGTACGAGCTAGCAGACTATTTTACTGTACCGTATTGGTGCAAAGAAAGTTCTAAGATCGCTTTTGTGGGTAAGGATCTGTTTCTCTATGTTGTAGACATTACCTCTAAAGAAATCATCAGGATCGACCAATTAGTAATAGGGGAGGAACACAGCCTAAGCTGGTCCTATAAAGGTGATAGATTAGCATATACAAAACAAAATCAAATAATGATTTATAACACTGCAACACATAAAATGCATAAGATTATTGAAAGAAGCCCCACGAATGTTCAATGGTTTCCGGATGACACGACTCTTCTCTATCAATCCTCTGCATTAACTGGTACAAGTCAGTTGTTTCGGATAAGTATTGATCAAACAAGTATCCAACAACTAACTATTAATGAAGGAGGAACATTGACAGATGTTCGACTTTCACCTGATGGACAATTTGTTATATATAGGAAAGTAATGATTAGTTCATCAGCCATTTTTTCAATGGATATATTATCAGGACAGGTTTATGAAATAGAAGGTAGCTCACAAGATAGAAGTTATTTTCCAGAATGGTCATTAGACTCAAAAAAGATTGCCTATAGTCAGACGAGTGGATTTTGGAATGGGTACTCTTCTTCTATAAGAACAGTAGGCAGGCATGGCGAAAATGATCAAGGGTGGGTTACTACAGATTGTTATGCTTCTCCAATTACGTGGTCACCAGATAGTAAAAAACTCGTCTATCTTTCTGGCTGTAAGAGTGGTTATCTCGCGAGTGAGATGTGGTATATTGATTTAATAAAGCCAATCCCTCTAAACTTGATTAGTGGCAGGTTTATTACATCTGTTAAATGGTCGCCTACTAAGTTACTTAGATGTTGAGTATTCTAGTGTAATAATTGAGTCGAATTTTCACTTCGAAAGGATGTTGACTTTGTTTTGTATTTTGTTATGAGGAACATCCTGTCGTTGAGACAAACTATCTAAGTAACTACGAAAACAAGTTATTGTAAAGGTGTGAATTATTGAAGAATAATAGTTCTCCTACCATTAACAATTGAATAAATCTAGTAACGATAGCGAAGAGGCCACACTCGTTCCCATGTCGAACACGATCGTTAAGCTCTTCAGCGCTGATGGTAAGTTGGGGGTTTCCCCCTGTGAGAGTAGGACGTTGCTAGGTAAAGAAAAAACACATTCCAAGGGGATGTGTTTCTTCTTCTCTGTATATAAATAAAAACCTTAATTAAGGCATATAAAACAAAAGCATCCAAGAAAGGATGCCTCGTTTATAAATATTAAGCTTTTGCTGCTTGAATTTCTAATGAAATTTTAATTTGATCTCCAACAAGTACACCGCCTGTTTCTAATGCTGCATTCCATGTTAAACCATAGTCACTACGTTTGATTTTTCCGTTAACTGTAAAGCCGACTTTCTCATTGCCCCAAGGGTCTTTTCCAGATCCTTCGTATGTTACAACAAATGTTTCTTTATT
The DNA here is from genome assembly GCF_004116265.1 of Anaerobacillus alkaliphilus. Classification (NCBI taxonomy): domain Bacteria; kingdom Bacillati; phylum Bacillota; class Bacilli; order Caryophanales; family Bacillaceae; genus Anaerobacillus; species Anaerobacillus alkaliphilus. The sequence goes on along the minus strand of NZ_QOUX01000046.1, from coordinate 188,133 downwards.
AGTTGTATCACGGATAGTTAGGTCACCAGTTACTTGATATTCACCATCACCGTTGCTAACAATTTCAGTTGCCTTAAAAGTTAATGCAGGGTAGTTTTCTACATCAAAGAAATCTGCTGAACGTAAGTGGTTATCACGATCCTCATTTCGTGTATCAATGCTAGCTGTATCGATACTAAAAGAGATATCTCCTGTAGTTAGATCATTTGGGTCAGCATCAATTTCTGCGTTAAAGTTGTTAAAAGTTCCTTTTACGTTTGCAATCATCATGTGTTTTACTGAAAATTCTACACCACTATGTGCTGTATCAAGTGCCCATTTTGTTTTTGTCATTTTAAAAATCCCCCTTAAATAATAAATCTTAAATTCAAGATAACTTAATTCAAGATAATTATATAAGGTTAATCTAAAAATAGCAACTACTATTTCTTATTTTAAGAAATTAGTTTTTTTACCTGAGTGAATTTCATAATTACCAAAAACGATCCACCCAAAACCATATATAGTTGCGAAAAGTTTAGCGAAACTAGATATGGTATCTTCGTGGCGAGATTTTGGAATTATGAAATTCATTAACCTAGTTAAGATATCCTTTATTTATGCAATCAACCTATACTGTTTACGTTAGTTTAAAAAAACAGCCCTCGAATTGAAATGTTGTTCTATTAAAATGTAATAAATGAGTATGGTATTATAAGGTGTAGCCTTTGGCAACTAAATAAAACAACTGGAGAAAATCTCATGGTACAAACAACAGAAATAAAGAGAGCTGTTTTTTTTGATCTAGATGATACTATTTATGATCAACTGCAACCATTTAACGATGCAATTAAATTTCTAGAGGAGTTTCCGGAGGACTTAAAGTATGAAGACATCTTCAAACGTTCTCGACAGTTCAGTGATATACTTTGGAACCAATATTGTAATGATGTAATTACATTAGAAGAACTAAGGGTCAATAGACTAGTTCTTGCCTTCAATGAATTCGGACATGAGCTAACGTCGCACCAAGCGTTGCAAATTCAAGAACACTATGAGAGTAGGCAAGGGCATATACAAGTTATTGATGGCTTTCTTGAGGCTTTTCATACCTTAAGAGAGAATGGTTACATGGTTGGACTGATTACTAATGGTCCAGTTGAACATCAGTGGAAAAAGATAAAGTCTCTAGAACTTGATAAGTACATACCTGAAGAGTTAATTTTTGTTTCAGATGCAGTCGGGATCGCAAAACCTGATCCGAATATCTTTATTCATGTAACTAGTACTCTTAAAATAAAACCAGAGCATTGTTATTATGTAGGGGACTCATGGAGAAATGATGTAGTACCACCGATTAAGGCTGGCTGGAATAGTATTTGGTTTAATTATCGCCAACGAAAGCCTGAAACAAACGATCAGCCATTCAAGACGATCTATAGTTTTAAAGAATTTAGTATTTAATTAACGTAAAAGTTGTTTTTTGGATTGAGTAAGAGGATATACTACTGTCATTAGGAGGGATAAACATGGCTGTTGAAATTGGTGAAGAGTTGCTTTTTGGTGATGAAGGTAGTGAGGAAAAGTATGAAGTTATTTATACTTGTGAGTTAAATGATAAGCACTATTTACTAGCTGCCTTAAGCGAGGAATTAAATAGGGAAGAAACTGAACCTGAAATTATAGGATTTACGTATACCGAAGACGAAGAGGGTACACTCTTTTACGATGAGATTGATGAAAATGAGTGGCCAGAAGTGGAAGCTAAATTTAATTCATACCTAGAGGAGTTAGAACAAGAAGAATAAACAAAGAAGGGAATCCATTTACATGGGTTCCTTTCTTGTTATATAAAAAACCTTTTCGTTAGACGAAATAAAATACAAAGAAGAGGTTTAAAATTGCAAAAGTAGAAGACCAAAAGCCACAAGAAAAGGTATCATAATATCAAATGTTAGACAGCCATAATCGTGGCTGTTTTTTTACAAAAAAAAGGAATCCTACTAACAGATTCCTTCTAAAAGTAATTTACTTATTTAGTTGATCTTCACTTACGATAATCTGATAATCATCTATTTGTAACGTATATGCTGCATCTCTACAACGATAGATGACTTTGTTTTCATCTTTATTTTCTTCTAGTTTACTCTCTGGGTAATGAACAATTAAGATATCATCATGAAATTCATAAGGGAGTGGTATCGATGAAATGGCTTCCTCGAGTATGGTAAGTCCACTTTCGACGAACTCTCCTTGTTCATCTGTTTCACGGTAAATTTTTTCTGTTTTAACAATTTCAGCTTCTTTTAGCTCGTCCTGAAAATGCGCAATAATTTTATCGCCAATCTTGTACAATCGATCATCATTCCCTTCAAAAATTTGAACTATATATTTCAGTCATATTTCAGTTAATTTTTACTACCTTCAACCTCAAGGTAATTTAATACCGATTGAACATCAGTTTGCAGGTTCATACCAAATGATTGTAAGGCTTTTCGATGTTGTTTAACAAAGGTTTTCACTTCTTGATAAATAAGTGTATTCCATTTCTTTAATTGACTTTTTCTTTGCTCATCTAACTGATCTTCAACTGATAGACAGATAAATGATCGACACGTGGTATTTTTATAGTTCCCAGGAAGTCCACAGCCTTTTTGTGGTTCAAAGAACTGGCATACCGAGTATTGAAGGCGAATGTCTGCTTTTTCTATGTGAGAAAGATGATTAAGGCTAAGTTGATCAAACTGCGGATGTACATTAGCATGAATAATAATTTCGTAAGGCTTAATCGTAGCTGCTTTGTGGTTATAGATTGTATTTATAAAGTACTCTCTATTTCCATCTTTAATCATCTGATAAATTTCAAATAAACCTAAAACAGGACTATAGCTACAGCAACCCGCATGAATGAATGTTGGATTTGCTGGTAGAAAATATGGATCTCTACAATGGAGACAAGCATTGGTTAAAATTTGTTTATAGTTAGTATCAAATGTAATCATGGTATCACCTACTTGAATTTCTACTATAAAGTAAAATTGTTGAGATGTACAGGTATTTCATAGATATATGAGATCAAAAATGAATATCGGTCAATGGTACAGGCTGGGCTTAAAAGGTTATATAAAAGACTTTTTGAGTTCAGCCTTTTTCTATTTGTACCTTTTTTACTTGTTGGACCATTCGTTATTTCATTTTTTTTACAAGCTTGTATAATTCAACCTCTTTTAAAGACAATAAAGTTAGAACATGAGTGTGAGAGGAAGGTTAGAATGGATAACGTTTTATTAGCGAGGACACTTTTTGGTTCGTCTCTAGCATTTCATATTATCTTTGCTACTTTGGGAGTTGGACTGACGTTTCTAATTTTACTGGCAGAAGTTCTTCGAGTAGTAACGAAGGACAACGATTATGCAATATTAGCTAAGCGTTGGACAAAGGGGGTTGCGATTTTACTAGGTGTAGCAATTCCCTCGGGGACAATTGTTGGGGTTATGCTCTCTTTATTATGGCCAGGGTTCATTGAGGTCGTTGGACAAGTGATTGCGTTACCATTTGCGATTGAGATCTTTGCTTTTTTTCTTGAGGCTTTATTTTTATCAATTTATGTTTACGCGGCAGACCGCCTTTCGCAGACGATGCGGTTAATTAGCGTCTTTTTCGTTGCTCTTGGCGCAACAGCATCAGCGGTATTAATTACAAATGTTCAGGCTTGGATGAATACACCTAGGGGTTTTGACTTTGTTGATGGACAATTTGTTAATATCCAGCCATGGCAAGCGGTCCTAAATCCTGCTTTTAGTTATACCGCTAAGCATGTGGTAAGTAGCGCTTACATGGCGACGGCTTTTGTCGTTGTTTCCGTAGCGGCATATCGTTTGTTAAAAGGAAATCTGAAAGAAAAAGAGGAGAGGTATTACCGGAAAGGGTTAATGCTTGCCCTGATCTTTGGTGCGGCAACGGCATTATGGACAGGAACCAGTGGTCATAGCTCCGCGGTTGGATTGCACAATAACACTCCTGTAAAACTAGCAGCAGCAGAAGGGTTGTTTGAAACTCAATCAAATGCTCCGCTAGCAATTTTCGGAATTCCTGATCCAGAAGCAAATCGTGTTGTTGGTGGTTTGGAACTCCCAGGTCTACTTAGTTGGCTCGCAACTGGTTCAACTGATGGAGTTGTGATTGGATTAAATGAGTTTCCGCGCGACGAGTGGCCGCCACTGTTTGTGCACACGCTCTTTAATATTATGGTTGGAATAGGGTCATTATTAATTGCAGTATCATTTGGAGCGATAGCTTACCGGCTAATTTTTCGAAAGAAACCTTATCCGCAATGGCTATTAGCTGTACTACTTATCAGTGGGCCGCTTGCGATGATTGGGTTGGAAACAGGCTGGATTTTTGCTTGTATTGGCAGACAGCCGTGGACAATTATTGGATTTCAGCGAACGGCAGAGGCTGCGACACAATCAGGAAATCTAGGGTTTATTTTTGTTCTATTTATTAGTTTATATTTGTTCTTGTTAGTGCTTACAGGGCTTGTCATGAGGTTTTATTTTCAGCGCAATCCTTTATCAAAAGAATATGAAACGACAACGTCAGTCTAGATTGGGGGGATTTACTTGAATGAAGCATACATTGGGATCATGATTATTTGGCTGTTTTTGTTTCTATATGCGTTAGGTGGTGCGGTTGATTTTGGTACCGGTTTTTGGTCGATGTATTATTATGAAAAGAAAGATACGACAGCAGCCAATTTTGCAAATCTTTTTTTATCACCATCTTGGGAAGTAACGAATGTATTTCTTGTTTTGTTCGTTGTCGCTCTTGTCGGCTTTTTTCCCGGAGCTGCTTTTGCCATGGGTTCATTATTAATTGTACCTGTCAGCTTCGTCTTATTCCTATTAACAATCCGAAGTGCTTTTATGGTCTATTCGTATACGGTAAGAAAATATGTAAAGTTGCTTCGTTATGTTTCAGGAATAACTGGCTTATTAATTCCAGCATTGATGCTTAGTGTCTTGCCAATTATTATCGGTGGATTTTTTGAAGTTGTTGGCGATCGACACTACATCTTATACAATGAACTGCTGACAAGCCCTACGTTATACGCTCATATAGGTTTCGGTTTAGCGAGCCAATTGTTTTTATCTTCCCTATTTTTAAGTGACTATGCTAGTGAAGCGAATTCAATGGAAACGTATGAAGTGTACCGAAAAAATGCTATTATCTTTGGGCCAATTATGTTGAGTTTTGCCGTAGCGGCAACATTAACATTAATACCACAAGCAATGTGGATGGTTGAGAATATGGCACGTGAGTGGGAATTGTTTGCCTTGAGTATGTTTGCTTACACAATCGGATATAGTGCGCTCTGGTGGCCATCGAAAAAAGGTCGAATTGGTCAGCCACGTGTGGCCTTTGTCTTAATTATCGGTCAATATGCGCTTGCAAGTTTGGCTTACGGTTCGGCACATATGCCTTATCTTGTATATCCGTATCTAACCATATATGATGCTTTGACGAATTTGACAATGTTTTATTCGCTTACCATTGGTTATGCGATTGGAATGGCCATCTTATTGCCGTTGTTTATATGGTTTTGGCGCTTATTTCTTAAAGATAAACGGTATTTGTCTAGTGAAAAATAATTTGTATTTTACAAGGGCAGGAGAATTGTCATGAAGCAGCTGAAAGAAATGGTTCAAAAACAAAAAAAGTCTCGGCATCTACTTTTGTTCACTTCGATTGCTAGTGGAATTGTTATTGTTGCTCAAGCATATTTTATAGTGTCCACTGTCGATGCCCTTTTTCTACAAGCTGCAACGCTACTTGAGGTTATCCCATTTTTGCTTGGACTTCTACTAGCCTTTTCGGCTCGGGCTAGTCTCACGTATGCAACTGGCCGAATTGGTCTCCATATGGCGGTCGTAGCAAAAAGAGAATTTCGGAACAATCTTTTGTTATATTATCGAAACTACCCATTGCAAGCTTCACGCGAAGGGCTAGCAGGGAAGAGGGTTAGCGTCATTTTAGATTGTGTCGATGAAATCGATCCCTACTTTAGTACATATTATCCTCAACGCATCGTAACCAGTATTGTTCCATTAATCGTACTAGCTACGGTCTTTTGGTACAATTGGATTTCGGCAACGATACTTCTCGTGACTGCTCCTTTTATTCCGCTTTTAATGATCTTAATCGGACGTTCTTCAAAAAAGAAAGCAGAAGAGCAGATGGAGAAACTCACACTTTTTTCAGGGAAGTTTCTTGATATTCTCCAAGGCTTAGTGACATTAAAGTTTTTCGGTAAGGCCAAAGAACAGCACCAGGAGATCTATGACAGTAGTATTCGGTATCGCGAGGCAACGATGGAGGTGTTAAAAATCGCCTTCGTCTCCTCATTGATGCTAGAGTTTATTTCCATGCTAGGGATTGCCTTAATTGCCTTAGAATTAGGTCTGCGGCTGGTTGTTTTTCAGCAACTAACATTTTTCACTGCTTTCTTTGTGCTCTTACTTGCTCCAGAATTTTATGCAACTTTTAAAGAGTTAGGTAGTGCTTTTCACGCAGGACGTGGCAGTATGGGGGCAGCCGAAAAAATTGTTGATGAACTTAAGCAAGGAAGTAAGGTGGTAGAGTGGGGAGAGTTGGAGCTCGAAAGCAAAATACCACCTAAAATAGCACTTGAGGATGTTTCTTTTCGTTATTCAGAAACTTCTTTTTCGCTAGAAGGGGTCCATGCCACAGTTGAGCCATTCACGAATGCTGCCATTGTAGGGAAGACTGGTGCGGGAAAAACAACGCTCCTTCACATGCTTGCAGGTCTTTTTTCTCCAGAGAGCGGGAAAATTTTGATAAATGACAGACCACTTTTTGCTTACAAGGAAGAAAGTTGGTTTGATCAGTTTAGCTATATTTCTCAGCAACCATTTTTGTTTTCAGGAACGATCGAAGAAAACATTCTTATAGGGATGAAACAAGGACAGTTATCAAAAGACGAATGGGAAAGTGTAATCAAAAAGGCAGGTTTGAAAGAGTTAATTGAAACGCTTGACGATCGGGAAAAGACATTAGTAGGTGAAGGTGGAAGAGGATTATCAGGGGGAGAGAAGCAACGAATTGCCTTAGCAAGAGCCTTAGTAAAAAAGCCTTCGGTTATATTCTTTGATGAACCGACAGCAGGTCTTGACCTTCGAACAGAACATGTATTACAGCAGTCCCTTGAAGAATTAGCCAAAACAGCAACGGTGATTACCGTTGCCCACCGACTTCACACAATTCAACACGCCGATCAACTTTTGTTTTTAGAAGAAGGTCGCTTAATAGCAACAGGTACACATCAGAAGCTTTTAAACAGCTGCGCTACCTATCGGAACATGTTTGAAATTCAAAGGAATGGGAAGGAGGCTACCGGGTAATGGAGCTTCGAACGGTTATCAAGCTGATCATGAGTGAAAAAAGAGATCTCCTGCTTTCGATTTTGTTTGGGTTTTTAGCAGCGATTTCTTCTGTAGCTTTATTTGCAGATAGCGGCTACCTGATATCGAAGGCGGCTCTGCTTCCCCCGTTATATGTGCTGACAATGACTATTGCATTTTTAAAGCTATTTAGTGTCATGAGAGCGCTCAGCCGCTATGCTGAACGTTATTTTTCACATCGGGCGACGTTCACGATTTTAAGTAGATTACGAACCTATTTCTTTAATAAACTTGAGCCGCATGCCGCAACAATTTTTCATAACTATAGAAGTGGCGATTTACTTGCTCGGATTGTTGGCGATGTAGAAAGTTTGCAACACTTTTTCTTACGAGTCTACTATCCTCCGGTTGTGATGGTAGCGGTATTTTTGGTGACACTCGTATTTACGTTGCTATTTTCACCCGCAATAACCTTGGTCCTTTTTTCGGGACTAATTGTGACGGGCTTTCTCCTTCCTTTCTTTTTTGCTCAGCTTCAAAAGCAGAAGAAAACAATCGTCCGTGAAGTACGAGGCCGGCTTTCTACAGAAACTACCGAGCTGATGCAAGGTTTTCTAGACTTAAAGCTGTATCAAAAGCTTCAAGAAAGGGAAGATCAATTAGTGCGAACTGCAAATTCGTATCTAGCTTGTCAAGCAGCAAGTAGTAAAAAGGCTTTGACGAGCCAAGCACTTCAACAATGGGTCGCGTTGTTTACTACATGGCTCGTAGTATGTTTAGGTGCTATTTTCATACTCGAACAGAAGCTTGATCCTGTATTTCTAGCGATGCTCGTGTTAATTGGATTGACGGTCTTTGAAACAGCAACTCCAATGGCTGTGTTTCCGATTCATTTTGTTGATAGTAAGACAGCTGCCAGTCGGCTTTTTTCAGTCGTCAATGAAAAGGAGAATTCTAAGGATAGTAATAACAGCATTGAAACAGATACTATCCCTTCAATTGAAGTAAAGAACTTGTCGTATCAATTTCCGGGTTCAAGCCGGCCTACGTTAAAGAATGTCAATTGTACAATTCCAGCTGGCTCAAAAACAGCACTAGTTGGCCCTAGTGGCTCAGGGAAATCAACTTTTTTAGGGATTTTATTAAAATTTTATGACGATTATCAGGGCGAGATTAGGATCGCAGGCCAGCAGTTTTCGAAGCTAGATGAAGAAGTACTCTGGAAAGCGGTAAATCCTGTTTTGCAGAGCAATCACTACTTCTATGGAACTGTAAGGGAGAACTTGCAGATTGCTAAAGAGAGCGCGTCAGACGGGGAAATGAAAACAGTGCTAGCAAAAGTGTACTTGGATAATTTGTCCCTAGATTCGCTTATCTTAGAAAAAGGAGAAAATCTTTCAGGTGGAGAAAAACAGCGCCTTGCCCTCGCAAGAGCGATGTTGAAAGGCTCACATTTATGGCTATTGGACGAGCCAACTTCTTCACTTGATGCAATTACTGAAAAACAAATTATAGATGAGATTTTTACAGAATATGCCGATGATACAATGGTTTTTGTCAGCCATCGTTTATATGGACTAGAGAAATTTGATCAAATCCTTGTGATGGAAGCAGGAGAAATCATTGAAGCCGGTACATATGAGCAATTAATGAATAAGAAAGGCTATTTCTATGAATTAAAGCAAATTGAAAGTCGCTTGTTTTATGCATAGAGAGGAGCTGAGTGCTTAACGGTTCTTTCTCTTGTTGTTTTTATTTATCACAATCAACTTTCTAATCGGGAGAGCTTGTACATTCAAGCTCTCCTTTATTGATTACTATAAAAGGAAAAACTGGACAATCTATCGCATTAGGAAGAAACAATAACAACTGGGTCCCTATTATTCTAGCAATTCCATAGACACTCTTACTTAGAAAAATATCTTTACATATATTTCAGATAATTTTAGAATTAAATAGGTAGTAAATATTACCAAAAATATTGAAAGGAGAGATGATGATGAAAATAGTCATTAATGGATGGGAACAAGTAATTAAATTAAGTGAGGTTAGACACATAAAAACGTAGTGTAGGAGGAAGTTATGGAAACTTTCGAGCAAGTAAAAATTGTAGAGTACCATGAAGGTCTAGCAAAAGGGATCGCTAAGATGTGGAATGAGAGCCGTGAAAATTGGGGTGGAGATTCCGTTGTTATGACAGAAGAAGAGGTAAAAGAAAAAGAAGCCAATTCTACGAATCTTCATTTATTTTTGGCTGTAGTTGAAGAAGAGGTAGTTGGCTATTGTGGACTTTCAGAATATCGTGAAGATACAGGGGCGCTGTATATACCATTATTAAATGTTCACCCTGCTTACCAAGGTTTAAAAATAGGGAAGCAACTTGTGTTAAAAGCAGTTGAAAAAACAATTGAGTTAAATTGGCCTAGATTAGATTTATTTACGTGGGCTGGAAATACGAAGGCTGTACCTTTATATAAAAAATGTGGCTTTTTCTGGGAAGACAGAGAAAATACAACGCATTTAATGAATTTTATCCCGATGGTACTTCAAATTGAATGGTTAAAGCCTTTCTTTGAAAAACATGATTGGTATTCAACGAGTCAACGTGTAATTGAGGTTAAGCCTGACGGTATTAAAGAAAACGATCATACCTTTTATGAATATGTATGGGAAGCAGGAGAAGAGTTTGTCCGAATTCAAATTGAACGAACTGGAAGGGCAATTCGACTGATTGAAACTCATGATATGTTAGTAGAAATGAAGCTACCAGCATTTAAACTCTTAGAGAATAAAGAACATAGTGTCTCTTACCGAGTCGTCAATAAAACACATATACCGCTTGAGGTGTCAATCTCGGGGATTTCCTCGGAACTTATAGATCACGATTTCAATGAAATAGTTGTTATCAATGAGGAGTGGAGAGGAGAGTATCCTGTTAGATTGAAAATGCCTAGCAGTGAGCCAAGTCCTTGGAAAACGCATCCAGTTGTTTCGGCAAACCTCGTGATTAATGGCCACCAAATCCCAGTCAAAATGGGGGTGTTCCCCAAAAAAGCAGGAAAGATCCACTTACGTTCAATAAAAACAAATTGGCGTTACGGGGAAAATGGTACATTACATCTAGATTTAGAGAGTCAATTAGAGGAAGATACAACGTGGACGGTGAAACTTCCAGAAAATAAGGTTGTAAAGTGGGGCCAGTCTTTAGTAGAAGCAAAACACAAAGGCAATACACGTGTATCAATCCCGTTGTCTATTACATTATTACAGAATGATTTCCTTGCTGGAGATTTAGTAGTCAAAGTCGAGCGCGATACGGGAGAGTCTTTTACTTTTACTAGTCGATTAGCGTTAGCATTCCCGGGTTATGGAGCAAGATTTGGTGGTGAAACAGAGGAATATTGGTATGGTTATATTGGTTCTTTTTATGTCAGAATTGAAAAAAGAAATCATCATGTTACTATTGGATCACTCAGATCAAACCAAGAGCCAGTCCCATTATTTACTCCGAAATTAGGCAAACCGTTTAGTGAGGAGTTCTCAAAGAAGGAAGCGAGTTTGGTTGAGTACATCGACGCACAGGAAGCATTTATAGTAAAAACTTCTTTACAATCGGATACATTTGCACCGTTAATACTAAATACATCATACAAAATTTATGGGGATGGGTTGGTAGAAATCTACCACGACATAACAAACGAAGGAAACGAAAGTAAACAAGAAATATTCCTTCGACAACCTTTAAATCTTCAACTCTACGGTTTAAGTATTCCACAAAAAGATGGAGTCATGACTAACAGAGAAGCATCCTTACCATTTCTAGATTATATTCGTGATAAAGATATTTCGGAAAGGTGGCTCTTTACGTCCTTCAAAGGAGAAACGAAAGCTATAAGCTGGCCTGAAGAAGCAGTTGGAGGCAAAGATGATTGGCGTTTTGGAATTGAGTACTCAGTAAACGAAATTGAACCAATGAGCGCTGTTCAATTTGGTCCAATTCAAGTAGGTCTTAATACAGCTTCTACCTGGCAAGAGTGGCGAGAGTTTGTACTTGGGGAGGAAGCAAAAACGATTCATGAAACGCCAACTTACACATTGAAGTCTGAAAATGATAATTTCGTTACAACTGTAGGGAAAGAAGTTGACTATACTTTTCAAACGCTGCTTACCCCATACCTAAATGGAAAGTTAACCTTACATTATGAGGGAGACACTATAGTTACAGAGGTTCACAAAGAAGACGCAGTAACTAAAATGAATGTAAGCATTACCCATGATACGCCCGGATTTAAATTTATTTCAGGAAACTACTCATCTATTGGGCAGCACGGGGAAATTCAAACTTGTCAAATTGTGAAAGGCTTGGGAGAAGTTTCGTTGAAAAATGATGATCAAATATGGACAGTAGATAATAATGTACTAACGTTTAGAGCTTCATCTTCTTATTATCCGAATATCTATTCCTTAACGTATAAAGGGAAAGAAGTATTTGACCATCAATATCCAAACGCAGGTCCTAAAGCATGGTGGAACCCATGGGGTGGTGGATTACAATTCAAGTTTTCAAGTGTAAGCCATCGCACTTTGTTTAAAGAAAAAACACTAATTGAACCGGTTCAAAAGCTCGATCAGTACGGAAACAGCTGGTCAGGTATTTGTTTAACAACAAAGATTACCGATCACGAAACGATGAATGATGTTGTCCTCAGACAATTTGCATTAACATTACCAGAAGTACCTGTGTTAGCGTCTTATGCGGAAATTGACCAAGGATCTCGCCGTACGTTTACCAAAGAAGTACTAGAACTGAATGCCTTCTTTAAACCTGCGGAAAGTTTAGCTTCATGCTTTGCTGAGGTACCAACGGAGGGTATAATTAAAACCTATTATGCTGGTGTCGAGGAAATCTTACAGGATACATCCTTTGTAACAATTGGATCTGATGAAAGAAGAGAAAAAATAACGGTCATCCATCCAAGCATAAGAAAGATGTCAGAAGTTTATATGAACCATGAAGTCCTGGCTGTAGCTTCTGGTCAGTACTGGTCAGCTTCATCTGGTAACCTAACTACCGTTCAACCGACTTTTATTGTTATCGGTGAGGAGTCAATCCATTTAACTGCCCAACAATTTCAAGATCTATCATTTAAATAGTCTGGTGTAAAAATTACGCATTAAAATTGACCTTACTTTACAGGATACCGTTTTCTTTAAAGTAGGGTCTAACTAGAGGTATTCCATTAGTTCTTTGAACTAATGGAATACCTCTTTTTTTCATCATTGTAACCGAACTTCCAAATAATCCTCTGCTTATTGAAAACGGACGGAGAAAAATTTCCGTTCTTTCATCCGACATTTTTAGCTAAGCACTTTGGAATACATCTTCGACAAAGCCATTAGGTATAATTAATCAAAATTTACAAAATAGTAAAAATATTCAAAAATAACAAAGGAATAATCTTAATACTTGAGGTATTTAGTAAATCGAATAAAAAAATTGGAGGTGGCAAGATGGGTCAGAGGAGATGGAAAAAGCAACGAAAATGGTTTTCACTTTTCTTTATTTTTCTTTTGCTAGTTAGTAGTTTTTTACCACAAATTTCGTATGCAAACGAGCTTATGGAGACAGGGGAGTTACTAACAAATGAACTGGATATAGAAAGAGAAAGGGAAAAAGAATTTGCGGCACCTTTTGAAGATACAGAAGCTACCGATGAGTTGGCAAGCCTACTATCTGGATTAGGATGGGAAGCACCAACACTTGGTAGTGACATGGATCTGGAATTAGAGAAAGAAACTGTAGAACCTGCTGTTTTAGAGGAACTGCAAAAAACAGAAACAGTTGATGTTATTATCCGCTTAAACCAGAAAGAAGATTTAGAGCAACTGCATAAAGAGGTAAGCAAGAAATCAAAAAGGGAAGACAGAATTAAAACGGTAAAAGGTAAATTACAACAAAGAGCTGCTGCTTCACAAAAAGCTTTATCTGAAGCACTTTCTGCTCTTGAAGAAAAAGGGAAAGTAAAACAGAAGGAATCCTTGTGGGTTATTAATGCTATTACAGCAACAGTTGACCAAGAGGCGTTAGAATTGTTACAGCAACATGAAGATGTCGAACGAATTACTTTAGATCAAGTGATTGAACTACCTGAAATTAAAATAGAAGAGTCAAAACCACGTTTACCTGAGTGGGGACTTGAAAAGATTTACGCAACAAAAGTTTGGGGAGATTATGGATTAAAAGGAAAAGGAATTGTAGTTGGTATTATGGATACTGGGGTAGATGGTTCTCATGAGGCATTAATGCATAATTACCGTGGAAGAGATGGAAAACATCAATATTCTTGGATAGACTTGTCCGGTAATAACTATGCTACACCTGGTGATGGGCACGGGCACGGTACACACGTAGCTGGTACGGCAGTAGGTGGAGGTAAAGGAGAACCAATTGGTGTCGCTCCAGAAGCGGAATGGATTGCGGCCAAGATTTTTAGTGATGGAGGTTCTACGACACTTTCAGCTATTCATAGAGCGTTTGAATGGTTTATTGCCCCTGGTGGTGACCCTTCTAAAGCACCTCATGTTGTAAATAACTCGTGGGGAAATGCGAATACGTATAATTTAGAGTTTTATGAAGATGTCCAAGCATGGGTTTCTGCGGGAATTTTTCCGTTGTTTTCTGCAGGAAACGAAGGACCTGGTTCTCAAACGATAGGATCACCTGGTAGTTTCCCAGATTCATTTGCTATTGGCGCGACAGATAAAAACGACCAAGTTGCTTCTTTCTCTAGTCGTGGACCAGTTTTTTGGGCAGACGAAAGCGGTAATCAACAACGTTTGATTAAGCCGGATGTTTCAGCACCTGGGCATCAAATCTATTCTGCTTGGCCATCTGTTAGAGGACAAGGAAAATATCACACAATTAGCGGAACATCAATGGCAGCGCCACATGTATCAGGGGCTATTGCTCTCATTTATCAAGCGAACCCCAATTTAACAATCGATGAGGTAAAAACGTTATTAAAAGAAACGGCTAGAACAGAATCGTTTATGGGGAATGTTCCAAATGATGTGTATGGGCATGGGATCATAAATGTGTACCAAGCGGTTACCCAGGCAGCTTATGCAGGCCGAGTAAGCGGAACCATTCGAACTTCTGATGGAGCGGAAGTTCAAGCGAAAGTTTCTGTTCCAAGTCAAAACATGCAAGTAAGCACTTCAAATGGAGAATTTCAACTTTCTATCCGTGAGGGAAAACATACAGTGAAACTCGAAGCTTTCGGATATAAAACACTAGAGGCTGAAGTTACCGTTACCAAAGGACAAACAACAGAAGTTTCCTTGCTACTACAGGCTTCCTCTCGTTATTCTGTTACAGGGAAAGTGGTAGAAGAAGGAACGGATCATGGCGTTGCATTTGCTTATATTCGTGTAAAAGGAACACCGTTAACTAGTGTCAGAACGAATGAGTTAGGGGAATTCGCGATTCAGGCTGTTCCAGCAGGTACTTATGAAATGGTTGTTTCCGGTGAAGGGATAAAAGGAAGAACAGAAACAATCAACGTGAATGAGAATAAAGAAGTCGAACTAGCTATTCAAAAAGATGAGACAAACACAGAGAGAGATTGGGCTACAGCAAACAACAATAATAGCAGGAATGCAGTCTCTTCAAATGCAATCGATGTAGAAAGTTTAACGAGCAATTGGCAGTATTCTTCTTCAGCGAAGGGGCAAATTTTGTTTTCTACTCCATCTGTAGCTGAAAATGTAATTGTATTTACAACAGACCGAGGCTGGATTACGGCATTAAATCGTACAACTGGCGTTGAACGTTGGAGTGTAAGACTAGGTGCAACGAACCGATCGACTCCAACTATTGCAAACGGTGTTGTTTATCTATCTGGTGGACAAGATGGAAACATTTATGCACTAGATTTACAGAGTGGTAGAGTTCGATGGACAAAAGGGATCGGACAACCAGCCATTTATGAATCTCCTATTTACAAAGATGGTGTTTTATTTGTAGGGTCAGGGTTAGTAGATAACCCTAGTGTTTTTGCTTTAAATGCAGAAAATGGTGATACAATTTGGTCAAAATCATTAGGTGGTTCATCTTTCTTTGGTGCAACCTTAGGAGAAGATCTGTTATATATTGGTTCGTATGATAACCGAAAGCTTCATGCACTGGAGCTTTCAACTGGGAGTGAACGATGGAGCATTACAGTTCCACAAGAAGGATTTGCCTCACGACCTGTTTTCCATGAAGGGAACATTTATGTCGTTAGCGCAAACTTTAATAACCAAGCAGGTACACTACATGCCATTAATGGCAATAATGGTGAATTGATTTGGCGAGTAGCCGGAGTAGGAGATACGCAAGCAGGTTCACCGGTTGTATTTGAGGACATTGTCATAGTGAACTCAGCAGCGCAACCAATATTGCGAGGATTTAATAAAGCCACAGGTGAAGTAGTATGGACAAATCGTTCCGTCGGGACTGCTGTTCATAATGGCTCGGTTACCGCGAATGGAATTCTATTCTACGCAAACACGAGCGGAAGTTTTTATGCAATCGATGTGTATTCTGGCAA
Organism: Anaerobacillus alkaliphilus; assembly: GCF_004116265.1. NCBI lineage: Bacteria > Bacillati > Bacillota > Bacilli > Caryophanales > Bacillaceae > Anaerobacillus > Anaerobacillus alkaliphilus. The sequence continues at coordinate 172,142 of NZ_QOUX01000046.1, read as the reverse complement.
CATATTAAAAGAGTTTTCATTACCGGATTACAGTACATCAGGTATCCCTGTTGTGCCTGGTAACGTTCTAGTAGCACATCGGTCTGGGATTGTAAGTTATCAATCTCCAGGCGTGGTAGAAGGGCGAGTCATTGATTCTAATGGTAAGCCACTTGAGGTAAGTGTTTCCGTTATGGAAACTGGTGAGCGTGTGATGTCTAATTCTACTGGAGACTACTCCCTTCCACATGAACCTGGGAAGTATTCAGTGAAAGTTTCACATTATGGGAAGAAGCAAGTAATCGAAGAAGTGACCTTTGTATCTGGTTACAAAGAAAGAAGAAATTATCAGTTAGAGGAAGCAGAAGAAGGATCTCTTCAACTTTCCATAAAGGATGCGAGAACAAAAGAACCTTTATTTGGTGTAGAAGTACTAGTAAAAGAAACTCCTCTGAATGGTGCTACGAATGATAATGGGGAACTACAATTTGGAGCTGTTTACGAAGGGACATACGAAATTGAGATTGCTCTTAATGGATATGAAGTGACAAAAAGAACAGTAACAATTGAGGCGGGAAAAACAGCTGTTTTATCAATGGAACTATCACCTTTTGATATTGCAGTCTTAAATGATTGGAATAGTGAAGTAACCTCATTATTAAATATGAACGGCTTTTTAGCAGAAGAAAGAGGATGGGACATTATCGAGGATATTTTCCGCTATGATATCGTTTATTTAAACGGTGCCTATGGCTCAGGAGGTTGGAAGCCTGACCGAGCCCTGTTTAACACCCTGATAGAAAAAGCTAAAGAGCATGACGTTAGTTTAATTTTTGCGGATGCTTGGGGAGCTAATTACGGTTCGATAAGACAGTTAACAGAATTTAAGCAAGATCCGAAAGAGATTGCTCATCATTATGGCCTAACAGGTCAAGTTCGACTACAAGTTGATCAAGCTCATCCAATCTTTGAAGGATTTGAGGTTGGGGACCGAGTGACTTTATATACTCGTACAGGAGACTTTGCATGGTTTAATCAATACTCTGGCCGAAGCATCGCGACCATTGGCAGTACTACACAAGGTATGGTAGGAACGGGTGTTGCCTATAAAGCAGTTTCAGAAAACAGTGCACATTTATTATTAGGAAGTCATGCTGCAGCTCCTTGGATTTCTCCTTTACAAGGCTGGCTGTCGGATATGCAAACCATTTTATTTAATGGAATTGATTATTTACAAGAAGCATCCTTTGGTGAAGTAGTTGGTACGATTGTGGATGACGAAGGAAATCCAGTAGAAGCAGAAATAGCGATCGTAGAGACAAACAATACAACCAAAGCAAGTGTCATTGACGGTAGGTCTTCGTTCCAATTCTTCCATGACGAAGGAACCTATACATTAGAAGTTCGAGCTTCTGGATTTACAACACAAACAGAAGAAGTTACCATTCAGCATGGTTCCCCTATAGAGGTGCAAATAGTGATGGGTTCATCAAACGGTGACCGAGTTGCTGGAATAGTAACAGACGGATTAACGCAACAACCTGCACAGGCAGCAATTGTTACGATGGAAAAAGACGGAGAAGTGCTTGCGGAATTGACAACAGCAGCTAACGGTAGATTTGAGTTTACTGGTTTAGAATATGGAACCTACACATTAAAGGTTAAAAAAGATGGATATATTCAATTAATCCAACAAGTACAAGTAGGTAGAATGCAAGAAGAGCTTCAATTAGAGATTTTCCCTACTCCTAAAGTAGCGGTATTTGGTGAATACAACTCAAATGGACGTAACTTTCAAGCAGCAATGCAGGAAGTAGGAGTAGAAGCTACGTCATTAACTTTAACAAATGTAGTAGATGAAGTAGGGAATTTCGATGTTTTATTTATCAATGACGTACCAACATCTTCTTTTACAAAAGTTCTATTTGATAACTTGTTGGCTGCAGCAGATGCTGCTCAAACTAGTATCATCTTTGGGGATACGTACTACACGGGCTCAGGAATAAATCATTTAGTTCGACATAGGCAAGATCCGCGTGTACGAAACACCATTTTGGAAACGACAAAAGCCGCAGGGTATATTGTTTTAGAAGAACACCCTATCTTTAGAGGATTTAATGAAGGTGACTTTGTTGAATTGCTGTTGCCGACTGCTAGCAGAGTAGGGTACTTTTCAGAGTATAGCGGCTATAGTCTTGCAACGATTACACATGAAGGAAATGAACATTCACTAGGTTTAGGAGTTGCGTATAAACCAAGAACTTCTAATAGTTTAGAATTATTAATGAGTGGCCATGGATTTGGACTAGGTCATCACAATGAACACTACACAGTTCAAGGAAAACAGGTTCTAACAAATGCGATCGTATGGGCTGCTTATACTTCCTTCCATACGATTTCAGGTCAAGTAACGGATGAAAGTGGTAACCCATTATTAGCAGAAATATCAGTTGTTGGAGAACCATTTTCTACAACAACTGACCCAGAAACGGGAGAATTTACGATTGCTATTAAAGATGGAAACTATCAAATTTTAATTGATTCATTTGGCTATCAATCTCGTCAAATCCAGGTACAGGTTGATGCAAATATGGAACCATTAAATATTGAATTAGAAGTAGATACCACCGTAGGTTCTATCCGTGGTCTAGTTGAAAATGAGAAGGATGGTACAGCGATAGGTAATGTGTCGGTTGAGGTAATCGGTGTTCCTAGAACTTCAACGACAAGTGCGCAAGGATCATTTTCCATTGAAAGGCTTATGCCTGGTAACTATCAACTACTCTTAACGAGAGAAGGCTTTGTTAATAAAAAAGTCGAAATTGAGGTTGGTACAAACGAAGAAGTAGCGATTTCACTTACCATGAAACCTTCTCCAACAATTGGTGTGATTGTAGACTCTACTGCATCTGGAACTGTTAAGATGAAGGATTACTTGGAAGATCGCGGCTATCGTGTTATCGATATGTCCTATACAGATTTGGAACTTTTACAAGAGGTAGATCTTGTCATTGCGAACTCTGATTACGATAACAACAGAATTCCAACTCGAAACGTATTTCATGCTTTCCAACAAGCTTTAGATACGACAGAAACTTCTGTCATTTGGACAGGTCAACATGGTGGAAGAGGTTCGATTCGATATTTATATGAATACGAAAATAATCCTTCCATAGAAATCAGAGGAAGTAAAGCAGGTATGCAAGGGACCGTTAATGTGGAACATCCGATCCTTGAAGGAATTCCTAGTGCGTATTCTTTATTAGCTAGTAGCAACTACTATTATGCTTTTGATGGATATGATGGAACCACTATCTCGGACGTGACCCATCCAACAGACGGCAGAATTGGAAGTGCAATTGCTTATAGAGGGAGAACACTTCACTCACTTGAAGTATTACTGGCTAACTTTACCTTCTCTAACAGTTTCCATCCTGGAAACCCATCATTCTTTGATAAAGAACGCGAGACAATTTTTAACAATGCGATTACGTGGGCTTTAGATAACGAAGAGCCGTTAGTTGGGGAACTTTATGGCCAAGTGGAAAATAACCAAGGAATAGCTGTAAAAGCTACTATTACAGTCAATGAAACAGGGAAACAAATAGAAACAGACCATTTAGGAGCGTTTCGTTTAGGGTTACCAGAAGGCACGTACACACTAGGTATTAATGTATTTGGACACCACCCAGAGTCGTTTACCGTTACTATGACAAATGGAGAGAAGCAGGAAGAGACATTTATTGTGACAGCTGATCGAGCGGGTGTGATTACAGGTACTGTCTTACATGCCCAAAATGAAGCTCCTATAGCGGGTGCGGTTGTTGCTATTATGGGTACACCAATTACAGCAGTAACAGATGAAAATGGTGTGTATCAAGTAGTCGTTCCAGTAGGGGAATATGATGTTCGTGCCTCAGCTTCAGGATATACTTCAACAATCCATAGAAATGTGTCTGTAATAGAAAACGAAGAGGTTAATGTTAACTTCTTATTAGAAGAATCGGAGAAAGTAGCAGTCGTTGCTACCTCTACAAATGGAAATCGTTTAATGACATTCCTTACAAGTAGGGGCTATGAGGCTGAATTACATGTGAACAGTAACTTAGATAACTTACGCGAAACGATGGCAGAATATGCGGTTATCTTGTTTAATGAGAAACATTCTAGCATGACGAAAGACGCGTTTGAACAATTTTTACAACTGGCACAAGAGAATGGAGTAAGTATCATTTTTGGTTCCCAGTTTAATGGTGGAACGATCCGAGATTTATCAGACTTTACTGGAAATCCGCAAAATGTAAGCTGGAGTTATGTACCGGGCCATGTCAATGTAAAGGTGGTACACTCGCATCCTATTTTCGCTGGCTTTACATCTAATGAAATTCCACTATTAAATAATGGAACGAGTAACCAGCAATATGCGGTTTATTCTAGCTATAGTGGAACAACCATCGGTTCACTCTCGCATAATGACCAAGGAATTTTAGGAGATGGGATTGGATATGAGTTTAAGAGTGCAAACTCTGTTCATATTTTACTCTCAGGTTTACAAGTGGGTACGTATGGCCATCCGGAAAGTCGCTGGACTGATGAAGCGAAACAATTGTACACGAATGCCATTGACTGGGCAATTTCAGCAAGCCTAGGAGAAATCACTGGTGTTGTTACAACAGAGGATGGAAAATCAATCTCTAATGCAACTGTATTTATTCCATCATTAGGATTGGAAACAAAAACGAATGTAGCTGGTCAGTACCGTCTAGGAGTTGGTACTGGAATGTACGAACTGAAAGTTGTTGCTAGAGGTTATGAAGAGCAAACACAAACAGTTAATGTATCTCAACTTGGAGAAACAGTAGAAGCGAATTTCGAATTAACTAAAGTAAATGGTGTCATGATCTCCGGAACGATTAAGAAAAAGTCGGAAGTAGGAATTGCAGGAGCAATTGTTACCTTAAGAGATGTTGGCACGAATACGATCTTAGATGAGATCGTAACAAATGATGTAGGATACTATGAATTTGCAGATCTTCTAGACGGCGAATATGAAGTTTCTGTTGAGGTAGATGGATATCTTCCGACAAGTGAGAGAGTGTTGATCGAAGGAGAGGATATCATTCTGAACCTGTCATTACAATCGATTCAAGTAGCAGTGATTGGAGATTGGAATGATAAACTATCTACGTTCCTAAACGAACAGGAATTGTTTGCAGAAGCAAGAGACTGGGATTTAGTAGAAGAAGTAGAAAAGTATCAACTAATTGTTATTAACACAAATAAAGGTACAAAAGAGCAACTAAAAGCATTAATAAACGCGGCAGATGAGCATCAAGTAAGTCTCGTGTTTGTTGGTACATGGGGAGTAGAGGAAGGTTCTATTTCCTTACTGGAAAAAACAGTTGGTTATCCAACACTTGATCAACAAGGGTATAACGAAGGGGAAGTAATGTTACCAATTACAGATCATCCTATCTTTGAAGGTTTAGGTAATGGCTTCGGAAATATTGTAATTCACGCAAGTAAGAGTCCATATTCTACTTTTAAAGATTATCCAGGAAAAGTAGTTGGGAACATCTTAGTTGGTGGAGTAGACAAAGGTGCATCTATAGCATATGCATTTATGGGCGAACGACATATGCATCTTCTCTTATCTTCTTTTGCCGTAACTAATATTATTGGACCAAACTACGGCTGGACAGAAGACGGAAAGCAACTATTTGTTCAAGCGTTACGATTTGCCATGGAAGCAGAGCGACCAGAAGAACCAATGGAGCCTGAGTTGCCAAGTATTCCGCAATGGAATGAAAAACAAATTAGAACTAGTGAAAGCCTTGTGGAGGTTACTGGTCATGGGGAAGTTGGCTCTATCATTCACATTTACGAGATGAAAGGTAACAAAAAAGAGTTACTCCTTTCAACTGTAGTAAATGAAGATGGAACGTTCTCCATCCAACTCGAGTTTATTAAAAACGGTAACTATTTCTTATATGCTCAGGCAGAGAATGAAACAGGATTATCTGAGTGGAGTGAAAGCTTACAAATTGTTAAAACTGGGAAGCCAAAGTAATGAAACTGAGATAACCAGCAAGACAGAAAAAGACATAAAAGATAGCCTCTTTTATGTCTTTTTTCACTTCTTATAAAATGTCAAGATAAATAAGACTAGTTATACTAATGGTTTTAAATACAGTGTGATTGAAACGTACTTGTTGGTTAACTATAGTAAATAATGATGAAAAAAGGAGGAACAAAATGGGAGTTGAATATCACGTAGCAAAGAATGGATCTGACCTTGGAAATGGAACAAAACAGGATCCGTTTCTGACAATTAACAAGGCAGCCTCTGTTGCTGTAGCTGGAGATACAGTCATTGTTCATGAGGGTGTCTACCGGGAATGGGTCAAACCTAAAAATCCAGGATTTAGTGGATGGAGAAGAATTACCTATAGAGCTGCTGAAGGTGAGAAAGTTATCATAAAAGGCTCTGAGCAAATACAAAATTGGGAAAAACTCGAAGGAAGCGTATGGAAGGCAGTTATCCCAAATGAATTTTTTGGAGAATATAATCCTTTTAAAGAAGAATTATATGGGGATTGGATTGTTTATAATCCAGGCAGACACCTAGGAGATGTTTATGTAAATGGCAAGTCCTTCTATGAGGCTGAAAATTTTGAACAAGTAGTAAATCCTGTTGTCAAAACAGAAGTACTAGATCACTGGACAAACAAAATAGTAGCTCCTCATAATCCTGAGCAGATGAAATATGTCTGGTATGCAGAAGTTGATGAGAACCATACGACCATCTATGCAAATTTCCATAACTACAACCCTAATGAAGAATTAACAGAAATTAATGTCCGAAAATGTTGCTTTTACCCTGAAAAGACAGGCATGGATTACATAACAGTTCAAGGTTTTGAAATGGCCCAGGCAGCAACACCCTGGACACCACCAACAGCAGATCAGCCTGGTTTAATTGGTCCTAATTGGAGTAAAGGTTGGATCATAGAGGATAATATTATTCATAATTCAAAATGTAGTGGAATTAGTATAGGAAAAGAAATTTCAACAGGAGATAACTATTTCACGAAACGGAAGGATAAGCCTGGTTACCACTATCAGTTAGAAACGGTCTTTGCTGCGGGGAAGATTGGATGGAGTAAGGAAAAAGTTGGTTCCCATATTATCAGAAATAACATCATATATGATTGTGGTCAAAATGGGATTGTCGGTCATCTTGGCTGTATTTTTAGTGAGGTCTATAACAACCATATTTATAATATTGCAATAAAGCGCGAGTTTTATGGACATGAAATTGCAGGTATTAAATTACATGCAGCGATTGATACGCAAATATACGATAATCGTATCCATGACTGTTCTTTAGGCTTATGGCTAGATTGGCAGTTACAAGGAACAAGAGTTAGCAGGAACCTTTTTTATCGAAATAATCGAGATTTGTTTGTTGAAGTGAGCAGCGGTCCATACTTAATTGATCACAATATTTTGACTGCCGACTATGCTTTAGATAATCATGCTCAAGGTGGAGCCTATATTAACAATATCATTAGAGGAAAAATGGTTCATCGTAAAATGCTCGATCGTTCCACTCCGTATCATGAGCCACATAGTACAGATGTTAAAGGCATTTCAGTTGTCTACGGCGGAGATGATCGCTGGTACAACAATATCTTCATTGGTGATGATGAATTGGAAGGTGTGGGTACTTCTCATTATCATGGATATACAACTTCTTTAGAAGAATTTATCGAAACAGTACAACGATAATCCGGCAGTGATCATGAAGCATTCAATCTAGTAGAGCAACCTGTTTATATTAATAAAAATGCTTATCTGAATGGAGCTAGCCCTTTTGAAAGAGAGGAAGAAAATTTCATTTCAGAGGTTAATCCTAATTTTAGTATTGTTGAGGAAGGCGAGGAAGTTTATTTAGAGTGTGAGCTTCCTGAAGAATTTGAAAACCTACTTGGAGAAATTCATTCGACTCATACCTTGGCAAGAGTACGACTTGTAGATGTAGAATTTGAAAATCCAGATGGCAGTGAAGTGATACTGAATAAGGACCTTTTAGGAAACTTAAAAGAAGAAAAAAGTGTCTTAGGTCCAATTTCTCAGTTGAAGAAAGGAAAAAATCGCATAAAGGTTTGGGGTTAACTAACCTAGACAACGAAAAAGAGACTTCTTAAAAGTTCGGTGAACTTTTGAGAAGTCTCTTTTGTAGTATATGTAATTATGTAAGCGTTGGCGGGACTGTGTGGGAATCGAACCCACCGAAGACGGCACGCGCCTCCCATAAGGTTTTGAAGACCTCGGCAAACACCAGTTACACAACCAGCCCCGTATAAAAGAGTCAACTACAATTATATAATATTTTGTACAAGCTTTCAAGGGTAAAGTATTATACTTAAGTTCCAATATAAGCAAATCACTTGGTATTATGTTAGCACAAACCCAATTATTTCTATTACTAGTGTTTTTTAAACATAAATGAATAGGCTCTCTTTGGGAAAGTTAAAGCTATAGAAAATTAGCGGTAACTTCAGGTGGTGAAGCTGTATGGATGAATTTCCTTTTTATATTATGGTTTTATTGGTGGTTCTTTTAATATTATCGGCATTTTTCTCTTCTGCAGAAACTGCATTTTCTAGTGCTAATCGGATTCGTTTGAAAAATTATGCAGATGAAAATCGTAAAGGAAGTAAAAATGCGTTGATGATTTCAGAGAACTTTGATAAAGGACTTTCAACGATCCTAGTAGGGAATAACGTTGTTAATATTGGTGCAGCAACAATATCGGCAAAATTAGCGACTGATCTTTTTGGGTCAGGAACTGGTATGCTAATTAATACGGTCGTTATGACGATGCTTGTATTAATCTTTGGTGAGATATTACCGAAGTCTTATGCAAAAGAAAACGCAGAATCATTCGCTTTGAAAATATCAGGAATATTAGCACTATTAATGAAACTTTTAGCCCCTATTACGATCATTTTTATCTCATTGAAGAAAGCAATCTCAAAAATGATTACAGCCAAGGAACACACTCCTTCAGTAACAGAAGAAGAACTAAAAGTCATGATTACGATAAGTGAAGAAGAAGGAATTATCGATCAGAAAGAAAGAGAGCTTGTGTATAGTGCGTTAGATTTCAATGATATTGTAGTGGGGGAAATTCTCACACCACGAATTGACATGATTGCCGTTGAGGTAAATGATCCCCATGAAGAAATATTAGAGGTTTTCCTTACAGAAAGGTATTCTAGAGTCCCTGTTTATAGCGAGAATACGGACAATATTATTGGGATATTATCTGAACGCGAGTTTTTATCACACTTAGTTCAAAACAAAACCTTTAAGGTTAAGGATCTGTTACGAAAACCAAAGTTTGTGGTGGAATCACTGAAGATCTCTTCGTTACTCCCTGAATTGCAAAAAAGTAAAACTCATATGGCGATTGTCATTGATGAGTTTGGTGGAACCGAAGGCTTAATTACGATGGAAGATATATTAGAGGAAATTGTTGGTGAAATATGGGATGAACACGATGAAAAAGTAAGCAATATGAATCAATTTGATGAGAATACGTATCAATTTACCGCAGATTTTCCTCTAAATGATTTCTGCGAGCTAATGAACGTAACGATCCCTGATAGCTCTTATCACTCATTAGGCGGCTGGATTGTAGAGAAGATCGAAAAAATTCCTACTGTTGGTGAAGAAATTCACTATTATCATTTAACAATTATCGTTCACAAAATGGACGGCAAAAGAATACGCCAACTTATTGTAAAGAAAAATACTTCTGAAGGGGAATGAATGATGAAAGATGACTTCATCATTCATTTTTTTTTGCTTTTTTTGAATATACCGTTTTCCTTGCGTCATAACCGATTTTAAGAGTAAAGTATAAAGGGAATAACTTGTATACATAAGGAATAGAAAGGTTGGTATTTCTAATTATGGGAGACCGATTTTATACGATAGGAATGGCAGGACATATTGATCATGGGAAAACGACGCTTACAAAAGCGTTAACGAACATTGATACAGACCGACTAAAGGAAGAAAAAGAACGTAACATCTCGATAGAGTTAGGGTTTGCACCATTAAAGCTAAAGAGTGATATACAAGTGTCTGTCATTGATGTTCCTGGACATGAGCGCTTTATTCGCCAAATGATTGCTGGTGTTGCGGGAATTGATTTGGTCATGCTCATAGTAGGTGCGGACGAAGGTGTGATGCCGCAAACAAAAGAGCATTTAGACATTTTGTCGTTATTGGGGATAAAAAACGGAATTATTGTTGTGACAAAGATTGATCGTGTTGACGAAGAATTATTAGAACTAGTTCAAGAAGATATCGCAATGGAAGTAGCGGGAACATTTTTGGAAGAGGCACCATTCGTTTTTGTTGATAGTATATCGAAAAAAGGGATTGATCAGTTAAAAGACGTCATTGAAGAAAAATTGAGTGATGTACCTAGTCGTGATGCAAAGGGTGCTTTCCGATTACCAATTGATCAGGTTTTTACAGTCCATGGTCAAGGAACAGTGGTAAGGGGGACGATCTATGAAGGGGCTATTAATGAAGGAGATATTCTTGAAATATTACCCCAAGGTCTAAAAGTTCGGGCAAGACAGCTCCAAGTTCATCATGAAAAGAAAGAACGAGGCTTTGCGGGTCAACGAACCGCAATTAACCTTGGAGGAGTTTCAAAGGAAGAAGTAAAACGTGGCGATGTTCTTGTTTCAACTCAACAATACGCGACAACATCTACTATAGATGTATCCTTACAGACATTAAAAGGTTTAGACCACCCATTAAAGCAACGTGGACATATTAAACTACACCTTGGAACAGCAGAAGTCTATGGGAAAATCGTCTTTTTTGATCGCAATGAACTCTCAGGTGAAGAATCTGAAACCATTCTATGTCAGTTAAGACTAGATGAACCAATTGTGACTAGGAGAGGCGATCGCTTTATTTTACGGAGACCAACACCGGTAGAAACGATTGGTGGTGGCTTTGTCATTGACCCGAATGGTGAAAAATATAAGTTCGGTGAAACAACCATTGACATGCTTGAACGAAAGAAAGAGGGAACCCCGTTAGAGCGAGTTACTGACATGTTAAAAGAAGAGAAATACGTCTCAATCGTGAAATTGCAAAAGCTTGTTGATCTCCCTGAGGATATTGTAAGAAATGCAATAAACGAACTCTTAGAGAAAAACAATATTATTGAAGGCGAACAGGGAGACTTTGTTTTATCCTCTATTTATGTTGAGATCGTCGAACTTATCCGTCGCGATTTAGAAGAATTCCACGAGGAAAACTCATTAAGAGAAGGAAAAAGTAAAGCAGAAGTCCTCCATTCTCTAAAGCAAAACTATCCAGCGAAGTTACTGGAATTTGTTCTGTCTAGAAGTGAACAGGAGAATCAGCTTGCAAAACGTGGACAATTCATCGCGCTAGCAGAGTTCCAGCCACATTTTCCGAGTAAATGGGCAAAGCGCATGGAACAAGTCGTGACAGAGCTAGAGAAACAAGCTCTGCAGGTCGAGAACTGGGAGTCAATTGTAACAAAGGCTGGTCTGCCAACACAACTTCAAGAAGACCTAAAGCATTACTTAGTTCGTACAAACAAGGTTATACCTTTAGATGAAAAACACTATATTTCACGTACCCATATTAAAGTAGCTGTGAAAAAATTAAGGGAAAAAACAGCGGATGAATTTGAATTGCAAGATGCAAAAGAAGTATTGCAATTATCTAGAAAATATTTAGTCCCGTTTATGGAATTGTTAGATCGGTTAAGATTAACTACTCGTACCGAGACAAAAAGGAAATGGCAACACGTGGAGTATGATAAATGGATAGCAACCGAATAAATCGAAATAATTTCTCGTTAACATTTGTAACCCCTTATTATGATCAAGGACGTGGCAATGCAACGACGGCAAGAAGGATTGTAAGTGGTTTGATCGAAAATGGTGTGACAACAAGCATACTACCTTATGAAGAACAGCGATACACAGATGATATCATTGAGCGTATCGAGGCAAGTACCCTTTTGCACGTCCTTCATTTTCGCAGGTTCGCTGAGTGGCTCGAAGCAAATAATTATCATGTGAAAACACCCTACATTATCACTTCTGGTGGAACCGATGTAAATATGGATATTTTTAATGAACAACTAAGGGATAAGATTGGCCATGTTTTAAGAGATGCGGCTGCTGTTACCGTGTTTAGTCAAGATGCAAAAGATAAATTGATCGATATATATCCGGTAATCGCCGGTAAAGTCGATATTGTGAAACAGAGCGTTTGGTTTCCGGAGTCCTTGCCTACCAATATTGAAGAAAATCGTTCAGTAGGAACAAACATACTTTTACCGGCAGGTTTAAGAGAAGTGAAAGATGTGTTGTTTGTCTTGCCAGCGTTAATTAAACTTAAGCAACACTATCCTAATCTAACTTTTACGATATTAGGGGCTCCTCTCGAGTCTGAAATAGTTGAAGCCGTAGAGTTCGCGCAGAAACGTTATCCGTGGATAAGGTATGTAGAAGAAGTACCATTAGAAGAAATGCCTGAAATCTACATGAAACATGACATCGTTATCAATTCTTCTTTATCTGAAGGGCAATCTTCGGCATTATTAGAAGCGATGCTGCTTGAAAAACCAGTCGTAGCTAGAAACAATGGTGGGAATCAAAGTATCATTAAACATGAAAAAACAGGATTTTTATTTGATACAATAGAGGATTTCTATCAACAAGTACAACATTTACTAAACAGTAAACAATTGTACAAGCAGATTAGTGAGAATGGGAGAAAGTATGTGACAGAACACCATTCCTTAGCAGAGGAGATTGAGAAATATCTTGATCTATATAAGGTAGCCATTGAAAAAACCTGCCAATAGACTTGGCAGGTTTAGTCGTGGTCAGGATTGCTAAGAGCAACTAATGAAACAATGGCTGGATGTAGTTGCTTTGAATGTAAATAAGTTAAGTAAAAGTTTCTATCAGAAGGAAGTTGTTGAATAATTTTTATTCGATTTTGTTTCATTGCTTGTGTAGCAGCAATACTAGAGACAACGGAGTAGCCAAGTTCTGCTTCGACCATACTAATGACAGCTTCAGTAGTTTTTACTCTTGCAATGCAGCGTAGTTCACTAGTTGATATACCAAGTGCTTGCAAGTTCTTCTCGACTCCTTGCCAAGTACCTGATTTTTCACTTCGAAAGATAAAAGGTAAATCTCTTAACGTTGTAATATCGTTTATACCTTCACTATCCTTGGGGCCGATCAAAAGAAAGTGATCTTTTTTAATAATATGGCTGATCAACTCATCACTCGTTGGTTCACTACCAACAAAACCAACATCAATGGAACCATCTTTTAGAAGGTCAGTAATTTCTCCGGACTCATGGATGGTTAGCTGGATATCAACGCTAGGATGAAGGTTTAAAAACTTTCGTAATAAACTAGGGACCATGTACGTCCCGGGTACTGTACTAGCCCCAATTTTGATAACACCAGATAATTCACCTTGAAGTCGGCGACATTCTTCTACAAGCATGTCCCAATCATAGAGAAACTTCTTTCCTTTTTGGTAAACGATCTTTCCAGCTTCGGTAGGTTCTGCTGTGTCACGATGCACCAAATTAATTCCAAGTTCAGCTTCTAGCGTTTTAATTTGTTTACTAACCGCAGGTTGACTAATGTTTAATAGATTTGCAACAACTGAGAAACTTCTATGATCAATTACCATCATAAAAGTTTTTATTCTTTTTAGGTTCAATTCATTCACCTTCATATTAGAAAGAGGAACAAGGTTGTTCCTCTTAATCATTTAACGAGTAACGTACAGGGACTTGTCTTGCTTTTCTTCAACGCTTCCAATCATTCTTGCCTCAGTAACACCTAACTCTTGTAGTTGTTTCACGTAGACCTCAGCCTCTTCAAGTGGTAAAGAAACTAATAGGCCACCAGAAGTAATAGCATCGCATAGAATAAACTGTTCAAACTCGGCTAGAGTTTCATCGTATTTCACATCATTCTCTAACCAACGGTGATTGGCTTTCGATCCTCCAGGTACTATACCTTCTTCAGCTAATGCTCTAGTTCCTTCTAAAACAGGTATAGACTCAAAGTTAAGCTTAAATGTTACACCGCTTCCTTTGGCCATTTCAAAAGCATGTCCAAGTAGTCCAAATCCAGTGATGTCAGTTACGGAGTTTGGATGGAGATTTTGTAAGGCTTCACTGGCTTTATTATTTAAGGCTGCCATCGTTTCCATCACTTTTTTAAGCTGTTCCTCAGTTAGTTTATCTCTCTTAATGGCAGTAGTCTGAATACCTACCCCAATGGGCTTTGTTAAGACTAGTACGTCACCTGGTTTTGCTCCAACGTTTTTGAATACTCTGTTTGGGTGTATCACACCTGTTACTGACAACCCGAACTTTGGTTCTTGGTCATCAATCGAGTGTCCACCAATAACGACAGCACCAGATTCTTGCACTTTATCTGAAGCCCCACAAAGTATTTGTGCTAGAATATCCGGTCCCAATTTCTTAATTGGGTAACCAACGATATTTAAGACAGTTTTTGGCGTTCCACCCATGGCGTAAACATCACTTAATGAATTTGCCGCAGCAATTTGGCCAAACATATATGGATCATCAACGATAGGTGTGAAGAAATCAACCGTTTGAATAATAGCAAGATCTTCCGTTAATTGATAAACACCAGCATCATCTGATGTTTCATGTCCAACGAGGACATTTGGGTCATAAGCACGTTTAGGTAATTGGCACAAAACTTGTGCTAGGTCCTCAGGACCGATTTTGCATCCTCAACCACCTTTACCTGTTAGTGCTGTTAATTTAATTGGATTATTTTCCATGCATGTGCACCTCCTAACCTTTAGTATAAGCGTATTTTTTGATTAATGACAAATAATATCATAGAATTAATAAAAATAAATATTTTAAAGAAAGAGGTTGTTAGTCCATGAGTTATAAAATTGAAGTTCAGTTTTGTATGCAGTGAAACTATGCACCTAAGGCTGCGAGTTTCGCAGAAGAATTATTTACACAATTACGTTCAGAAATCACTAGCTTGGTACTTGTTCCAAGTTCAGGTGGTGCTTTTGAGGTCATCATAAACGATCAGAAAGTTTACTCGAAACTAGAAACTGGTTCTTTCCCTGATACTGATGAAATTCTTGAGAAGATGGAAAATCTCTAACATAGTAAATTAAGACTCTTATTAGGGTCTTAATTTTTTTATTTGTGGTAAATTATGAAAAAAAGTGTGCCATTTACTCTTGCAATTTTTGTATAATGAAGATACATAGAGAAGAAAATGGGGAGGAAAAAAGATGAAGTCTAAATTAGCTAAAGGTTTAGGTATTGGCTTCGGTATCGGAGTATCAATGTACTTAACGGGTCTTTTTTTTGAGAAGAAAGAAATTAAAGCAAAGCTAAAAGAAAGAGAAGCTTTTGGAACGGGGGAAAATTGGCAATAAAATAAAAGAGGTGATCGGGAAACCGATCACCTCTAACCATCTAGTCGATTAAATCTTCTGGGGCCGAAGCGATCTTACTTTTTCGGAGACACCTCATTTCTATGTTCAATAGTAGAACACTGGATAAAAAGCTTAACTGTGCAAGCGTTATCACCCCTTGAGGTAGAAAAGCAAATCATTCATTTCCCATACAATTCATTTTTTAGATGGGAGAAACAGTTACCCTGTCCCTCGATACTATTTTGTACAAAAGCTCAATTAATATTTATGGAATTTGAAAAATAGTGTTTTAGCAATTTTTTGATATAATAAATCATTATGGTTTTGTGTAAAAAGGAGAAAACAATGAAGCACTTACTACGGGAATTACCCGCAATACATATTTTAAAATCGGACAAGCGATTTCAACAGTACAGTAATACCTTCAGCATTCACGATCAAGAGCTAACAAATTTTCTACAACAGGAAATTGAACAATTAAGGTCAGATATCCTTACCAGTAAATTACCTTCAGAGACCTTACTAAATAAAGAAGGTATTATTGAGCTTGTGTATGAAAGATTGTTGAATTCGCTTCAGAAGTATGAGCCTTTTTATTTGAGACGAGTAATCAATGCAACGGGAACAATCTTGCATACAAACCTTGGGCGAGCTAAATTAAGTGAAACGGCCATGAATCAAGTCATTCAAACAGCTCAGAATTACTCAAATTTGGAATACCAAATAGAGCAAGGAACCCGGGGATCTAGACATGATATTATTGATCAAGTATTGCAGAGGATTACAGGAGCTGAAGCTGCAATGGTTGTAAATAATAATGCAGCAGCTGTGTATTTAATCTTACGTGCATTGGCAAAAGATAAAGAGGTCATAGTCTCAAGAGGTCAACTAGTTGAAATTGGGGGATCATTCCGCGTTTCTTCGATTATGGAAGAAAGTGGAGCAAAGCTTGTTGATGTAGGAACAACAAATAAAACTCACTTGTATGATTACGAGAACGCCATAAGTGAAGAAACTGCGATGATCTTAAAGATTCATACCAGCAATTTCAAAACCGTTGGGTTTACAGCCTCCGTTGAAACAGAGCAATTGGTGGAGCTCTCTAACAAACACGAAGGAATCGTCTTTTATGAAGATTTAGGGAGCGGGGCCTTATATGACTTCCGTCAACATGGTATAGGTGACGAACCTGTTGTCGCAAAAGTACTGAAGACTGGTGTTGATTTGGTTTCGTTTAGTGGGGACAAGTTGTTAGGTGGCCCTCAGGCGGGAATAATTGCTGGTAAAAAAGAACTCATTCAAAAACTAAAGAAACATCAGTTGGCAAGAGTTCTTCGTGTTGACAAGATGACCTTAGCAGCGCTGGAGGGAACGTTAAAGGCATATGAAAATGAAACGGCGATCCATGAAATACCAACAGTAAGAGATATCTTAGCATCAAAAGAAGAGATTGAGAAAAAAGCACAAATCTTTATCGAAAAAGTGGAAAGAGAGTGTCCAAATTTTAGCTTTGAGTTAGTTAATGAAGTCTCACAAATTGGTGGGGGAACGATGCCGACGGAAGAGATCGCCACAAAAGCTGTAGCAGTTACTTCAACAAGTATGTCATCAAATGACCTTGCTACAAAATTAAGGTTAAATCAACCGTCTATTGTAACACGCCAGAAAAATGATGTAGTTTTGCTTGACTTTCGAACAATTACAACGGAAGAAATTGATATTATCGTCGATGCGTTAAGTGAAATTCAATAAAATATGATGTGAAAAGAGGGTGTCCAAAAAGCTATGCTTTTACGGACACCTTTTTTGCCTTTGTGTTAATCTGGAGGACAGGTATTTCGTTATTTCTTTGTTTTTTGCCTTTTTGAACTTTTGAGGACATAGGATCTCTTATTTTAGTAAAAACCCTTGTTTTTTTAGGGTTTTTACTAAAATAGCTGAACGTATGGCCGGAGCGACCGAGCAAGGTTGCGTAATTTAGCAGGTGGAACTCCTGCTTGGTAAGACTCTAACCAAGTCGCCAATAGCGAGTCTTGGACTCACGGGGGTAACCGACGTGGGTTAAGCGTAGACAGCCAGGTAGTAGGCCTGAAAGTGATTGAGCCCCGAAATTAGTTCAAATTTAGAGAGGCCGACAGTGTCGGACAACTGGAAGGCAATATCTTATGTTACCGATATGGTGAGGAACATAAAACTCTCTCGGGGTCGAAGAGCCAGGCATGCTTCACAATGATTACGTGGCAACTCGGGATATCCTATATGTTCTTTCTTCACTTGAAGAGAGTATGGTTGAACAAGCGATACAAAGTAAGGAAACCAAATGACTATAGGAAGTCGGATGACTGTATAGTACCAATGAATGCGGGTAACTCTGCACGAGGAAAGACAGTCACCTGAACATTACCCTAACAAGGGACACATTTACTACACTCGGAGGTAGAAGTAGAATGGAAACAAAACTTATTAGGATAGCAGAATTAGCTAAGGAAGATCCACAATTAAAATTCACCTCTTTAGCACACCTTTTAGATCACGAATTTCTGAAAAGCTGCCATCAAGAACTACCAAGTAATAAAGCCACAGGAACTAACGGTACAACGAAAGAAGATTACAGTGAGAAAGTGGATGAAAACCTAACAGATCTGATTACACGAATGAAAACGAAAAGCTACCAACCAGTTCCTGTTAGAAGGACTTATATCCCAAAAGAAAAGAACAAGAAGAGACCTTTAGGTATCCCAGAACATGAAGACAAAATTGTTCAGAAAGGGATGGCAAAGATCTTAAATACAATCTATGAAAGTGATTTTCTAGACTGTTCTTTTGGATTTCGCCCAAGTAGAAACTGTCATGATGCGCTAAAGATCTTAAATGTGTATATTGAGGAACGGAAAATTAGTTACATCGTAGATGTTGATATCAAAGGATTTTTTGATAACGTAGACCACCATTGGATGATGAAGTTTTTAGAACATCGTATTGCAGACCCAAGCTTCCTACGTATAATCGGTAGATTTCTTAAAGGTGGTTATATGGAACAAGGGAAATACTTTAAGACGGACAGAGGGACTCCTCAAGGGGGTATCATCTCGCCAATTCTCGCGAATATTTACTTACATTATGTACTCGATTTGTGGTTTGAAGTACATGTGAAGAAACATTGTAAAGGACAGGCTTACCTTGTTCGTTATGCCGATGATTTTGTGTGCTGTTTCCAATACAAGAATGAGGCGGAACAATTCTATGACGTGCTAAAACTACGTTTAGCCAAATTCAATTTAGAAATAGCAGAGAACAAAACGAAAATAATTCCTTTTGGGAGATTTGCGACTAGTAACTGTAAAGATAAAGGTATAAGCAAACCTCCAATATTCGATTTCTTGGGTTTTACGCACTATTGTGGCAAGAGCAAGCAAGGAAAGTTTAGAGTGAAACGTAAAACAAGCAAGAAAAAGATGCAGGCGAAACTAAAGGAAAGCAAAGAATGGTTTAAAACCAATCGACATCAGAATATGGTGGAGCTTATTGACCGACTCAGACGCTCTTTAAATGGATATTACAATTACTATTGTATTACTGATAACACAAACAATGTAGCTAAATTCGTAAGAGAAATTGTGAAACAGTTCTTTAAATGGATGAACCGCCGTAGTCAAAGGAAATCATTTACGTGGGAAAAGTTTCACCTACTACTCAGGAAATTCCCACTACCTAAACCTAAAGTTAAAGTTAACATTTATGATTTAAGAGATCACATTAGCTATATTTTGTGAATGATGTTTAGGAAGAGCCGTGTGCGTTAATTGCGCCCGCACGGATCTGTGAGGGGGTAGGGTCACAATCCTGAGAGGAGAGGACCCATCCTACTCGACCGAAACAGTACCCGCTCTACCTTTAATGCTAAGAAAATCTAATTCGGTGAGCATATTACTTTTCTAAATTATAAATATGTTATACAATCACTTTGTAAAGGTTATACAAAATTTAAAATCTTAGGAGGTTTCAAGATGAAGAAAAAAATTTCTGTTTTGTTTTTAGCTTTTATTTTAATGTTGTCAATGTCTATGGGAGTACAAGCGAACAATGGTAATTCAGCAGATATTGTTGATACCGCTGTAGCAAGTGAAGATTTTAATACATTAGTAGCAGCAGTTCAGGCAGCAGGTTTGGTGGACGCTCTAAAAGGTGAAGGGCCGTTCACAGTTTTTGCCCCAACAGATGAAGCATTTAACCAACTACTAAATGAATTAAACTTAACAGCTGAACAATTATTAGCAAGTGATGAATTATCAAATATTCTTCTGTACCACGTTGTGTCAGGAAAAGTAATGTCTAGCGACTTGGTAGACGGTATGGAAGTTGAAACGTTAAATGGTGAAAAGATTGTTATATCTTTAGATCCAGTAAAAGTAAATAATTCAACAGTAGTTGCAGCAGATATTGAAACTTCAAACGGGGTAATACATGTCATTGATACGGTGTTACTACCAGCTGGTGATCAAGCGGTAGAAGAAGAAGCTACGCTTACTGATATCGTGGATACAGCCGTTGCAGCTGACAATTTTCAGACTCTAGTTGCAGCTGTTCAAGCAGCTGGGTTAGTAGATGCGCTCAAGGGAGAAGGCCCATTTACAGTCTTTGCACCAACAGACGAGGCATTCAATCAGTTACTAGCTGAACTTGGTGTGACAGCTGAACAATTATTAGCAAGAGAAGACTTGGCGGATATCCTCCTATATCATGTGGTTTCTGGTAAAGTATTATCTACAGATCTAACGGATGGAATGGAAGTTGAAACGTTAAATGGTGAAAAAATCATCATTTCATTAAACCCTGTGAAAGTAAATGACTCAAATGTAGTAGCAGCAGATATTGAAGCATCTAATGGAGTAATTCATGTCATTGATGCAGTACTTCTACCAATAGGCGATGAAGCTGTAACAGAAATACCAAAGACGGGGAACAATTCAATATCAATGTATGTACTATTAGCTATCCTTGCCGGTGCCGTGGGGCTTTACGTAGTAAGAAGAACCCGTACTGTGAGAGCTTAGAATTTCCCTAGGGAGCAAACAAATTGCTCCCTTCTGTTTTATTTGACAAAACATAAAATGGATAGGAGTATGTATGAATGCATCTCGTATAGTAATCATTTTTTGTCTGGGGATCTTTCTGTTTTCTATCTATCAAATTTTTGATTTTCTTATCAGTAGTAAGAAAAACCAACAAATTTATGCGGAGATTGAAACGGAATTTAGATCTGAAAACAATGCTTGGGAGCGCATAGCTTCAAGTGAGAGTAATGATTTAGAGTTAAAAGCCACAACAGAATTTCCCCTCATTTTAGAGCAGTTTATTCCTCTTCTAGAATTAAACAAAGATACAGTAGGTTGGATTACAGTTCCAAATTCGAATGTAGATTATCCAGTGGTACAAACTAACAATAATGAATTTTATCTTCACCATAATTTCTATGGCGATCAATCTATTGCCGGTTCAATCTTCATGGATTTTCGAAATGTTGGTGATGGTACAGATCGGCATACAATCTTATATGGTCACAACATGAGAGATGGCTCGATGTTTCAAGGTCTTATGAAATATAAGGACGAGGATTTTTTTCTAGACCAACAAATTATTACATTCTACAGTTTGTATGAAGAGTTTCACTACGAAGTCTTTTCCGTATATGTTACAGATACAGACTTTAACTATATTCCGACGAAATTCCGTTCAAATCGAGATTATGTGGATTTTTTACATGAGCTTCAAAAAAAGTCTATCTTTCCTAATGAAATTACATTATCCGAAGAAGACCGTTTATTAACTTTATCTACATGTTCTTATGAATGGGATGATGCAAGATTTGTTGTGCATGCAAGAAAAATTGCAAAAGAACCAAACTGATTAGTTTGGTCCTTTCTTTATGGCGATTTGATTTAGCTTTCACCGTCTGTTTGGCTTACATGATTATGTTTTTTTACTTTTTTAGAACCGCTTAATGGCTCAGGTTGACCAGAGTTTTGGCCTTTAGGGGCATTTTTGCGTTGATCTTTATATGTGTTCTTTTCAGTCAAGATAAATTCCTCCTAAAAAATATCGTCTTACGCCTTTAGTATCCTAATCGTGAAAGAAAACTATTCACCTTCAAAAGTGAATAGATTTTTACTCATTAATAAAAACTAATCGTGTATTTAAAGATAAAGGGGGAGTTTGTTTTGCCTTATAATAAAGACAAACAACAAGCATTTCAAGCTGCACAGCAAGCATTTGTTCAAGCCGAACAAGTGACTAGTAATCTACAGCCAGATGATGAAGATTTTGGTCATCATTTAAAGCAAGCTGAACGTGAGGTTCGTGAAGCAGAACAAATGATACAAAAAGCCTTAAGAAATGCCTCAGAACATCAAAGAAATGAGTTGCAAAAATTTGAGTCAGAACTAGAGGAAATGAAAGGCAATTTAAATCAATACTAGTTG
This sequence comes from Anaerobacillus alkaliphilus, assembly GCF_004116265.1. Taxonomy (NCBI): domain Bacteria; kingdom Bacillati; phylum Bacillota; class Bacilli; order Caryophanales; family Bacillaceae; genus Anaerobacillus; species Anaerobacillus alkaliphilus. The sequence continues at coordinate 150,129 of NZ_QOUX01000046.1, read as the reverse complement.
TGATAAAAAGGAAAACTCCACTGAAAATGTGGAGTTTTTACATGCGTTTAAAACCTTACTGCCTTTTCTTCGTCTTTTTATTGTTTTGCTTCTGTTCTTCCGTAAGCGGCTCATTAGAGAACTCACTATTATAGCCCGTACCAATGCCTTGAGCTTTTGCATCGTTCATACCTGGACGTACGTGATTTGCTTTACGTTTTGCCATTAGTTTCACCTCCGTTTCGTCTAAGTTATTTTTTCTAAAATAATGATTTTCTATGATGAACTTCGCTAAAAGAAAAAGAATCCAGAAAAAAGAAGTCTAAAAAAAACCACAATCGACAAAAATTTGCTATACTTAAAAAGAACATTTTTTTGAACTTTTTTTGAATTAACTATTTAGAGAATTTCGAAAATGTGGTATAAGATAAATGAGGGAGGGTTTTACATATGACAAAAAATCTTTATAATTCACGTTCATCGTTTCAAGTAAACGGTAAAGAATTTAACTATTACAGACTTCAAGCAATTGAAGAGGCTGGTGTTGGTAACGTTACCAAACTTCCTTATTCTATTAAAATTTTACTTGAGTCTGTATTACGTCAATTTGATGGCTTTGTAATTAAAGAAGAGCATGTTGAAAACTTGGCTAAATTCGGTACAAACGAAGTAAAGGACATCGATGTACCATTTAAGCCTTCGCGTGTTATTTTACAGGACTTCACAGGAGTTCCGGCGGTGGTAGATTTAGCTTCTCTTCGTAAAGCGATGGCTGACCTAGGTGGAGACCCAAATACAATTAACCCTGCAATTCCAGTAGATCTTGTTGTTGACCATTCAGTGCAAGTAGATGCATTTGGAGGCAGTGATTCATTAGCGAAAAACATGGACCTAGAGTTCGAAAGAAACGAAGAGCGCTATAAGTTCCTAAGCTGGGCGCAAAAATCATTTGATAACTACCGTGCAGTTCCACCAGCAACAGGGATTGTTCACCAGGTTAACTTAGAGTATTTAGCTAGTGTTGTTCAAACTGTTGAGAAAGATGGCGTTTTAGAAGCGTTCCCTGACTCTCTAGTAGGGACAGACTCTCATACAACAATGATTAATGGATTAGGTATTCTTGGATGGGGTGTAGGTGGAATTGAAGCAGAAGCAGGAATGCTTCAACAACCTTCTTATTTCCCAGTACCTGAAGTTATTGGTGTGAAGTTGGTAGGTGCATTACCTAACGGTACAACTGCTACTGATTTAGCATTAAAAGTAACTCAAGTATTACGTGAGAAAAAAGTTGTAGGAAAGTTTGTTGAGTTTTTCGGACCAGGACTTTCTGAAATGCCTCTAGCTGACCGTGCAACAGTTTCAAATATGGCGCCTGAATATGGTGCAACTTGTGGTTTCTTCCCAGTTGACGAAGAAGCTCTTAATTACCTGCGTCTAACTGGTAGATCGGAAGAGCAAATTGCCATTGTTGAAGCATATTGTAAGGCAAATAGCTTATTCTATACTCCAGATATGGAAGATCCGGTCTTTACAGATGTAGTAGAAATCAATCTATCTGAAATTGAACCAAACCTTTCAGGACCTAAACGTCCACAAGATTTAATTCCACTTTCACAAATGAAAACAGAGTGGAACAAAGCCGTGAAAGCACCTGCAGGAAGCAGCGGTTTCGGCCTAACTGACGAGGAAATTGCAAAAGAAGTAACTGTACAACATCCAAATGGTGAAACGTCAACGTTTGGTACAGGCTCAGTTGTTATTGCGGCTATCACAAGCTGTACAAATACGTCTAACCCATTCGTTATGGTTGGTGCGGGTTTACTAGCTAAGAAAGCAGTTGAAAAAGGCCTTAAAGTTCCTGGATATGTAAAAACTAGTTTAGCACCTGGATCAAAGGTTGTTACAGGGTACTTAAATGATGCTGGTTTAACTTCTTATTTAGATCAATTAGGGTTTAATACAGTAGGATATGGCTGTACAACATGTATCGGTAACAGTGGTCCACTTCCACAAGAAATTGAAAAAGCAATTTCAGAAAACGATCTAACTGTTACATCAGTACTAAGTGGTAACCGTAACTTTGAAGGACGTGTTCACGCATTAGTAAAAGGTAACTACCTTGCATCACCTCCTTTAGTTGTAGCTTACGCTTTAGCTGGTAATGTTAACTTTGATCTTCTAAACGATTCATTTGGTAAAGATCTAGATGGTAACGATGTATACTTTAGTGATCTATGGCCTACAACTGAAGAAGTTAAGGAAGCAATGGCGTTAGCTGTTAAACCTGAGCTATTCAAGAAAGAATACGAGCGTGTATTTGATGAAAATCAACGTTGGAATGATCTTAAAACAACGGATGAGAACTTATATACTTGGGATAATGAGTCAACATATATCCAAAATCCACCATTCTTTGAAAACTTATCTCCAGAGCCTGAAGAAGTTAAAGAACTTGCTGGCTTAAAAGCAATTGCTAAGTTTGGTGACTCAATTACGACGGACCATATCTCACCTGCAGGTTCTATTGCAAAAGATAGCCCAGCTGGAAAATATCTAATGTCTAAAGGTTTATCACCAGCAGACTTTAATTCATATGGTTCTCGCCGTGGTAACCACGAAGTAATGATGAGAGGTACGTTTGCAAACATTCGTATTAAAAACCAAATCGCACCAGGCACAGAAGGTGGATACACAACTTACTGGCCAACAGGTGAAGTAATGGCAATTTACGATGCGTGCATGAAGTATAAAGAAGAAGGTACAGGTTTAGTTGTTCTTGCTGGTAAAGATTACGGAATGGGAAGTTCTCGTGACTGGGCAGCAAAAGGAACAAACCTTCTAGGTATCAAAACAGTTATTGCGGAGAGCTTTGAGCGTATCCACCGTAGTAACCTAGTATTAATGGGTGTTCTTCCGCTTCAGTTTAAAGATGGAGAAACTCCTGATACTCTAGGTCTAACTGGTAAAGAAGAGTTCACTGTTAAAGTATCAAATGACATTAAGCCAAGAGATCTTGTAACAGTTGTAGCTAAAAATTCAGAAACTGGCGATGAAAAGCAATTCGAAGTAGTTGCTCGTTTTGACAGTGAAGTAGAGATCGATTACTATCGTCATGGTGGTATCTTACAAATGGTATTACGTGCAAAATTAGCTGAACAAAAGGCTAATGCGTAAGGAAAAGTAAAAATGCTAGTTTCTAATGGGGTAACCCTTTAGAAACTAGCCTTTTTTTATTTCTTTAATGTGTACTTAGCCCGGTCTGTTTTGATCGTTAGCAGTTCTGCAGAAGCCTCAATTGACTCTAATTGGTGTAATGGTAGCTCATAACTATCTAGAGGAAGGTCAACTGATGATCGATCGTCTTTTATAACAGATCCATGACCCTGCAATTGAATCGTGTAAGGATCCACATAATCATCGTCATCCTCTAATTGCCTCACAATTTCAACGCCACTTAATGCAATGGTGTTTTTATCTAAATCATTTAATTCTTCTTTTTCGATGGTAATTTCAGAACCTACCCAACTATTTAATTCCTTTAGTAGAAACTCAATCGATTTATTTGTCATTTCACTCATTCATTTTGCCTCCTTACCTATCCTACTTATTATCATTAACTTGAGCTAATAATAAAATGCATTGGAAATACTCTTAAAACGTCAAATATTTTGGGTTGTACCTGAAGATACTATATATGAATTGAAAAAAGGAGGGTATCTCATATGGGAAGACAGAAAAAAGGGAATGCAAATGCCCAAAGAAACAATAACAAAAAGAAAATGGGAAAAACGAATCATGCATCTGAGTTAGAAGTATTCTCCCAAGTAAGAGACAATAACGAAGATAAATAGGAGGTTCTTTACTTGACTGTTCAGACTCAAATGCAGCAGGCAATCGCATCGGCATTAAGTGTAGAAGCAAGTTTAACACAATTTACTCTAGAAACTGAAAATCAACAAATGAAACAATTATATAGTCAATTAGCAGAACAACAACGTGGTATTGTAACTAGACTTGAGGGACGTTATCAACAGATCCTTCAAGAAGAACCACAGTTTAACCAAAATCCATAAATTTAAAGAATGTAGAGTTTCACTATATAAACTCTACATTCTTTCTTACTAATAATGATTAACAAGGGAATGAGTTAGGTATGTTTGAATTTTGGACAGGATCTGAGACTTTACCTGTTTATGCATTTATAATTAGGGCTACGATTGTTTATGTATATATATTCATCATCATCAAAGTCTTAGGTCAACGTTCGATGGTTGCAATTAATCCAATCGATTTTCTCTTTGCAGTAATTATCGGAGATGTTGTTGGAGAGCCGTTAGCAGATGGTGGAATAGATTTATCTGGTCCGTTTGCTGCTGCTGCAGTCATTGCTGGATTACATTTATTCTTATCCTATATTGCATTAAAAACACCTCGGTTTAGACGTGTTATTGAAGATGAACCTATTGTCATTATTGAAAAAGGGAAAATTCTTCATAAAGAATTAACAAAAGCCAAAATTACTGTGGAGTCACTTCTTATGGATATGCGCCTTCAAGACGCCTCTGATTTATCGGAAGTTGATTATGCAGTCTTAGAGTCAAACGGTCAAATTAGCGTCATCAAGAAAAGTCAATATCAAGCACTAACACCAAATGACATGTTAAAACAAACATCACCTAAAGGTTACCCAACAGTTCTAATCCAAGACGGTAAGGTAATCGAGGCGAACTTGAAGAAAGTAGGTACCAAAGGTTGGCTTGAGGAGCAGCTTCAAAAAAGAGGCATCCGCCACCATTCGGATTGCTTTTTAATGACGATGGATGAGAGTGGGAAAATATACGTAAGCCAAATGAACAAACGAGAGGAGGATATAAAAAAGGAAATTTTCAAATAATTAGGTTTAAAGAAGAGCTCATAAGATCATAATGGTTGTACATACAAACTAACAAAGGGCTGATCTTAATGAGAAAAATAAAAAAAATGTCATTTGATGATTTAGTAAATCAAAATAAAACAGAACTCTTAAATGATGAAGAGGCGATGGAAAAACTTGAAGAGCGTCTTGACAACAAACATTATGAACGATTAAAAGAAAGTTGGTAAAGCCCAGTTGGGTTTTCCAACTTTTTTATTCTGAAGAGCTTAAACACCATACATACACTACCCTTACTATGTAAATATTAATATCATGGAAGGGGGAGTGAACAATGAAGAAAACAGCTCAAAATAATGCAAAGTTTCGTCCAAGACACTTGGGTACACAACCTAGGGAGTCTGATATAAATGGTGGTAAGAAAATGGCTACAAAAGGGAATGAACATCCAGATTACGTTCCTCCAAAAGGTTAAACTCACGAATAAAGAGGCTACTCAAACGAGTAAGCCTCTTTATTCACTTGAGGTAAGTTTTTTTAAGACCATGTCAAACGGTTGTTTCTGTTTTGCTTCAAAGAAATTCTCAAAGGGTAAAATCCCATTAGAAATTCGTCTTATTCCTTCTTCCATAGGAAAATCAGTAGGCCGTAAGCTTTCGTTAACCTCCGACCAGTGAAGTGGAGTTGCCATTAACGCATTCTCATTTCCCCTAAGAGAATAAGGAGCGATAATTGTTTTCCCCTCACCATGTTGAAGAAAGTCGATATAGAGTCGATTGTTTCGATTTTTTTTTAGACGTTCAGTGGTAAATGACTTTGGATATTTTGTCTCTAAAAACGTAGCAATAAAACTTGTAAATACACGTGTTTGGGCGTAGGAAAAGCTTCCGTCCAAAGGTAAATAGATCTGCAAGCCCTTATTACCAGATGTCTTTATAAAGGAAAGGAGCTTTAAGCTGTCAAAAACCTCTTTTAAAATAAGCGCTGCTTCTACTGCAAGAGAAAACTCGTTTTGTGAAGGTGGATCTAAATCAAGTACGATCTCACTTGGATCATTACTTTTAATCGTTTGAAAAGGAATATGATATTCAATGGCAGCCTGATTACCTAACCAAAAAAGTGCTGGTAAATTTGAGCAAACAATATAATCTATTCCTTCTCTTTGAACCGTTTTTACAAATTCAGGTGCATAATCCGGACAGTTTTTTTGGTAAAACGACTCATGTAGCACCCCATTTGGAAAACGAATAACGGTAAGTAGACGATCTCTTAGAAATGGAAGCATATGAGGAGCTACGACGGTTAAAAACTTCAAAAAGTCATACTTTTTAATGGAAGTTTTTGGCCATAGCACTTTTTCCAAATTTGTTAGAGCAACTTGGACACCGTCAATGCTTAATTCTGACCTAGTTTTGGTATGGCTTCCCACGTGCATTCCTCCCAATTCTTATCAAAACGAAATCGTCGAAACTTTGGATGTCTAAGTTCATTCTTGCTTACTTCAAGAAATTCTACTTCAATACAGATGCTAGGTTTTACACAAATCAAGTTTTGAACAGTCTTTTCCGCATTTTTTTTTATAATAGCCACTAAAGCTTCTTTTTCTTCCTTCGTAAAACCTTGGCCAACTTTACCAATAAGTTTTATGTCTCCTTTATAAAGGCAGCCAATATGGAAAAAAGAATTTGCCTCATCATATCCGAGAATAAAAAATGAGGCGATCATTAAATTTTTAATCTTTACCCATTGGTTCGTTCTCTTGCCTTCTTGCCAGAGACTTTGCCGCCGTTTAGCAATGATCCCTTCGCCAAAAACTTGGGAAATTTTGGACCATAATTTTTGCGGATCCTTGTAATATGGTACATATCTTAGAAACGGTTTGTCTTCCTGAATATTCTTAACGGTATCCTCTAAACGTTTTTTTCTTTCTTCATAAGGTCTATGAGTTAGCCACTCACCATTTTCCATTAGTACATCAAAGGCCATAAATGTTACAGGTGTAGTTTTTTTTGCATCCTCTATCTTTTCACTATTTTTTAGTCGACCTCTAATTTGAATTTTATCAAAATTAGCTTTATAGTCATTTTCAATTACACACAGTTCCCCATCAAAAATAATGGGAGCCTGTAACGATTTTTGGTAAGCTATGAAGCCTTCTACAATTTCAGGAAATTGCTCATTTAAAACATTTTGATTCCTACTCATAATTGTTACTTTCGTTTCATCTATATAAATTATAGCTCGAAACCCATCGTACTTTACTTCATAAACCCAATCTAAACCTTCAGGAATTTCAGTAACCAAAGATGGGAGCATTGGCTTCATTACTTTCAAGTTTAACCAGTCGCTTTCTTTTTCCTTGTTGTTTTACGCTTTGTCGGTTGTTTTGTTTGGTCAATACTAGCCTGAAGCGCTTCCATTAGGTCCACAACATTTGTTTGCGGTTTTTCTGTTGGAGTCTCAATTTCATTACCAGTGATTTTCGCCTGGATTAAATCCATCAGTGCAGTACGATAATCATCAGTATATTTTTCCGGTTCAAATGGTGTTGTTAATTGTTCAATTAATTGAATAGCTGTTTCCATTTCTTTCTCACTTAGTTCAATATTCTCAGGTACCCCTGGAACTTGATCAATATTGCGAACTTCATCCGGAAAATACATGGTTTCCAGAACAAGAGCATTTTTGAATACACGGACAATTGCCAGGTGTTGTTTGGAACGAATGGTGATTTTTGCTACTCCAATTTTTCCTGATTTCTCCATGGCTTGTTTTAAAAGCATATAGGCTTTTTGGCCATTTTCATTGGGGCCAATAAAATAAGATCGGTTAAAGTAGATCGGATCAATTTCTTCTAATTTGACAAAGTCAATAATTTCAACGCTTTTGTTTTGTTCTAGCTCAATTTTTTCTAAATCATCTTCATTGAGTAATACAAACTTTCCTGGTTCATATTCATAGCCTTTAACGATCTCACTACTTTCAACCTCTTTATCACATACAGGACAGGTACGCTCGTACTTTATCGGGCTATTGCATTCTTTGTGAATCATGCGAAGCTTAATGTCTTTGTTTTCCGTAGCAGAAAACAATTTGATCGGGATATGGACTAAACCAAAGCTGATAGAACCTTTCCACATAGTGTGCATATTGGACGCCTCACTCCTTAGTTAAAAATGGTCTGCTACTTACTAGTATGTTCGACTTACTATGTAACAGTCTGTAAGCTTTTACCTATCGCGAAGGTTGTCTAAGATTTACGGAAAATAATACTTGTCAAAAGGGACGAGAACCGTTAATAATAGAGGAGAAACAGTTTGTTCATGTATGTTAGAGGTATTAGTATCCAACATAAAATCGGTGATTAATGCCAATCTTAACACCCACGGACTTTAATTAAGGAAGTGTTCCAAATTCATCCACAAAAAAAAGACCAACTTACGAAGCGAACTAAATCACGGCGTCAAATCAAATTAAAAACGTTATTACTTATAAGTTTCTTTGTATATTTAACACTCGTTATTTATGTGACTTTATTTGCATGGAACTACGGAGCATCATTAGGCCCAGTTGGACCTGGAGGTAGAAATTACAATTTTATTCCATTCCGTAGTATTTATCGAATTGCTGTATATAGTCCGACGATTATAGACCCTTTAAAAATCTTAGTTGGTAATGTTATCTTGTTTATGCCGTTTGGCTTTTTAGCCCCTATAGCGTTAAAAAAGTTAAGGAAATCGATTTTTTCTACCACAGTATTAGCTATGTTTTTTTCGATAGCTATTGAAAGTAGTCAATTTCTATTCACCTATCGTGTCTCAAACATTGATGATGTCATCCTAAACACATTAGGGGCTTTTATAGGAGCAATTTTGGTTAAACTTTGTTTTTGGATTAATTCCAAAATTATCTACTTCCAAACCTAAAAAAGGATGAACCAATTTGAGATTGGGTCATCCTTTTTATTAGTTGAGAGATTTTTTCCATTTGGAATAAAAGTAAATAGTCATCACAATGATCAGTGCGTAGATACCAATAACAATCACAACCTCCTGGTTCGAGGAAACAAGTGAATGGCCTAAGACTGCAAAAAGAAGCATCGCGGGTATTTTCCCCAAACTAGAGGCTACTGCGTAGCTAAGGAAGGAGACTCGGCTAACTGCACTATATGCATTTACGATAATTGACGGAATAAAAGGAATTAATCTAGATACTAAAATCGTGATAAATGCATTTCTTTCAAACATGCGAGTAATCATATCGAGTTTTTCATAGCGATTGATAATTTTCAGACCCCAACTTTGAAATACGTAACGAATAAAAAGAAACATGATCAGCGACGCAAGAGTGGAGGCAACCCAAGTAACAAATCCACCTAGAAAAGTTCCGTACATCGCACCGATAATCCCACCAATAATCGGGAAGGGGATGATCGGGAATAAGGCAAATAACGTTCCGATAAACATGGTTAAGAAGATTGAGCTTTCTTTCGTCTGTTGAAACCAAAGGAGTAAGGGTACCTGATAAACATAAATGGCGATGGCAATACTCGTATAAAATAAAAATAATAATATCTTTTGCATGAAGGCGCTCCTAGAATTTGTTTGGTAAGTAAAACATGTCCTTGAGCTTTTAATTTTACCACAAATCTATGATGAAACGATGTAGATTTAGTTCTTTTCATTTTGTAGCGTTTTTGTTATGCTAATAATACCATAAAACTAAGTGGTTAACTCGGATTTAAAGGTGGCTAAATCATGAAACGACTATTCGTACTTTTCTCGTTAATTGCCTTAGGTTGTTCCTATGTGTTTTTTGCAACAGGCGCTAACTCGAAAAAAATTGATTATATACTAGATGAAGAAAGTTTCCAGACGATAGAAGAGGCGATACAAACTGGGTACGACCCAAGTCAGTCCGTTTCCATATTTCAAATCGGTTTCAAAGAAGAGGATATCGTGTACGTTCTCTATACCGTTGACCAAGACCAATTATTGACTGAACTTCTGTACCAAGAAGAAAATGAATACCGAAAAATTATTGATAGCCGTTTAATCATTGGTGGAACAAGTGTAGAAGAAGCGGAATATAAAATCCGAACCTTTTTAATAACTGATGGTCCCTGGTTAACAGGTAATCATCCTTTTACTTTTGTTACATTTGGTCACATTAATAGTCCTGAGAACGTAGATAGTGTTGAAGTTCGTTACGAAGGCCAATATAAAAGAATTAATTTAGAAAATAAGACATTTTTCAATATTGCCTCATCCCCCCATCAATGGGACACACTTCATCCAGTAGTTTTTTATAATAAGGATAGAGAGGATATTGGAGGTTTTATGAAAGATATGTTATTTGCAAACGCCTATTGTCATTAGAAGATAATAGGTAATTTTTTTTGAGAAAAAAGTATGGAAATTTTCGTTCAGTTACGTTATATTTCGAGTAACGAAAAAAAATAAAGAGGGATATCATGAAAACAAAGAAGACATGGCTCATTTATTTGATGTTAGCTTTAGCAACTAGTACGTGGGGTAGTGCCTTTATTGCGGGAAAGGTCGCTATTGAAAGCTTTGAACCTGCTACTGTTGCATTTTTTAGGTTTCTTGGTGCTGCATTGCTCCTGTTTCCATTAATGTGGTATTTAGAACGAGATATTCCTAAACCTACGAAAAAAGATTGGTTTTTATTTGCGTTGCTTGGATTAACTGGAATTGCACTTTATAATATCTTCTTTTTTATTGCTAGTAAACATGCACCAGTGATAAAGAGTTCGTTATTTATTGCCTCCAACCCAGTTCTCATCATTATTCTTTCAGCAATTTTTTTAAAAGAGAAAATCTCTCGTAATCAAGTGATAGGATTAATTCTGGCATTGCTAGGTGTAGCTTTTATTATAACCAACGGACACCTTGAAGTATTTCTAACTATGGGATTTGAAGCTATTGATGCTGTTTTACTTGGGGCAGTCGTTTGCTGGGCTTTATATAGCGTTATTGGAAGAGTAGTCTTAAAAAAATATAGCTCGATTGTTTCAACAACGTATGCTGTTGGATTTGGAACGATTCTTTTACTTCCTTTTGCCTTGGTAGAGACTTCCTTTACTGATCTTGCTGATAGTACCTTATCTGCTTGGGTAGCAATTGGTCACATGAGTGTGTTTGTAACGGTTGTTTCTTTTATCATGTATTATTATGGAATTCAGCAAATTGGGGCAGCAAAGGCCTCTATCTTTATTAACTTTATGCCGATTTCAGCTGTAGTCCTAGCAAGTCTTATTTTAGGTGAAGCATTAACACTTCCACACATAGTAGGAGCTTGTTTCGTTTTAAGTGGAGTTACAATCAGTACCTATAAGAAACTACCAAAGACAAAAAAGGAAAAAATAGAAAAAAAACTTGCCTAAAGAAAAATAATTCGACAAATTATCAAAAAGAAAGCCACAGGCTTTCTTTTTTTATGTTATAAATTAAAGTTTACTTTTTCTTTATGTATCAGTGGATAGTTGGACAAGTAATCAATAATTTCACGAGAGAATATGTTTTATTATACTAAGAAAGCATTACCTAGAGTCGAAATAGTGAAAATTTTGAGGAACGAAAAGGTTTGAAGCACAAAATTTGAACCATTAGAATAGATAATATTATAACCTTTTTTACTATACAGAAATATTTAAGGAGTTGGCTTTGGGTATGAATTATGAGCAAATGAGTACAAGTGAAATCGTCGCTTATTATAAAAGGGTAAGAAATTATATAGATCAAGGGTTTAGGGTAGAAGGCCTAAAAGATGAGCTACATTTAATTTCCAAAACACTAAAGCAAAAAAGTAGAGAAATGAACAAAAACGAATTAGCACAATATCTCGGTGAAATCGATAGCTACCTAAAAAATATTCGTCATTAAAAGGGTAAGAAAACATTTTTTCTTATCCTTTTTATTTTGTCTTAGAGAATATTTAACGAGAAAATGATAAGATAAGGTCAATAGTTTTCCGTGAGGTAGGTGGCAAGATGAATCATACTTTTACTATAGAGCAAATCGAACAATCGATAGAAAAATGGAGTCATAATATTGAACATGTGAAGGAAGCTCAACTACTAAGGTATTTGCAGGTGGTTGATAAGCTAGAAATACATCCAGCAAAAGGAAGTAAATTAAGGGCAAAACTATATGCATTAATCGCATACGGGAGATTTGTAAGAGTAAACGAACTTGATCAAGTAACTTTGAGCTGGTTAGATAAGGCGATGGAAGTTGACTCTAATGATCCAGTCATTAATGATATTTTTATTAAAATATATTCAATGCAAGTAATGACACCGTTATTTCCTACTCAATTTCCACAAATACGTGAAACTGATCATGGAAATGCAAAGAAAAAGTTGGCTAGTGATTATCTTCAGATCGCTAATGAGTTTTTTGAAAGGACTACCTATTTCGAAGGTGTCATCCAATCGCTAGTTTTAGCAGCAAGGCGCGTATACGACGATGAGCGAATTATTCGATTTGAACAATTGGCTGATATTCTACAGCAGTTAAAGAGAGAATTAAGAACGATCGTTAAGTCAACGGAAGCTTATTCTGACTCCGTAAAAGGAATTTATTATTCACAAGCACAACTGTCGGAGGTTAAAAAGTCAATTGCAGAAATCGAACGTCTACACCAAAACTGGCAGAAGTTAATTGGACAAGCCGAAATAAAGATAAACGAGGATCAAACCGCATTAACTGAATTAGAAAAGATGGTTGGACTACATGAAGTAAAACTTCGAGTGGAGAAACTATATCATTACTTAATGTATCAGAAAATCCGTAAGGAAAAAGGCTATCAGTTAAAAGATGAACTAAGCTTGAACATGATCTTAACAGGAAATCCTGGTACAGGAAAAACAACATTAGCCAGGCTATTAGCAAAAATTTATTTTGAGTTAGGTATTTTACCACGTGAAGAGGTAATCGAAGTGGACCGTTCTCACTTAGTAGGTGGTTATGTAGGGCAAACAGAAGAAAACACCATGAATGTTATTAAACAAGCAGTCGGTGGAGTGTTATTTATTGATGAAGCATATAGTTTGAAAAGGGTAGATAGTAGTGGAAATGACTATGGTCAAACAGCGATTGATACGCTTGTATCAGCAATGACTAATAGCGAGTACGTAGGACAGTTTGCTGTCATTTTAGCTGGGTATCCAGAAGAAATGAGACAGTTTCTCTGGTCCAATCCTGGGCTTAGAAGTCGCTTTCCAGAAAGCAATCATATTCATTTACGAGATTACTCTGTCAATGAATTGATTGAGATAGCGGAAGGCATTGCCTTAGATAATGATTTTAGTTTTTCTGAGGATGCAATCATTGAGTTGAGGAAACGAATTGAAGAAGAACAGGTCGATTCTACGTTTGGAAATGCCAGGACGGTCAAAAACATTGTGCTTGATGCTATTTTTCAAAAGGGTTCAGTCGTTGGTCTGCAAGAACCTATTCAAAGCGAGGATTTCACAATTTTAAATAAAGATGATGTGAAAAGTCACCATCTAGATGAGGAAGAAATAGAGGGTACTCAACAACTAGAGGCGCTTGTTGGATTAGAGGAAGTGAAACAAGAGGTAAAATCATTAATTTCATTTGTAAAAGTTCAACAGCTTCGCCGTGAAAAGAAACTACCAACGGTACCTCTTCAACTACATTCTGTTTTTACTGGAAATCCAGGCACAGGAAAAACAACAGTAGCCAAAATCTATGCAAAAATTTTAAGAGAGCTTGGCTTATTAAAAAGGGGGCACCTTGTTGTTGTTGGAAGAGGAGATCTTGTCGCAGGTTTTACAGGTCAAACAGCACTGAAAACGAAGAAGAAGATTAGAGAAGCGTTAGGTGGTGTATTATTTATCGACGAAGCCTATTCACTTGTTGGAAATCAAGGGGATTTTGGAAAAGAAGCGATTGATACATTAGTAGAAGAAATGACGAAACAAAATGACAATCTAGTTGTGATCTTGGCCGGTTATCCAAGTGAAGTTGATAAACTCTTGCTTAGTAACCCTGGATTGGAGTCTCGTTTTAAAAAGTTTTTTCATTTTAAAGATTACTCTACCGAAGAATTAGTAGAGATGATTAAAATAAACGCCAAGGAATATGGATATACAATATCGAATGATGTCTTTACTCTTTTACAATCAAAAGTAACAGAAGTACAGCCAGTAAGTAACGGTCGATATGCAAAAGACCTTGTCGACTTAGCCATACAACAGCATTCGCATCGTATCATGAGCGATGAAAGAGAATTAACAACTAGAGAATTAACTGAGCTTATGATTGAGGACTTCGAAAAACTATTCTAAGGGGGAAAACATTTGTTAATTACTACTGAATATATTAAGGTTCGATATGCTGAAACAGACCAAATGGGTGTTGTCTACCATGCCAATTATCTAGTTTGGTGTGAAATCGGTCGGACAAGCTTAATTGAGGATATGGGGTTTAACTATGCAAATTTAGAAAAAGAGGGAATACTCTCGCCAGTTGTAAATTTACAGTTTTCATATAAGTATCCTGCGAGGTATGGTGAAACAGTACAAGTAAGAACATGGGTGGAGGATTATAACAGTATTAAGGTAACCTATGGCTACGAAATTTTAAATGAAGAAGGAAAGCTTTGTGTGGCCGGGACAAGCGAACATGTTTGTGTAACGAAGGATGCATTTCGTCCAATCTCCATTAAGCGAAAGTTTCCTAGCTTGCATGAGGCATATGAAGAAGTAAAGAAGAAAAGTGATGCATAAAACCTGCCTGGAAGTAAAAAATAACCTTGGATAGACAGTTTTTGAAAACTATTCTAAGACAAGGAGAATACATACATGGCTAAACCAGATAATCGCTATAACAATGCAGAACGTTTAGAGCAAATGGTAAACAATACGATTGAAAATCTAGAAGAAGCTCATAAGACTTTACAAAACGAAGATCTAAGTAGAGAAGATCGTGAAGCAATTGAAGCAAAAAATGCTAGAAGAGAACATAGTATTGAAGGCTTTAAGGCAGAAATTGACGATGAAATTGCCGCAAGGGAAAATGGTGAAATCTAGAGTAGGAGGTTAGGTCATTGCCTAACCTTTTTTCTATTTGCATTACAGAAAATCTTCCTAACTTTATGTGCTTTCAACTATTAAATGGTAAACTAAGGGTATAACTGTTTGGAGGTAAGTATATGGTAGATATGCAAAACATAATCATTGAAGCAATGAAAGTAAAGCCTACGATTGATGTTACAGATGAAATTTCTAAACGTGTTCAGTTATTAAAGGAGTACCTAGTAAAAACCAATACGAAAGGCTATGTATTAGGTATTTCAGGTGGACAAGATTCAACATTGGCTGGAAAGCTTTGTCAAATGGCGGTAGATGAATTGAATGAGGAACAAGAAAACGATCCTTATATGTTTATAGCAGTTCGTCTCCCTTACGGTGAACAACAAGATGAACAAGATGCCCAGGACGCTATTCAATTTATTAACCCGACGAAGAAAGTGACAGTGAATATTAAAGCAGCTGTTGATGCATCTGTACAAGCTTTTACGATAGCAACTGGTGAAACATTAAGTAACTTCATGAAAGGTAATACAAAAGCGAGGGAACGAATGAAGGTGCAATATGATGTTGGTGCCTACTATCAGTGTCTTGTTGTCGGAACGGATCATTCAGCAGAAGCGATTACTGGCTTTTTTACGAAGCATGGAGATGGCGCTTGTGACATTGTTCCTTTATTTGGTTTAAATAAACGACAAGGGAAACAATTGCTTCAACACGTAGGCTGTCCTGAGCACTTGTATTTGAAAGCACCTACAGCAGATTTAGAGGACGATAAGCCAGGTTTACCGGATGAAGTTGCGCTAGGATTTACATACGAGAATATTGATGACTATTTAGAGGGCAAACAAGTTCCTGCTGAAATCCAAGAAAAGATTGAAATGAAATTCAAAGCTACTGAGCATAAGCGTCAAGGTGCAGTAAGTATTTACGATACGTGGTGGAAGTAATCCTTGATAAGGGGTGTTTATCATGAAAAATGCTGATTTACATATGCATACAACTGCTTCGGATGGCGGCTACTCTCCCCGAGAATTGGTAAAAAAGTGTCACGAGGTAGGCCTACAGTACATTGCTATTACGGATCACGACACGGTAGGCGGAGTACGTACTGCGATTCAAGAAGGTGAAAAGCTTGGATTAACGGTTATTCCAGGGATCGAATTTTCAACGAAAGAAAATGGAGTCAGTGTTCATGTACTTGGCTTTGGTATTGACATCGAGGATGAGTCACTTTTATCCATGCTTGATGAGCAACAAAGAATGAGAAAATTACGAATGGAAGAAATGGTAGGTAAGTTCGAAAGCCTCAATATTCGTGTAAAAGAAGCTGATATCCTAAAAGAAGCTGATGGTGGCAGCATTGGAAGGCCACATGTGGCAAAAGTACTTGTAAAAGCAGGTGTAGTAAAGGATGTTGCAGAAGCCTTTCAGTTGTATTTAGGGGAAGGAAAACCATGCTATGTGAAAAAACAACGGGAAATGACGCCGGTAGAAGCTATGGAATGGATTAAAAAATCGAATGGTGTGGCTGTTGTTGCTCATCCTGTTTACTATGAACTAGATGATAAAATCGAAGAGTGGGTGGCAACTGGACTTCTCCATGGAGTCGAGGTATATCACCGCGACCATGATCAAGCTACGCAACTGCATTACGAAAGACTTGTCCAGGAGATTGAACGTAAATTAAACATATCGTTACTAAGAACAGGTGGCTCAGACTTCCATCATGAAGACTACGGAAGAGTTCGCCAACCATTAGGAGAAACTAGAATTGAGAATGATCTAGCAATCCAATTACTTGAACGTATTAATACACCAAGAACCTAAGCGTTCTTGGTGTAATTTTTTACTTCAGAAGTGGCGTCAATAAAGGTCTCTGTCAAAGCTTGCGAAGCAAGTTGGTCTGCTTCTTTATTTTCACCACGATTAATCGCTTCATAGTTAACGGTAAGGCCTAATGAATTTATTTTCTGGTCAATTCGATCAAGCCAGCGAGTATGTTCTTCCTCATAGCAAGGCCACTCGCCCTTTGCCTGATTGATGACAACTAATGAGTCTCCTTTGATAGTGACAGGTTGGTTCTTTACACCTAGTGCTTCTAGTTCATTAATAGCTGTCCACAATGCCGCAAATTCAGCTTCGTTATTTGTTGTAAGTTGCTCAAGCATTTCATTCTTTCTTAAGCGGTAGTACTTTTCATTTTGTTCGTAGTACAAAACTACACCTACGCCACTTAAACGCTGTTCTTCGTTGAAGCCACCGTCAAAATAAAGTACGATATTGTGGGGCTCTTCCTTCAGGCTATCTAAGTATTTCTTCAAATGTTTTTTTAACCAGGTAGAGCCAGTTTCATCATAGTATTCTATAGTAGTTGCACGCCCTGTTTTTTCAACATCCTCACTTAAAAAAAGTGCTTCTTGAATTGGTAAAAATTCTGTTCTCATCTCATATTGATTTGTACCATTTTTCGGCTTATAAAAAATCTCTAATCGTATCTTCATTGTTATCTCCTTTACCCCTTCAAATAATTAAAGAAATAATTGCGAATTTTATAAAAACATGATAACTTAAATATTTAGCAGGGTCTATTTTATCTTGCTTTTTTCATTTGTTATTATTATATGTTTGAAAAGACAACTACTATCCATAAATAGGTGAGTGTACATAGAGGAGTGACTGGAAATGCCAATTAAAGTTCCGGATTTTTTACCTGCAAAAGAAATCTTGTTACAAGAAAATATATTCGTTATGGACGAGAGTAGAGCCTTTAGCCAGGATATACGTCCTTTAAAGATAGTCATATTAAATTTAATGCCAGTAAAAGAGGTAACAGAAACACAATTACTTCGGTTACTTGGAAATACTCCATTGCAAGTGGAGGTTATCTTTATTCATCCAAATACGCATGAGTCTAAAAATACGAAAAAGCAGCACCTAAATGCGTTTTACCAAACATTTGATGATATTAAGGAAAATAACTACGATGGCATGATCATAACCGGTGCCCCAATTGAACATCTTCCGTTTGAACAGGTTACTTATTGGAATGAATTAAAGCAAATTATGGATTGGTCTGTAAGTAATGTTACGTCTACTTTACATATATGCTGGGGTGCTCAAGCTGGATTATATCACCATTATGGAGTCCCAAAATATGTGTTAGATGAAAAAGTATTTGGAGTCTTCCCGCATATAATTTTTAATCGTAAAGTAAACCTGTTACGAGGATTTGATGATGAATATGTTGTGCCACAATCCCGTTATACAGAAGTCAGAAGAGAAGACATTGAAAAAGTTCAGGACATTGAGATTTTATCTGAATCCATTGAATCTGGTGTGAATATAGTTGCATCAAAAAACGGAAAACAAATCTTTATTACTGGGCATTTTGAATATGATGCTACAACCTTAAAACATGAATACCAAAGAGATATTGATAAAGGCTTAGCCATTTGCTGTCCGCTTCATTATTTTAATAATAATGATCCAAGCACTGAACCTCGGCTCCGCTGGCGCGCTCATGCAAATTTAATTTTCTCGAATTGGTTAAACTATTATGTATACCAAGAAACACCGTATGACTTATCTAATCAAAAGTAAAATAACCCTCTCTTCTTATCCTTTGAAGAGGGGGTTTACTTTTTGGTGAAGGACCTAGGACTCCCCTTTTTTATATTTTGCACTTCTTCTTAGGTATTGGCATAGGATGAAAAATAGGTAACTGTCTAAAAGTTACTAGCAAATAAAGTTTATTAGGAGGTCTGTTTTGTGAGTAAGACAAAACATTATTTTTTGGACGGTAATACGAGCAAAGGGTACGTCACACTTGTTGATCAATTAGTTAATTCTATAAATAACATACATGTAGTCAAAGGAAACCTTGGCAATGAAAAAACAGCGCTTTTTCAATCAATTGGCGATAAATATGAGCAACAAGGTTTGGCTGTTCAATTTCTTCACAATCCTTCTAATGAAGAGAACTTAGATGGTGTTATTATCCCTGAAAAGAGTCTCGCAGTGTTAGATGGGTCGGGGAAAAATGGGTTAGAGGCAAAATATAGTAATTTTATTAAAGGAGTATATGATCTTGATGCAGCATTGGATAAAGTGAAGCTACTCATAAATAAAAATACGATTATTAACATGAATAAAGATATTCAACAACTCCATGAAGAAGCATATGCTAAATTTGCAAAAGGGAAGGAAATCCATGAAACGAAAGAAGAGTTATATATTGCTGCTATGGATTTTGATAAAGCAAATAAAGTGATTGCGCAATTAGCAGCAAACCTTTTTCATGATGTAACAGTTCCTCAAGAGTCACCAATCGTTAAAGAATTGTTCTTTGGTGCAGCCACACCGAATGGTGCAGTAAACTATATAGATAATATTACAAGTGACATCGATAAACGTTATATCATTAAGGGTAGATCTGGAAGTGGAAAAAGCACATTAATGCGTAGGATTGGTAAGTATGCGGAGAATGTAGGGTTATCAGTTCAATACTTCCCATGTGGATTGGATCCGAACAGTCTCGATATGATTATTATTCCAACTCTTAGTGTTGCCATTCTAGACGGAACGGCCCCACATGTCATCGATCCAACGAGAGCTAAAGACGAAGTCATTGATATGTTTGAATTGTGCATGGATCAATCAGTCGACTCGAAATACCAAGAAGAATTTGAACAATTACAGGTAGCATACAAACAGGAAATGAAAGTGGGAACAAAATTATTGCAAGAGGCAAAAAATGCGAGAAATGATCTTGAACAATTATATCGTGATGCGGTAAACCAAGATGAACTCTCTGAAATAATAAATCGAATTATTACTTCTACAACTAACTAATTTTTAGGTATACCATAAGTTTGGTATAAATGAATTATTTAACTTCCCTCACAAGAATTCTTTTGGAAACAATAATGTGTATGGAGGGGGTTATATGAATTGGTTCATATTTATCATTATCGTTGTCCTCGTATACCTTACTGTGAAAAATAACTGGTTTTATGATCCAACTTCGCCGGATCGTCCGAAGAAGACAAAAGCAGAAAATTGGTTTTTATCGAAATCCAAAAGAAGAAGCTGAACGGAGTTTCTTCTTTTTTTTATTTATAAATGGTATAATAATACATGTTTTACTAGAGGGCTTTTATTAGAAGAAAGATAGGTGTTGAGAAAATATGGATGCATTAGAGGTTTTAATGAACAAAGATAAAATTATCCCATATTTTCAACCGATTGTCAGTGCCACTAAACAACGAGTGATGGGTTACGAAATACTTGGCAGAATTCAATTGGGAGAAGAAGTTATTAGTTTAGGCGATTTTTTTAATAATGACAGCATACCAGATGAATACTTGATTGAAATAGATGAATATATTCAAGAGATCGCTTTTGACTATTATTGTCAAGCAAACCAAACAGCAGAATTGTTTATAAATTGTAGTGCAAATATTATGATGAGTAATCAGGATTACATTGAGAACTTTTTGCAGCGACTGAAAACATACGAAACAAGAGGATTAACTCTTAATAAAATCGTTTTAGAAATAAAGGAACATACTTACAACGGGGATTTATCTCAGCTTGGACATTTAATTCTGTACCTTAAGAGCTTAGGGATAAAAATTGCCATAGATGACGTGGGTAGAGGTGGCAGCAATCTAGATCGAATTGCTCAGCTTGAACCCGACATTTTAAAAGTTGATTTAAACTTCCTCAAAGGAGTTACGATCTCACAAGTTCATCGCGATGTTTTGTACTCGCTTGCAACGTTTGCTAGAAAAATGGGAGCAACACTTTTATTTGAGGGAATTGGTGATTTAACGAAACTAAATGCAGCCTGGCGAAATGGGGGGCGGTTTTACCAGGGGTTTTATTTAGCGTTACCAGCTCCAAACTTTGTGGAAGAAAATAATTGTAAAAATAAGCTTCAAAGTGAGTTTCAACAATTTATAAACCATGAGCGAATGAAGTTAACTAATCAATATAATTTTACCGAAGAACTGAACACACGCTTAGAGCCGCTAATTAATAAAAAGTATTCAATCGATGATTTATTAAAAGTAATTTCGAAATCGTTTTCTGATCTATGTTTTCGCTTATATATATGTGACCAGTACGGTTTTCAGCGATCTTCTAACTATGTGAAAATTAACTCTAGTTGGGAGAAACAAGAGGATTACATAGGGAAAAATTGGAGTTGGCGGCCATACTTTCTTGAGAACATTATCAGAATGCACTATGATAAACGAGGGATTCTTTCGGATATCTACGCAGACATTGATACAAACGAGTTTATTCGGACCTTTTCATTTCCAATTAATGAAGAGCTCTATTTATTTTTAGATATTCCATATACAGTACTTTATGAGAAAAAAGGGTTGTTATATTAAATTAACGATTATGAGACTCGGGTCTTCTGAGTCTCCTTTTTTCGTGCTTTTGTACATACTAAAAAGTAAATATTATTATTAGGAGCAATTACATGAGTTCTACATTCAACTTGAAAGCATTTTTATTTTTTTATTACTCGGCGATGACAGTTATTGTGAGTTATCTTCCTGTTTATTTTCAGGATATTGGATTAACTGGTGCGCAGATAGGTGTCTTACTAGCAGTTGGACCACTAGCCTCCATGCTATCGCAGCCATTCTGGGGCTATATGACTGATAAGTATAAAACATCAAAGAAAATCATCATCATTTGCATCATTGGTGCGTTCCTTGGATCGTTATTTATGTTCCAGACATATAGTTACTATTTTCTGATCATTGCTGTTTTTATCTTTCATGGGTTTCTCTCTCCTGTTGGTGGATTGGGGGATAGCTTAACACAAAAAACGGCAAATCGATTATCTCTATCTTTTGGTTCAATCAGACTTTGGGGTTCACTTGGCTTTGCGGTCATGTCATTGCTTATGGGCTTTTTGCTAGCGAGAATAGGTGTGCAATATATTTTTCTTCCATTTCTCTTCTTCTTATCCGTAACCTTCATTCTTACATTACGCATTCAGGATGTAGAAACATCAAAAGTGCCGGTGGCTTTAAAAGATGCAACGAAGTTACTTAAAAATAAGAAATTTATGTACTTTTTATTAATTATGATGTTTATTACGATTACACACCGTGCCAATGATAGCTTTTTGGGAATTTATATTGTTGATAAGGGTGGGACAGAGTCATTCATTGGGTGGGCGTGGTTTATTGGTGTTGTCGCTGAGGCAATTATTTTTGCGACCGCCACTTACTGGTTTCGGAAATATCATGCGCTAACGTTTATCACCATAGCAGGTATTTTATTTGCTGTACGGTGGATCGTTATGGGGTTAATTGTAAATCCACTACTTGTTTTGCCACTGCAGATGTTACATGGTTTTTCGTTTGGCGTGTTTTATTTATGTGCCTTTCATTATGTTACCAAGATTATTCCAGAAGAGTTACAATCAACGGGTCATCTTCTATTTTATTCTTTTTTCTTTGGCCTCTCTGGAATGCTTGGTTCCTCAATTGGTGGAGTCATTATTGATGAAACAAGTGTTTCATATCTTTATCTGATTTTGGGTATCTTTGCTATTATCGGTGCAATCTTTATAGCGGTATATCAGGTACTGTTTTTTAAAGTGAAAAATAAGAAAGTATTACAAGTCCAATAACATTCTATTCGATTTAGAAAAAATGTAGTTTTTTGTCATTTAAGCAGTTTGCAAATATGTAAACTGCTTTTTACATATTGTTAAGAATTTTTACAAAACTATGAACACAAAAGTATTTCTGTGGTATATTAATCTTATCAATACATATTTGATAGACTACTAGAGAAGGAGGTTGCACATGAGTTTACGAGCGAAAATTATTAGTGGCTTTTCAGTTATTCTGTTATTAATGGTCATTATGTCTGGTTACAGCCTTTATAATGTTATTCAAATTAACAAGAATGTCGAATTAGTTGTTCAAGAAGATTTGCCGAAATTGTCATTAAGTAACGAACTAGCTCATAATATGGCAGAGCGATTAGCGCTAGTAAGAGGGTATATCCTACTAGGTAAAAAAGAATATAAAGAGGGATATATAGAATTGACTGAGAGGAGTTATGTTCTTGAAGAAGAATTACTAACTCTTCATGAAGATACTTATATTTTAAACTTAGTAGAAAAAAGTCAACTCTGGGATCGCTTGATAACTGGTAGAATTTTTCCGATGTTTGAAGCAAATGGACGAGAAACAGCCATTGTTAGTATTCAATACCAAGTAGATCCACTAGCGAATGAAGTAGTTGAGGGTTATCATCAGCTAGCAATAAATGGACAAGCGCAAATTATTAATCAAGGAACGCAAGTGTCTAATAGTACTGATACAGTTGTTATGTTTAACATTGTTGCCACTGCTATTGGAATTGTTATAGCTGTTGTTGTAGCGTTAATTACGGCAAGACAAATCGTTTCTCCTATTACTTCAGTTGTTCGAATTGTTGAACAAGTAGCAAAAGGTGACCTTACTGGGAAATCCATCGAAGTAAAAACGAATGACGAGCTTGGAAAATTAACAGCCTCTACAAATGAAATGGCAAATAATCTACGCAGCCTTGTATCTAGGACTACAGAAACAGCGAACCAAGTAGCTGCAGCATCTGAAGAACTAACGGCTAGCTCACAGCAAACGACAGTTGCTACTAACCAAATTGCTTCAACAATTTCGGACGTTGCAAAAGGTGCAGAAGTGACGGTTACTGGAGCGCAAGAAAGTGCACGAGCAATGGAAGAAATGACAATTGGAATCCAAAGAATTGCCGAATCTTCATCAGTTGTAGCGGAAAGCTCTTTAGATGCAACACAAGAAGCTCAAGAAGGTAATAAATCATTAGAGCGTGTGATTGAGCAAATGAATTCTATTAGCAACGCTGTTAAAGATGCTACTGTTATCATAGGTCGATTAGGTGAACGTTCTAATGAAATAGGAAGTATTTTAGGAGTTATTACGACAATCGCCGATCAAACAAACCTCTTAGCGTTAAATGCTGCGATTGAAGCGGCACGTGCCGGCGAGCATGGAAAAGGGTTTGCAGTTGTAGCTGACGAAGTGAGAAAATTAGCAGAAGAATCTAGACAGTCTGCAGCAAAAATCTCTTCAGTTATTCATGAAATTCAAGCAGATACATCAGTTGCCGTAAAAACAATGGACAACGGGACGAAGGAAGTAGAAGCTGGTATCGTAGTTGTTGGTGAAACTGGATATGCCTTTGAACGAATTCTTGCGGCTATTCAAAATGTTTCTTCGCAAATTCAAGAAGTTTCGGCTACGGCAGAACAAATTTCTGCAAGCTCACAACAAGTTAGTGCTTCTGTAGATGAAATGGCTAATGTTGCTGGGGAAACAGCGGAACATTTCCGTTCTGTTGCTGCAGGATCTGAGCAACAACTTTCGTCAATGGAAGAAATTCAATCTTCTGCTACGAACTTAAGTAAGCTGGCACAGGAATTACAGGACGAAATTAATAAGTTTAAAATTTAACGATAATGAAAAAGTACAAGTATTCACACTACTTGTACTTTTTTTGTTGTTGAATAAAGCTAAAATAGGCCGGTAGTTGCCTATTTTCTTTTTTGAAACGAAGTCATTACTAGTTCATGGATGGGAGCTTGTGTAAGAATATATAACCACCAGGGAAGTCTCGGTTGAAAGTGTTGAAGAGCTATCATCGAATGATGATCAAAACGTAAAAATGAAAAAGTACCTTGTTGGTTTGACTTAGCTAGTAACCCTCCTGAAACTAAATAGATTGCCCGCTCATCATCTGCTTCAATTAAAGTAAGAATTAGTAGAGGTTTAGGGATAAAAGTGACGAATAGTTCAAATTGATTTTGAGTTTCTTTCACTTTGATCATTTTTTTTGAGGCCGAGCTTAGCCACTGAAAATAAACTCTCGCTAGTTCAATAGGAATTACTGATTTGTTTATTAGTTGTATTGAGCAGTAACGTCTTAACTGGTGATCAAAGGCAAGCAATCGGTCTTGGAATAACTTTAATTTATAGGTTTTCTGCAATTCGGACTTGAATGACTCTAAGAGTATCTCGTGCAAAAGGTGTCACCAACTTTTCGAAAAATTAAATGAGTAAAATGATAATAAATAACTCACTCTAATCATAACAGCAAAAGTGCAGTTATGAAAAAGAGGAGTGCTCATACATGAAAAAAAGTGTACGAATAAGCATTGTCATATTTTTTATTGTTTTTTATATGAGTGGTTGTGGGATTAATGATAGAGGTGTGGATCCTGGGTTAGAAAATGATGCAGGTAGATTTACTGGACATGATCATCAACGGGGAGAAGGCTACGGTTTATGGAATCAACAACGAGATCCAAAAAATCCAATCGCCAGAATTATCACGAGAGATGAACGTCCTGGCCGGGGCATAAATGGAATTGTAGATGGACGTCCACCAGATATGAACAGAAGAATCTCTCGATTTCATGCTGCTGGAGAGTTTCAAGGAACTCCAAGAGCATTTACTGAACGTGATACGTCTGATCGGAATATCCCAGAACAAATTCGACTTGAACTTCTTCAGCTAGATACTGTTCGCAATGTCAGAGTTATAAGTCAGCAAAATCGGCTACTAATTGCTGTAGATACGGAAACGGAAGATCGCCAAACACTAAAAGCTAATATCACAGAGTTTATAAATAATAGGTATCCAAACAAAGAAATCATTGTTATTACAGATCGTCAGGCAGTTGATCGAATTCAGTTATTAGATGA
Organism: Anaerobacillus alkaliphilus; assembly: GCF_004116265.1. NCBI lineage: Bacteria > Bacillati > Bacillota > Bacilli > Caryophanales > Bacillaceae > Anaerobacillus > Anaerobacillus alkaliphilus. Next base: position 124,427 of record NZ_QOUX01000046.1, on the reverse strand, counting down.
TGGCTTTCGACAAGAACAAGAAGGTGCACTTGATAATGATCATGGTCCGATAGCTGGACAATAAGTATTAAGGGCTAACAATTAAAGTTAGCCCTTTTCCTTTGTACTAGAAGAAAGATTAAGAAAAATATGGATTTATGATATGATAAATATATGATGAATATTAAGAGGGGTGTAAACAATGAAAACATTTAAGTTATGTTCGTTAGTTGTATTATTAGATCATGAGATTGAACCTAAGGAAATTCCCCTTGTCGATGGGTTAATTATCAATAAAGAAGAGGTACAAAAAAATTGGATCATAGAGGCTGTTGTCGGTGATAATTATCAGCAATATTTTCAAAAGTTATATGAAACACAGGAAAAATTTATGGTAGAAGCGACAATTACAAAAAGAACGAATGCACCAGCAACCTTTGTCTGTACGGTGAAAAATGTAAAGAAAATTCAAACCAATACAAGTGTTCTCCTTGATGGATTACTTGTTGTAAAAGAAGATGATTTTTCGGATATGATCCTACGCAGCATTATTGAAGAAGGATTTCAAGGTGAAGAAATTATTACGGAATTCAAAAAAAGAAAAAAAGATCGTGGTAGAGCAATTCAAGGTGCTCTCAATAACGCATTTGTTCAAGTAAAAGGCAACGAAAACCTTTGAGTTCGACGATCGAGAACTTTTTACATACAATTTTAAAGATGTTAAAATATTTTGTTCTTAGAAAGGAAGGTCCGATTGAAGATTATTGATGCTCATATGCACTTTTCTAATATCGAAAGTTTTCATAAAACTGCAACAGACCGATCCGACATTGACTATTCTTATGATGGACTAATGAAAGAATATCGTGCTGCTAATGTCGTACTTGGGATAGGTATGGGAGTCACAGAAGTGGAACAGGGTGGTTTTCCAGACGCAGCTGCACCTACACCAATGGGGCTAGATATGCTTAAAAACGAACATACAGGCATCGTTTATTGTGCTGGTGTCAATCCGCATGCTCTTAATCAAGAGCAATTGCGTAATTTAGAAGCTGAGCTACAAAAAGAGCAGGTCGTCGGGGTGAAAATATACTTAGGCTACTATCCATATTATGCCTACGATAAAATATATGGACCTGTTTACGAGCTTGCTGCTGCCTACAAGGTTCCTGTAGTGTTTCACTGTGGCGATACTTACTCTGAACGGGGATTATTGAAGTATTCGCATCCACTAACATTAGATGAAGTCGCTGTACAAAACCGAAATGTTACATTTATGATGGCTCACTTTGGTGACCCTTGGGTTTTAGACGGGGCAGAAGTCGTTTACAAAAATTCAAACATGTATGCCGACTTGTCCGGGTTAATTGTTGGTGATAAAAATGAGGTGCATCGTATTTCGAATACACCGCACTTTTATGACCACTTAAGACATGCGATTACGTTTTGTGATCATTACGACAAGTTGCTTTTTGGAACGGACTGGCCACTGGTTCAAGTTCAACCTTATATTGATTTTATTAAAAGGTTTATTCCAAAAGAGTATCATGAAGATGTATTCTATCGTAATGCACTAAAGGTTTTTCCGAAAATTAAGCAATATCTATAGTCTGCGTCTGTAGGAGTTGTAGTATAGGCCAGAGACGTTACACGCCCCTTAAGACAACTTACTGTTTGGAACGAAAAAATTACTTACCCTATCTTGGACTTTATTTTTTAGATGGGCATTTAAAAAACGGCTAGTTTTTGTATAGCCACGAAAGTAGCAGTGACATTCCGTGAAAGTACCGTCATTTTTGCCAAATTCAATTTTCATGTTGTGTTTGTGCAACTGTTTTTTTATTTCGAATAATTCCTTACTGATTGCACCAATGGAAGAGTGGATAAGCTGTAAATAAGGTTCCTTTAATTTGAAAAATGACTTCTCCACAATAAGTAAGTCATTTTGTAAAACCTTACGGGCCAGTGTTAGAATAATAAACGATTCAAAAAGTCGATCTTCCTGCTGAGTTAGGTAATTCATTTAAAAAGCTCCTTTCTAATAAAAGAACCTATGTTCGTATTTTCATTTTAAATGATCCAAGCTTCTTTTGCAACATTTCTTCGTTCCTATTTTGCTACAAAATAAGAGGCGATATGATCGCCTCTTTTAAGCTTGATAGGTTGTTTGCTCGTGATGAAGGTCAACAGGATGTAGTTTATTGCAGTTTTTATTCGTAAATAATAGAATATATAAAAAGGAGGAATTACATAACATGCGTTTTATGAAATATGGTTTGTTATCTTTTTTATTACTAGTATTAATCTCGGGGTGCGGTCAAGGAGCAACGGAAGAGAGAACAGGTGCTGTGAATGAGGAAGAAGTAGAAGTAGAGCAAGCACCATCAACGGAGGAAGTGACGCCAGTTGAGTACCCGCAATTCCATGCAGCCGTTCAACCAGAGGAGAGAATGGTGAAAATGGTGACTAGTATGGGCGATATTACGATTCGTCTTTTTCCGCAGTATGCTCCATTAGCTGTTGAAAATTTCATTACTCATAGTGAAAACGGCTATTATGATGGCGTATTATTTCACCGAGTGATTGAAGGTTTTATGGTTCAATCAGGTGATCCAGAAGGTACTGGTAGAGGTGGAGAAAGTATTTATGGACAACCTTTTGCAGACGAGTTTTCGCCGTCATTAGGTCATTATAGAGGGGCTTTGTCAATGGCGAACCCAGATCGACCAGATACCAATGGAAGTCAATTTTTTATTGTTCAGTCAAATGATTTTGACCCTCGAATGTTTGAACAAATTGAAAAGCAATATGGGGTTGAGTTTCCTGAAGAGACAATCAAACACTATGAACAGCACGGTGGAACACCATTTCTAGACTATCGCCACACTGTTTTTGGACATGTCTTTGAAGGAATGGATGTAGTCGATGCAATTGCTCAAGTACAAGTTGGGCAAAACGATCGTCCAATAGAAGATGTTATCATTCAGAGAATTGAGATTCTACAATAATTAATAAAAAGGTCACATGGGACAATTGAGTCTCATGTGACCTTTTTTATTCTTACTATTAATTTGTAGCTAGAATAATCGTTGAATATGCTGGTAGTTTAAGCATGCCATCAGTAAGAGAATATTCAGTGGTAGAGGTGAATATAACATTTCCAGCTAATTCGCCAAGTGAAATTTCTAGCTCGCCCTTCGAGAGATTGTGAAACACATGTAGCTCTTCATCATTGTGTGTCCGGATATATGTCAGTGCGCCTTGTTCTTTTACATTGGATTCGACAATATCTCCAAACAATAAAGCGGGCTGTGAACGACGAAGATATATCATCGTTTTATAGTGATTTAATAGCGAATTCGGATCCTCTAGTTGTGCTTCTACAGATGGGGCTTCAGTTCCGATATTGTGTTTTGGTTTAATCCACGCAGTTTGGCCATCTCCACCATTCTCGTACCAAAGCATTGGCTCACGAATATGTTCATCAGGTTTAGCCCCTTCCATTCCGATTTCTTCCCCATAGTAGATGAATGGACTACCTGGGAGGGTTAAGAGAAGGGAAGCAGCGATTTTAGCTTGATCAGTATTTCCTCGTAATTCACTCATAACACGGTTCATGTCATGGTTTGTAATAAAGGTTGAATCAACAAAGTCACTTGCGTAACGTTCAAACGTCTGTAGGCTTCGAATTAATTTAGGTACTAGAGACCCAGCTCGCTCGGATCTAGTTGCTCGTAAGATTTCTTCCGCCAAATCAAAGTTAAATGTCGAATGAAGGCCATCTTCTAAGTAAGGGCCAGCAACTTGGGGAAGGTCCCAAACCTCACCTACTAGAAACACATCAGGATTAACAGCTTCCATTGCAGAACGGAATTCTTTCCACCAAACTAAATTTTGATCTTTGTCTTTAGGAAAAATATGCTTTGCAGCATCTAAACGGAAGCCGTCGACTCCAACTTCCTCTAACCAATAACGACCAATGTTAATCATCTCTTGACGAACTTCTGGATTGTAAAAGTTGAAGTCAGGCATTCCACCCCAAAAAACACTAAAATAATTATTTGGTGCTTCGCCATGCCAAAACGGTTGTCCCCATTCGCCACGTTCCCTTAAATTTGCTTCTTCATCAGCCCAGATATACCAGTCTCGATATGAACTGTCTTCTGACGTGATTGCATCTTGGAAGTATGGGTGTTCAATACTTGAGTGGTTGACGACGAGATCAATAATGACTTTTATATCCCGTTTATGGGCTTCTTCCATAAATGTTTTGAAGTCTTCCATTGTTCCGTACTCAGGATGAACATCATAATAGTCGGTTACGTCGTAGCCGTGGTAAGAAGGTGAAGGATGAATAGGCATTAACCAAATTCCTTCAACTCCAAGATCTTGTAAATAATCTAATTTGGATGTCATCCCATTGATATCACCAATTCCATCCCCAGTTGAATCGTAGAAAGCACGAACAAAGATTTCATAAAATACAGTATTGGGATAGCTGGAAATGAGATCCTCTTGCTGAATTGCCTCGGTCGTACCCTCGTGTTGTTTTGGCTCTTGGGGAGTCGTACAGCCAACGATAATTCCAAACGATAATAAGAAGCTAAATAGCAAAGCTCTTGAGAAAATTTTCAATATTATTACCTCCATTTAATGCAAGCGTTTACCTTTCAATATACTAAATTTTATCAAAGTCTATTGGAGTAGTAAACCATTTTGTGAAAACGATTGCGCAAATTTGTAAAGACAGAAAAAAGAGACTCTTCAGTCTCTTTTTCGAATTATTTTGTTACTAAGATTACCTCGCCAACACCTTGAGAAATTGTTACGTTTATGATGTTATCAGATTTAATATTCGTTTTGTAGCGATTTTCTTCAACGACAAAACCATTTGCTGAAACACTCCCAATGCCTTTTCTTACATCAACAACCACAGCGTGGTTCTCAGAAAATAGTAGCTTGGTACTTCCGACGCCACTATTAACATCTACATTAAAATGATTATTTTCTACATTTGATAGATCGATGATAGTCTCCCCAACTCCGGTATGAACAGATAAATCTTTTAGGTAAAGGTTATCGAATGTCAGGTTATTTTCTCCAACGCCAAGGTTGAGTTTAAATGATAAGGGAAGTTGGTTTGTAAAAGCTACATTCCACTCATTTTTGACGTTCCCTTTTACTTTTGTTTTTTGAGGCTTAAGAAGTAACGTTGCTTTGTTCTTTACTGTTTTATAGTTTACGTTTGGAAAGAGTAATTCATCGTTCGATGTGAAACTTCCTGAAAAAAAATCATTTGTTTCACCACTTAGATGAAGAGTGCCTACCCCAAAATGAATTTCAATGGCACCTTCAGTTATATCAGTTTCAATTGGAATTGACTCTGTTTCAGTTGTAACAGGTCCACTAGCAAAATTGGTGTAGCCACACCCGGTTAGGAAAAGTATAAGAAATGTAAATAATAGCAAACTTTTTTTCATTGTAATCCTCCTTATAGGTCATGTCTAAATTTTACCATTAAAAGTTAATAATGGAAGTGAATTTCATAATTACCTTAACGGAGCCATATCAAACCTGTATCGTAATGGCGATACTAATGGAATTATGAAATTCATTAAATCGATGTAAAATTTTAGAAAACAATTGCAAACCATTTTGTGTTAGTGTATTATTTGATTAGTACAGTAATTCATTAATACTTTAAAAATAATGAGGGGGGATTTCGATGGGAGTACCTGTCGTCTCAATTAATAATCTGACAAAAGTAATAAATGGAAAGACGATCATAGATGATTTGAGCTTTGATATTTACCCAGGTGAAGTATTTGGCTTTCTCGGTCCTAATGGTGCTGGGAAAACAACAACCATTAGAATGATCGTAGGATTAATATCAATGACTAAAGGTGAAGTGATTATTAAGGGAAAAAACGTTGCCACGAACTTCGAAGAGGCAATTTCAGAAGTTGGTGCCATTGTAGAAAATCCTGAGATGTATAAATTTCTAACAGGTTATCAAAATCTTATTCATTATGCCCGAATGGTTAATGGCGTTTCAAAAGAACGAATTCATGAAGTCGTAACTTTAGTAGGACTTAAAGATCGAATTCATGAGAAAGTAAAAACCTACTCACTAGGAATGAGACAAAGACTTGGTCTAGCTCAAGCGCTATTACATTCGCCAGCCGTACTAATCCTAGATGAGCCGACAAATGGTTTAGATCCAGCTGGAATACGAGAAATACGTGATTATTTAAGAAAGTTGGCTAAAGAAGAAGATTTGGCAATTATTGTTTCTAGCCACTTATTATCCGAAATGGAATTAATGTGTGATCGAATTGGGATTATTCAGAAAGGAAAACTACTGGGCGTTCAAACAGTTAATGAATTCATTAATGGTGATGAGGGCTTACTTATTAGTTTTGAGCTAGAGAATATCGAAAAGGCAGTTCAAGTATTGAATGAGCAATACCAAAACTATTCCTTTCGGATGAATGCCAATTGTTTAGAGATTTATTTAGAAAAGAACGAAATACCAATTTTAAACAAAGCATTTGTTAATCAGAACATCAATGTCTTTGCAATAAGTCAAAAACCGAAAACCTTAGAGGATAAATTCTTGGAAGTGACTGGAGGGGAACAGCTTGGGTAATTTCATTCGCTTACTGCAAAATGAAAATATGAAAATATACCGTCGGCCTGGGACGTGGATGATGTTTGGAATCCTTGTAGCAGTACTGTTGATTGTTGCTGTTGTTACAAGATTTTTATTTGACCAACCTGTAAACGGCAGTTGGCAGGAGGTACTGGCAGCAAAGAATGCTCAATACCAAATGATGATTGATGAAGGGGCCATGCCAAAGGTAGCGTTAGAGAATTATGAAAGAGAAATAAAATTAAATGAATATCGGCTTGAGCATGACATTCCTCCTGTTGATACCAATAGTTTTTGGGGGTATATGATGTCTACCGTGAATTTAATCAGCATTGTTACCTTATTTACCATTATTGTTGCGGCTGGTACGGTCGCAAGTGAATTTTCTTGGGGAACAATTAAGTTATTGCTAATTCGTCCTGCGTCAAGGTCGAAAATATTGCTTTCGAAGTACCTGTCAACATTTATCTTTGCAATACTTATGTTAGTAGTGTTATTTATGTTTTCTCTAGCAAGTGGAGCGATCTTTTTTGATGCGACAACAATAACGCAACCACATCTAATTTATAATGCTGGAGAAGTTTACGAGCGAAACATGTTTCTACACCTGTTTCTTTTGTATGGACTAAGCAGTGTTGATTTATTAATGATGGTGACCTTTGCTTTTATGATTTCAACCATTTTCCGTAGTAGTTCACTTGCTATTGGGTTAGCACTATTTTTAATGTTTACAGGGAGTCAGCTTGTCTTTGTTCTAAGTCAATATGATTGGGTGAAATATGTATTGTTTGCCAACACCTACTTGGCTCAATACATTGAGGGATCACCGATAGTCGAAGGGATGACAATGACATTCTCGATAACTATGTTATTTATATACTTCGTAATCTTTAATACACTTTCATGGGTGATTTTTCAGAAACGTGATGTTGCAGGCTGATGCATTGACAACGAACATTCTCTTTGAAAGGAGGAGTTTTATGAAAGTATCTTTTGATAACTCCAAACCAATTTATTTACAATTGATGGATTATTTTTATCAACAAATTTGTAACGGTACCATAAATCCTGGGCAAAAGCTGCCGTCTGTTCGAGAGACGGCAGTAGAAGCTGGGGTGAATCCAAACACTGTCCAAAGAACATATGCAGAAATGGAACGCAGTGGGATAGTAGAAGCTAAGCGGGGCCAAGGCTCATTTGTAACTGTGGATGAAACAATCATTAAGCAGTTACGAGAAACGATTTCTGAACAATATGTTACGACATTCGTGGTCTATATGCAAAATAACGGTTTTTCTGAAACCGAAATTATTGAGCAAGTAAAAACAGCGTTAGAAAGATCTAGGGGTGAGGAGAATGGATAATATCATTACGTTTCAAAATGTCTCGAAAAGATATGGATTGTCAAAAGCACTAAATGATGTGAGTTTTCAAATTCCAGCTGGTGGAATTATTGGTTTAGTCGGTCATAACGGAAGTGGAAAATCGACTTTATTAAAGCTTATCGCAGGATTAGTCAAAAAAACATCTGGAGAACTAACTGTATGTGGAGAAAGTGTTACCAGATTAATAGGTAGAAACGTTGCTTTTTTAGCAGAAGTAGATTCATTATATGACTTTTATACGGTTAAAGAGACCATTGAATTCTGTAATGACGTTTTTCCTGATTTTAATGAGCAAAAAGCATTTGAAATTGTAGCTACTTTAAAGGTCGATCAGACGAAAAAGGTTGGTACTCTTTCAAAGGGAAATCGGGCAAGGGTAAAGATTGCAATTAATCTCTCGAGGAATGTCCCCTTATTAATTATGGATGAACCTCTTTCAGGGCTAGATCCGCTAGTAAGAGAGGATATCATTAAAATGATTGCAAAGTATGTTGAAATGGAAGAGCAAACATTAATCATCTCCACTCATGAAGTAACAGAAATTGAACCTTTATTAGACCATGTCATTTTGGTCAGGGATGGAGAAATTGTGTTATCCCAGAGAGTGGAGGAGCTTAGAGAAACAAAGGGACAAAGCGTTCTTGACGCGATGAAGGAGTTGTTAAAATGAGTTGGTTAATGCTATACAGAAAAGAACTTCGGTTAACAAGAACTAAATTTATGATTAACATTGGCTTTCTATTAGCTTTGGTAGCAATTCTTTGGGTGCTCATCGAAAGATATAATCCAGCATTCATTGCATTGATAGTGCCTGTTGTTCTTGTCCACTTGTTTTATTTGTTTTTTGCGATGTTAGATTCACTTAGGCAAGAGTGGAAACAAAAAACAACTGTATTTTGGCTGAACATTCCAACAAGTGGTTGGCAGTTGTTAACAGCCAAATTTGTTGCAGCTACGACTCAATTGGTCGTCTCATTATCTCTAACACTACTGTTCCTGTATATACTACTACAACGGAGTATAAATCACTTTATCGATTCAACAATAGCCAACTTCATTTTAGAGCAATATCAATCTTATTGGTGGATTTTGTTTTTTGGTATTCTCATTGCGTCGCTACAGGCCGGGGGTGTTGTCACGTTTATTTATATGATGGCAAAATCGATACGTAGATGGGGTTGGTTAGTTGGAATAGCAATTGTCATTGCAGGTAGTTGGTTATGGGTGAAATTTCAGGAAACGGTTGTTTATCGAAGTGTAACAGAATGGGGAGCACTCCTCAGTGAAAAAAACATCATGGAAACTTTATCATTTCATTTTGACTCGTTCAAAAACGATCCAAACATCCACATGGAAGTGACGAACAATGCTGTTTTATATGTAGGAACAGCAGTTGTTGATGTTCTGATTGTCGTGATTATTTTATACGCTTCTGCATGGCTATTAGATCATAAGGTAGAAGCTTAACTAAAGAAAAACCATTACTTTTAAGGAGTAATGGTTTTTTTATAGGTTAGTTATTGTCTCTAAATGGCAAATAAATCATAATTGCAAGAGTAACAATTGATAATAATACAAGAGGCCCCTCATATGCTGAAACAGCAGCAGCTTCTTTTTCTCCGCCACCACCAGCAGCTAATGTTGTACCAGCGAAAACAGTTAAAAACGCAAGTAAAGTAGTAAAAAGTGCAAACATCTTTTTCATGTAAATTCCCTCCTCCAAAAATTTCAATCCTATGTATATAGTATTAATACTAACATTATAGAATTAACTTACCTGAATAGCAATAAGTGAAAGAAAATGGCAACAAATATGTTGAATTTTATTGTTTTCTTTGGTGGATAATCTGTGGAATATTCAAAAAATTATTACTTTATAGTATCATAATAAAAATAAAACCATGCTATAATGATTTAATCAAATAAAAGTACTATGGGCAAGTTGTTCGTAAGTAGGAAAGGGTTAAAAATGAAGAAGGTAAAAATTGAGGATATCGTAATTGCACACCATAGTTTAAAGGATGTTGTGGTTCACACACCACTTCAATATAACGATGTTTTGTCTGAGAGATATAACTGTACCGTCTATTTGAAAAGAGAAGATTTACAAGTGGTCCGTTCGTTTAAAATTCGCGGAGCTTATTTTTTCATCCAGAGTCTTACAAAGGAAGAAAGAGACTTAGGAGTAGTTTGTGCAAGTGCTGGAAATCATGCGCAAGGTGTCGCTTACTCTTGTAGGCATTTAAAAATAAATGGAAAAATATTCATGCCAAAAACAACCCCAAGGCAAAAGGTTTCACAAGTAAAACGTTTTGGTGGTGACTTTGTCGATGTTGTACTCTGCGGGGATACATTTGACGATGCCTTTCATGAAGCGATGGAGTATAGTACAGCAAATAACAATATTTTTATCCACCCATTTGACGACCACAGAATTATTGCCGGGCAGGGAACGGTAGGTATGGAAATCATGGATGATATGGATGAACCAATAGACTTTCTATTTATGTCAATAGGAGGCGGGGGGCTTTCCTCTGGAGTTGGCACTTATATTAAAGGTGTTAGTCCAACTACAAAGCTAATTGGAGTTGAGCCTGAAGGAGCACCTGCAATGAAATCTTCAATTGCCAAAGGTAAAGTTCTCTCATTAAAGAAAATTGATAAGTTTGTGGATGGAGCAGCGGTGAAAAAGGTTGGTGAGCTTCCCTTTGCCATTTGTCAATCTTTACTGGATGATATTGCTATTGTCCCAGAAGGAAAAGTATGCACGACAATACTAGAATTATATAACGAGAATGCGATTGTAGCAGAACCAGCAGGAGCATTACCTATATCCGCTCTTCAATTTTACCAAGATGAAATTAAAGGGAAAAATGTTGTTTGTATCATAAGTGGTGGAAATAATGATATCGGTCGTATGCAAGAAATTAAAGAACGATCGTTAATCTATGAAGGGCTTCAACATCATTTTATTATAAACTTTCCACAACGTGCAGGGGCTTTGCGTGAGTTTTTAGATGATGTTTTAGGACCTGATGACGATATTATACGTTTTGAGTATACAAAGAAGAATAATAAAGATAATGGTCCAGCTCTAGTAGGGATTGAACTCAAGCGTAGCGAAGACTATCATGATCTAATAGTCCGAATGAAGGAACACGAAATTGAGTTTATAGAAGTAAACAAAGATGAAAATTTATTTAACCTATTGATCTAGTAATTCAAGATTGTTCTAGAACATTTAATTAATTAATGGTACTCTATGCATATACAGGGGAAGTAAAACTATTTAACGATAAACCCTTTGATACAGAACTGTTTTATACTTAAGGAGGAAATCAGGGTGGCTAGCGATCATAAAGGAATTTTATTAGAGAGTGGAACAAATGAACTAGAGGTCATAGTTTTTTCAATAGGAGAGGGCGTATTTGGTATTAATGTAATGAAAGTTAGGGAGATCATTAACCCCCTACCAGTTACAAAGATGCCTAACGGTCATCCAAATGTAGAAGGAATTATTAGGCTAAGGGATGAAGTAATACCCGTAATTGACTTAGCAAAAGTTATTGGATTTCCAGCTTCTGAGCGACCAGAACAAGATAAAATTATCGTTGCAGAATTAAATAAAATGAAAGTGGCTTTCCATGTTCATAATGTATCTAGAATTCATCGCATTTCATGGGAGCAAATTGAAAAACCAACAAAGCTTTCACAAGGCCTTGAAGGCTCGACAATTGGTGTTATAAAAATGGATGAGAACATGATTTTGCTACTTGATTATGAGAAGATCGTTGTTGATATAAGTCCAGAGTCAGGAATTAATGTCGGTCAATTGAAAGCATTAGGACCTCGTGAGCGTTCAAATAAAAAAATTGTTATTGCTGAAGATTCGCCTGTCTTACGAAAATTATTAGAAGATACGTTGTCTAGTGCAGGGTATAAAAACTTGCATTTCTTTGAAGACGGGAGACAAGCATGGGATTACTTAGAACAATTGGGTAATAATAAGAACACAATCTCAGAACTACCGCATGTGATTATTACTGATATTGAGATGCCAAAGATGGACGGGCATCATCTAACAAAACGTATAAAAGAACATAAAGTCCTAAATGACATTCCAGTTGTCATCTTTAGTTCACTAATTACTGGAGATTTATTTCACAAAGGTGAGCGTGTAGGTGCAGATGCTCAAGTAAGTAAACCGGAAATTGTTCATTTAGTTCAAAAAATTGATCAATTGTTATCATAATAGACAAGTGAAACATACCTAACCAAGGTATGTTTTTTTATTGCCTATTTTCCAAAAAAAATAAGATTTGTTGTTGTAATACAGATATTGTTGTAGTACAATTATGTTATAGTACAAAAGACAATCATATTTACAGGGGGAATGCAGCGATGACTTTAGGATCTGTAGTCGAATTTTTTAGGAATTTACCACCGAAACAATGTTCATGTTGTGGAAAAGAAGTACGTGAAATGCATGATTGTTATACTCACGAGTGTGAAAAGTGTGAAACGGAAAATCTAAAATAGTGAATGAATGATATTCCCTACAAGGAACCTTGTAGGGAATTTTTTTGTGTTATAACAGACAGGTTAAGAAGATGACTGAATAAGACCAAACGTAGTTACAAAAGCTATCACTACTAACGAAGTAAATCGGGGGGAAAAACATGAGAGGAATTATCGCAGCAATCGTTTCGATCGGACTTGCCCAATTTTTAAAGGTTCCAATCAACGGGATAATTACAGGGAAATGGGACTGGAGGCAACTAGTTGGGTCTGGTGGTATGCCTAGTTCCCATGCCGCAGGAGTGACCTCGCTAGCTACATATGTTGGTTTGAAGCTTGGATCCCGTTCATTAGATTTCGCATTATCTGTCATCTTCGGGTTAATTGTCATGTATGATGCTCAAGGTGTTCGAAGACATGCAGGAGATACCGCTATAAAGGTAAATGAACTTGAAAAAAGAATAGACCAATTAAGCGGGCAAGACAATGATTCTTCGCATGATAACAAGACGAAGGAATTAAAAGAAAGTATTGGGCATCAACCAGAGGAAGTACTTGGTGGAGCTTTATTAGGCTTCTTTGTAGGATTAGTTTGTTTCTTTAACGGAAATAAGAAATAAATAAAAACGAAGGCTTAGCCTTCGTTTTTGCTATTCAAAAGGGGGGAACCTTTATGAATGAATTATTTAGTTGTAGTTAATTGCAACATAGTAGCCATGTCTTCTTGTGCGTTACCAATTAACTGCAAGTTAAATGTTTCTTGAAGTACGTTTAGAACACCTTCACTAATGAACTCTGGTGGTTTTGGTCCGATACGAATATCTTTAATTCCTAGTGAGAATAAACCCAAGAGGATAGCAACAGCTTTTTGCTCAAACCAGGATAAGACGATGCTAACTGGTAGGTCGTTTACTTCACAGCCAAACGCCTCAGCAAGCGCAATAGCAATTTTCACTGTTGACCCAGAGTTATTACATTGGCCTAAGTCAATATACCGTGGGATGTCTGTTCCAGGAACAGTTCCATAGTCTACATCATTAAATCTAAACTTACCACAGGAAGTGGTTAATATAACTGTCTCAGGTGGTAGTGAAGTAGCTAACTCTCGGTAATAGTCTCCACCTTTTCCAGGAGCATCACAGCCTGCAATAACGAAGAAGCGCTTAATTTTACCCGCTTTTACTGCATCAATAATCTCAGGAGCAATCCCTAAGACTGTTTCATGATGGAAACCAGTCACTAATGTTTCGTCTGATTCTATGTTTGCTTCTGGTAACTCTAACGCTCGCTCAATAAGTGGAGAGAAGTCTTCACCTTGGATTTTAGTTACCCCTTCTAAACCAGCAATTTCGTATGAGAAAAAGCGATCAGCATAGGAACCTTTAATTGGCATGACACAGTTCGTTGTAGCCAAAATAGCCCCCGGAAATTTTTCGAATAAGCGTCTTTGATCAAACCATGCTTTCCCAATATTTCCTTTTAAGTGTGAATATTTCTTTAAATGAGGATACCCATGGGCAGGCAGCATTTCTGAGTGAGTATAAATATTGATGCCTTTACCTTCAGTTTGTATAAGTAGCTCTTCCAAAGCAAATAAATTATGTCCAGTTACAACAATACATTTACCTTCAATTTTATTTTGAGAGACACGAACTGGCTCAGGAATACCTAATCTTTCTGTATGAGCACGGTCTAATAAATCCATCATTCTTACTGTTGCCGTACCTACTTTTAATGCCATTTCGATATGTTCTTGTAAGTTAAAATTTGAGTTCGTTAGTGTTAAATATAGTGCCTCCTGAGTAATTTTTTCTACTTCAGGATCTGTATAGCCTAATTGTCTAGCATGTGTAGCGTAGGCAGCTACCCCTTTTAGTCCAAAGATGATTGTGTCTTGTAAGCTAGCAATATCTTCGTTTTTCCCACAGACCCCAATTACTGTACAGCCACCTGTTGGCGTTTGTTCACATTGATAACAAAACATGATGATTTCCTCCTAGTACCCAGTTGTATTTTTTCTCTATATTGTTGTTAGAAACGACAGGTAATCGTTTCCTTTACCTGTACTAATCATACTTTGTAACTTCTAGAGAGGCAGTGATAATTATCACGCGAAATAACGTCTTGAAAAAATTTATTAATATTTTTACTGTGTTTAAGTTGAAAATTATAGAAATTTTAAAACAATTTTGAATAATGTAAAATAGTATATAGTAATTCATGAGTACAAAAATTGAGGTGGGGAGTTGTGGTTGTAACAGAAAAAGATGGGGAAATCTTATTGTTTGAGCAGCATGAGCATGCAAGAGTTTGTGGAGAGCTAGCACGTTTGTGGAGAGATGATTATTTTATCGGGCACAAATACAAAGACTCAGTCATTTATGCTATTGATGAGCATGATAACGGTTGGATTGAATTAGATCAATATCCACTAGTAAATGAAGAGACAAAACTACCGTATTCTTTTGTAGATTACCCATTAACACCGAAGCTTGAGGCATACGTAAATGGTATTAATCGCATAGCAGAATGTGATCCGTATGCTGGGTTAATTTGTAGTCTTCACTACGCTTCATTTTTTGAGCACTATACTAACGGTAGAGGGCAAGATTTTCTTTGTCAGGAACGACGTCGACAAAATAAGTTACGTCAGTATGTAAGTGTGAATTTTGCTAGCTTAAAGTTCCATTATGACCTATTGCAGTTTTGTGATAATTTATCTTTGTACTTATGTATGAACGATCCAGGGGTTAACAAAGAAGAAGAGTTTTCCTGGTTCAGACGAGGATTTTCACAGGTATTTCCTTATAACAACCATCAAAAAATAATAGCTCATTGGCTCGATCGAGAAACTGTGTCTGTTACTGCTTTTCCTTTTTGTCGAGAGGTAACGGTTTCGCTAGATTATAAAACTATAAGGAGAAGTCAACTTCCTTCATTACAGTATCAATATGAACATAGTGAAGTTAAACAAAGGGTCGTGACGTTAGTGAAGGGATAAAAAATCTCCTTATTAAATCATTCTATAGGTAACAATGAACGCTAGGTATTTAAAAGCCTAGCGTTTAAAAATTATATTAAAGTTTTTAAGTTTTTTCCAAGTGACGAAAAAAGCCTAAATCATACTTTTTTGGTAAAATAGAGATGTTACATAATCAATCCCACTACAATTTGACAATTCTCCCACATATAATCATTATAAATAGAGTGGATATTCCTGTTGTGATGGCAGTCACAGTTTTTTTAAAAATTTACGTTTTATTAGAGTACACATGCATATCTGAACCTAAAAATGCTAATTTTGTTGAGAATATCACTATAATTCAGAAGTTTATTTGTTGTATGACATAGTTGGGTTTGTAAGTGCTGGGGCTTGAAAATAAAAATATGAGGTGTTTTCCTGATGAACGAACTGAAGATATTAATAGAAGCAGAGCAATATGTAAGATCCATATTAGAAAATGATAGTAGTGGACATGATTGGTGGCATATCCACCGCGTAAGAAGCCTGGCTAGGCAAATTGCTGCCCACGAAGGAGCAGATATCTTTATTTGTGAGTTAACCGCGTTGCTTCACGATGTGGCTGATGATAAGCTTTTTGAGAATGAAGAAGAGAGGTTAGCAGAATTAGACGATTGGTTGTATAAGAATGATGTGGAAAAAGACATTCGTGAACAAATCGTGGCAATTATTAAAACGATGTCTTACAAGGGTGGAAATAATACGCCAGTTGAGTCGTTAGAAGGTAAGATTGTTCAAGATGCGGACAGGCTTGACGCTATAGGGGCAATTGGGATTGCTCGTACCTTTGCTTATTCAGGTGCAAAAGGACAGTTAATGTATGATCCATCGATCGCTGTGCGCGAGGAAATGAGTAAAGAAGAATACCGTAAAGGTCAAAGTACTGCGATAAATCATTTTTATGAGAAATTGTTAAAACTTAAAAGCTTAATGAATACTGAATACGGAAAACAACTAGCTGAAGAGAGACATCAGTATTTAGAGGGATTTCTAAATAAATTCTTAGAAGAATGGAACGCTTGATATGATATAAGACAAGGTTGGCCAAATGGCCAACCTTGTTTTTAATTTATCCGTCTAGCCCCTAAGTATCTTGAACTCCAATATGTCATTGTCATATCACTGATTGTCACCCCTGAGGATGACCCAGCATGGAGAAACTTCTTATTTCCTAGGTAGATCCCAGCGTGTGAGGGACCCTTCCGATAGGTCTGAAAAAAGACAAGATCACCGACCTGTAAGGTATTAACAGGTTTCCCGTAACTCCAAATATCAGCTACTGTTCGTGGAATAGTAATTCCTTGTTTTTTATATACATACATAAGAAAACCACTACAATCGAAGCCGTTCGGAGTAGTGCCTCCCCACCTGTAGGGTGTACCAATAAATTTCTTTGCATACTCAATGATTGTAGTAGAGTGAGTTTGGCCACTGTCAACAATCTTTTTTTCTGACTGAGCAGGTGGCGAGCCAGATCTAGAAGGCATTGGTGCTGATGGAGCAGTCTTTAGATGTAATATTGTATTTTTTCCTGCAATTCCATCTACAGCAAGATTATTTTGAATTTGATAGTTACGAATAGCAGCCTCGGTGATTGGTCCAAAGGCTCCGTCAACTAGTGAATGATAATATCCTTTATTTTTTAATAACCGCTGTAGATCTTTAACTGCCTGCCCTGTGTCACCGTTTTGTAACAGGTCAACGGTAGTAATATCATTTTTTTCTGCTTTTTTAATGGTTTGGTTTATCGTAGGTGCTGGAATGTCAATCATATCTTCACTAGCCGCAAAAACGGTAGAAAGCACGTTTTCATCCTTACTGTTTTCGTGAGTAACGGTAATGGAAACCCCTGCTAAGTGCTGATAGGTTTGCTCACCAACGATGCCATCAATAAAGAGACCATTATCTTTTTGATAAGATTTAACCGCTTCTTTTGTTCTTGAACCGAAAATCCCGTCCTTATCAAAATGATAGTAGCCAGCATCTTTTAATTTCTTTTGAATTTCTGTAATTGCATCTCCATTATCACCGATGCGGAATAATTGTCCTTCTTGAATTTCTAGTAAAACATGGTCTTCTACTTCAATTTCAGCAATATCTTTATTAATAAATAAAGCCGCTATTGTTTGAGGACCAGCAACTCCGTCGACATTTAGCTTTTTTAATTTTTGAAATTGTCTTATAGCTGCGTGTGTTTTAACACCATAGACACCAATTTCTTCTTGAGCAATTTCTAAATCATATTCTTTCAGTTTATGTTGAATTGAGAAAACTTTAAACCCAGTATGACCAAAACTAAAACGTTCACTAGGATCAAGCGTGACATCTTTAATTACTATTTTGTGGTCTATAGCTTCAACTGGTAAGGGATTAGTTAAAGCAACACTAGCAGCTAATGATGTTAATATTACCTTTTCACTAACTGTATCTACTTTCATAAAACCAGTACCTCCTTAACTAAGTTGTCGTAAAATTAATGCTGTAGAGGCTTTTTTGGCGTTGGCTTAAAACATTTTATGCAAAATAAGTTAAAATAGAACAAGGAGTATAAGTTAGGAGGAACCTAGAGATGAACGAGAATATTAAAGTATTCAATAATCCGAACGAGTATCTATCTTTTTACGGTATTAACACAGGGTTATCCTTTTACTATCAGAAAGAGAGACTAGAAGAGAAAACGTGTATTCATATTTTTGAGCCAGCCAGTAGTACCGAGAAAACAGTCTTACTTATCCATGGTTACTTTGATCATACTGGTTCTTTTAAACATGTCATTAATCACTTTCTTGCTTGTGGGTATCGGGTTATTGGCTACGATCTAGAGGGCCACGGATTATCAGCTGGAAAGAGGGGAGAAATTCAAAGTTTTAATGATTACGTTCAAGCCTTTAGAGGGGTCTTATCGTTTTGTAAGCAAAAAGACTATTATCCCAATATCGTGATTGCTCATAGCACTGGGGCGGCTATCTGTACACAATATCTATTACAGTACCGGGATAACTTTGAGAAGGTGATTTATCTGGCCCCTTTAGTTCGTGCTGCAAATTGGTATTATGTAGTAGCTTCTTCAAAAGTAGTACCGAAGTTTAAACAAGAGTTAACAAGGAAATTTGCTGAAAATTCCGGGGATCAATCTTATTTAGAATTTGCGAAGAAAGATCCATTACAATGTAGAAACATTTCAGTTCCATGGGTATTAGCGATGATCGAGTGGAATAAAAAAGTAGAAGAGCTTCCGCCTTCTACTCAGGATATCTATATAATACAAGGTACAAATGATAAAACAGTTGATTGGAAGTACAATTGTGAGACGTTACGAAGGAAATTTCCTTTTGCACAAATTGCTCTTGTAACGGATGGAAGACACCAAATTATGAATGAAGAGCCTATAATTAAAAACCTTATTATTCATTTGATCGAGAAATATCGCCTGCAGTAATTCGCCGATAAATAAGCGAAGCTAGCAATCCGATGCAAATGGCCCCAATTAACAAACCTTGATTTGGTAGGACGTTTAATGCACCTATGAAAAACGAACCAGCTACCACACCTAATGAGAAAAAAGCATAAAAAAGCCCAAACGCTCTCCCACGTTCATTTTTATCAGAATGGTCAATAACCAGAGCTGTAACTGAAGGGAAGATTAAAGCGAACCCAATTCCGTAAAAAAACATTCCGATAAAAAGCACGCCAACTAGGTTAAAGGAGCTAAGGATTATGAGGGCAATCGAAATAAATAACATCCCTATAATCATTAATCTTTCTCGTCTAACTCGGTCAAACACTTGGTTCGTAGGCAAAACAAAAACCAAAATGGCTACAATGCCAAATGTGCTCAAGAGAATTCCGGATAGCGCAACACTTTGGTCGGCAGCTTCAATTTTTAAGGGAAGCATATAAGCTAAAATTCCCATTGTTAACATCAACGAAAAAGCACCGATATAAGCATTTACTAGAGGCGGCAAGCGGAGTAATTTATTTATGCTTGCCATCGAAAACTTCTCCTTTTCTGATCTAGGGGAGTAATTCTCTTTTAATATTATTGATACTAGTAGAGCAGAAACAAAAAATAGAATACTAATGATATAGAACACCCAGTCGATTCCGAACGAATTTGTAATGATCGCTCCAAATGCAGGTCCAATAATTGCTGCTATGCCAACGCAAGCCCCTGAAAAAGCCATTGTTTTTCCTCTTGTGGTAGTACGAGAATGATCTCCTAAAAATGCAAAAGCAGCAGGAACAAGTAATCCTCCACCAATACCATGAATCGTCCGGATGGCTAGCAATTGAAGTGGGGTGGTTACCATTGTATATCCGAGTAGACAAATACTCACGAAAAAAAGACCAATGACAAGTATTTTCTTTCTTCCAAACTTATCAATCCATACACCGGCAATGATGTTACCGCCCATATTGGCAAATGAATACATTCCGATAATCAATCCAATTAGCAGGCTATTCGCCCCGAGGCTAAGGGCAAAAGGAGCGATAATTGGTAGTTGAGCAAATGTATCTAGAAATGCTATGACAATCATAACGTAAAGGAAATATAACACAGCTATCCTCCTAATTTGTAATACAGGGTAAAATACGTAATTATACATTACCTCACATGTAGGGATGATAACAACTGATAAACACATCATTTTGGTGTGTTTTTTTTCGGGAAAGTTTTTATGAAACATAGAGATATAACCGAAATTTACAAACACTAAACTAAATCTACGTATGTTTCTTAAAGAATTACCAAAACTAACAAAGGAAAAAGGAAGGGGGCTAACTGATGGGAAGTATCCCAGTCGAGCAAGCAATGCTAGCTATTCAACAAGCAAAAGTGGCGATCCAACAAGGATTGAAACGAACAGATAGTGAGCAGTTTTCAGCAGTCGAAAAACAGTTGCAACAAGCTTTGCAAATCATTGATGATGCAAAACAAAAGTCTAGTGCTAATGAAGGTCAGCTACTTGAACAGGCGAATGTTGCCGTTTTAGATACGATTGAACAGCTTCAGCAAACGAAACTCCCGCCTAATTTACAGAATGGTTAAACTACATCTAGATTGAAACTAAGGAGAATGAGGAAAGTATGTTAAAAATATCTCGATTGCTTCTATTATTAATTATCACATTATCAATAACAGCTACACCGGTTACTGCCTTTTATGAAAACGTTCCTGAAGCCGGAATTGCTATTAACGGGAAAATGGTAGACGGAATAAAACCTATTAGAATAAACGGCAAATACTACATACCCTTTACAACAGTTTCTAAGATATTAGGTTATAACTTTATCCAGTTTGAACGAAACACAAGTACGTTTGAAGTGACAGATGGTTCTACGGTTGTACGTATGACAATGGGGGGATCAAGAGCGAGGCGAGGCGATGAGTATATGAATATTGATCCAGCCCGCTGGGTGAATAATACGGCTTATGTCTCTTTAGATGCAGCAAGTAGCCTGTTCAATTCATTTATCTATTTTAAACAAGAGAATGGCTCCATTCAGGTTGAAAAGCCAGCAAGTCGCTATCGTGTTCAGGCTGGCGACACTCTATGGCTAATTGCGCAAGCTCACCATACTACTGTACAACGGTTAATGGCAGCAAACGGACTGACTTCATCCCAAATTTTTGTCGGACAAGTCTTAAGATTACCACCACGTGAACATACAAAGGAAATGGAGCCAATTAAAGAAAAAAGACCTGTTGAGAGAGCTCCTCAAGGAAGCACGACAATCCAAACTGAGGTAATAAATGTAGCGAGAACAGCCATTGGTGCTGGATATAAATTTGGAGCCACTCTAGCAGAAGCTCCACGCTTATTTGACTGCTCTTCTTACACACAGTGGGCGTTTGGCCAAAGAGGAGTAACAATTCCACGAACCTCAAGAGAGCAAGCTGGGATAGGAGTATCAGTAGCGACAAATTCATTAAGGCAAGGAGATTTATTGTTCTTTCAATCGCCAACCCTCTATTCCGACGGTAGAGTTGGACATGTAGGAATATACATGGATGGGGGACATATGATCCATGCATCCTCGTCCAATGGTGTACACATTACGTATAATGTATTAAATAACAGTTATTGGGGAAGAAATTATCTTTTTGCGAAACGTATTATCCAATAGAATCAAACAAACGAAGATCCTATAGGGTCTTCGTTTGTTATGCAGTAATTTGCTGTAAAGGTGTAGTCATATGTTCATGAAATATAATAATTTTACAGCCATATGAATAATGTTTGTTGTAGCTTCCGATGAGATTATGATAGAAATCAACAAGTAAGCGCACATATAGTAGAATTTCTTCGTTAAACATTCGGGAACGATTTAAGAGGATGTTTTCATACTTTTTAACCAACTTACCTGTTCGCTTAAGAAGCTTTTTTGCACTACGAATATTTGAAATGATAGAAATATCATTAAAAAGGTGCTGAAGGTCTTCTTTTAGTAAAGTTTTTAATCGTCCGTTGATGTCATCTTCTACGGTAACTTCTTGGTTCTGAAAAATAAATTGATTTAGCATAATTAAGTCAGTTTTCACAAACTCTTCGCTAAAGGCTAAATAAATACGTAGTGTGTTATAAGCATCGTACATTGGATTATGCTTATCACCCTCAAATTGTAACCCGTACAAGGCTAGTGCATTTTCTACAGAGGGATTTGTTTTTGAAACCCTTTTTGAAAAGATCGCTTGAAAATCTACATACCGGTTTTTAATAGGTGCTATTTTCGATCGAGGGACGTCATGACTGAAAGCATCTAGCTCTAACCGGGAAATATCGTTTGAAGACCATGAAAAGAAACGACTTTGCTTTATATTACCTATCCACTTGATGAAATCATCTAATACAAGAGGAAATGAGTCAGCGCTAGCAATATCATTATCACTAATTTGTGTTAACTCTTTACAAAAAATACTTAGTGGTTCCGTTTGTTTAGGTTTAATAAACCGATCAAAATAGGTAATTTTCTGTGTGTCAATATCGTATTTCGCTGCCCCAAGTCGGATACTTTCCATGTTCGCATAAGACATACCTTCTTTAGAGCAAAGCATCTCAAAGTCAAAAAAGACAAATTGTCTCACTTCAGTCAATAGACTCCCTCCTTTCTCACAATTGCTAATTATAAAAGAATCATATAGAAGATACAATGCGAAATTATTTCCATACAGTATTGGGTCTACTTAAAGTCATGTGAAAGTGTGTATTGGAAAAACTGAAAAATCACCTATTTTCTATTATAGGTGATTTTTTTCTATTAGGAATTTGCAGCATCTTGTAAAACGCTGGTGTCTTCAGTAACAACCCTTGTGGTCTCTATCGATTTATAGCGACCAATGATATAAGAAGCAATCACAATACTAATAATAGATACAATCGCACTATGCCAACCTACTAGAAATGCTGCAGCTATAATGATAAGCGAATCGCCAATCAAAATACATAGACCGCGGTTAATTCCAAATCTCTTATCTAGGTATAAAGCTAGAATATGTATACCACCTAGTGAGGATCCATTATTAAGTACAAAGGAAACACCGATTCCAATGAATATGCCAGCAATAATGGCAGCTACAATAGGATCCATTTGAATTGAGGGTACAAGTAAATCAAGAGAGTCCCTCATAATGGATATTCCGATAATCGACATAAAACTAGATAATGTGAACCAACGCCCTAACTGTTGGAATGAGATCAGGAAAAAAGGTAGATTTACGATAAAGAACAAAGCACCCCACGATAATGGAATTATGTATGTTAGGATTGTCGCTATTCCGGCTGTTCCTCCAAAAGTTAACATATTTATAGTTAATAACTTAATCCCTAGAGCAGTCAAAAATAAACCAAAAAGTACCAAAATAAACTTTTTCCCCATAACCAATCCCACCTAAAATAGTTTTATCATTTTAATAGGTTAAAGCAATAAAGGTTAGAGGTCAATATAGGAAACTTAGAAATATTAATAAAAGTTTATTCTAAATATTTAGTGAAACGGTAATAAAAAGCTAAGTAACTACAGGAAGCCCCTGCTGATACTTAGCTTCATAATTTAGGTGTAAGATGGCTTTGTTAGTGGGCATTGAGCAGCCTGATTACTTAATTCAGGCGCATAATAACTTAATTTCTTAATAAAATAACACGTTTCTGGAAGATGATGTTCAAGAAAACGAAGAGTTGTTCTTGTAAACATTTCTGAACCTAGGTAGAGTCCAATGACTTCTTTGACAAAATTATACATGTCTATTGTTGTTTGACCAATTTGTCTTGAGAGACGTTGTTGCCTAGGTGTATTAGGTGGGGAAAAACGCAAGATGGAACGCATTTGTTTATTTTGGACGATATAACCTTGAAATCTAGTAACATACATCTCTGTCTGACTAGATAATGTTAGTTCAATAGGATCAAGTACATTTCGGAACAGAACAGCGTGACCTAATTGATCTTCTAACCATAAGTCAAGAAGATCCACTAGTGGTAGTGGAGGAAAGTTCTGACCAGTAACATAATAGGTTAATATCCGGATGTATTCTTGGTTTTCTCCTAATGTGCCATTTAAATATGTCGGGGAAAGGTTTAAATTTACTTTATTTTGTACGCGTAAGCTTTGTAAATGTCCTTCAAATTGGAAATAACCTGTTACAATTGGCCAAGCCTCTTTAGAAAATTCAATTAATGCATTTGAACTAAATGATAAGTTAGGATCCAATTGGCTCAACTTGACTCGTAATTGCTGAAACGCTTGTATATATTGATTTGCAGTGTCTACGTATTGCTGTTCACTAGGTGACAAGTGGTCTCTGACGAAGTAAGCATGATCTTCTAATATCTCTAACCAAAACGCATGTTCTTCCCATGGACGAATTAAGTTTGCTGTATCTGTCACTGATAATCCCCTCTCACTAAATCATTTTCAACTCAAAACATTTATATGTCTAAATTCAGTAAAAAGAATGAAGAATTGCGAAGATTTGTACCCAATGGAATAATTTTGTAGGTGTTAGCAAACGTTAACGATAAGTTACATTTATTGGAGGACTTTTCACAATGAATGAAAAAAATTGGCAAAAGAAAAATAAATTAGCTTCACTTAATGAATCCTCAGAAAACGAAGCTAAACAACCAGCTTCCTCTGATGAAGATGAAAAGCCTTCGTTGGAAGTAATTAAAGAATTTTTTAATGATTGCGGAGATTTTTTAGAGAAAACGTATTGTGAAGAATCCGTTAAAGTGGTTTATTTAAGTACAATCATAGACGGAACCAGACTAGAAAAGGATATTTTAGACCCTATATCTTCATTAAAAAAAGAAGACGTTTCATCTTGGCTTAAGGAAAAAGATATATCGGAAGCCACAAAACTTAAAGATCTAAAAGATGAAATATTGGCTGGAAGTGCCGCGATTTTCTATAAGGATAAAGCCTATTTTTACAATGTCTTCGGGCCAGAACAACGAGGCGTTGAAAAAAGTGACACCGAGTCAATCATTATTGGTGCACATGATGCGTTTGTTGAAGACATAAACAAAAATTTATCCTTAATTAGGAAACGTCTAAGAAGTTCCAATCTCAAAGTAATTAAGCTTCGAGCAGGAGAAATCACCAAGACGAATATTTATGTCATATATATCGATGACCTGGCCAACATGGAGTTAGTGGAGTTGCTAAAAAGTAACATAGAGAGCATCGAAACTGATGCTATTTATGATTCAAGTATGGTAACACAATTAATTGATGAGGCGCCTGATTCATTGTTTCCACAGTATTATACAACAGAAGTTCCTGAGGTTGTCGTATCAAAGCTTGTAGAAGGAAAAATCGTGGTTTTAACGGATGGAAGTCCAATTGCGTTTAGTGCACCTACGAATTTCTTTGAATTTCTACAATCACCGGACGATTATAATCAGCGATATTGGATTGGGACGAGTTTACGGATCCTTAGATCAATAGCAATATTTATTACAGTGTTTTTCACAGCTCTCTATGTGGCAGTAATCACGTTTCATTATGAGGTGTTACCAGAAGATTTACTGATCACTTTAGCCGAGTCAAGAGCGAGGGTTCCGTTTCCGCCATTAGTAGAAGCACTCATCATGGAAATAACAATCGAGTTACTCCGAGAAGCTGGAGCTAGATTACCGACAAAGGTTGGTTCAACCATTGGTATTGTAGGTGGTATTGTTATCGGTACGGCGGCAGTTGAAGCAGGATTTACAAGTAATGTCTTAATTATCGCAGTAGCAAGTTCGGCAATAGCCTCATTTGTTTTACCTAGCTACAACATGAGTAATGCTATTAGGATTGTTAGATTTTTTATCATAATACTTGCAGGATACTTGGGTATTTTTGGAATGATGATTGGTTTAGCATGGTTTACGATTCACGTAGCTAGCTTAACAAGCTTACGAACACCGTATCTAATTCCATTAGCACCTTTTTATTGGAAGGAGTGGAAAGATATTTTTGTACGGTCGCCTTTTTACCTTTTGAAGGAACGAGGGGCTCAAGCGAAAACAGCAAACAAAACCCGAACGAAAATGAAGCAATAAAGGATTGATGCCGATGAATGAAAAAATCCATTTTACACAGATAGCCGTAATAGTTTATTTGATCCAATCAGGGATCATTCTCTTTGCTTTACCCCGGCTTGTAGCTGAAGCCTTTGGCACAAATGGTTGGCTAGGGATATTTGGATTATCAGGGATTGTCTTAGTGAACATATATTTGATTCATCTTGTCTACAAAAAAGGAAATGGAAGATCGATTTTTCTAATCCTAGAACAGAACTTACCAAAATTTTTGTTGTATCCATTGTATCTGTATTTAATTGTTACTTTGGGTTTATTAGGGATTTTAGTCGCGAAAAACTATTCGTTGTTAATTCAGTTAACAATGTTTGTTGATGTAAACCCAAATCTTTTACTATTCTACTTTGTGATTGTTTCAATCTTTTTTGTTTCAAAAGGAATTTATAATATGGGGAAAATTGCAATTGTTTTCTTTTTCTTTACGATATGGACAATATTTTTATTACTTATTGTCGCTCCGGAGTTCAGCTTTACTCGTTTAACACCGTTTTTGTTTCAAAATCCCTTAGATCCGATGAAAAGTGGTCTTGAGTCATACACGGCCTTTCTTGGCTTTGAGATAGTCTTGTTTCTGTTCCCATATGTCCAAAAAGATGGAAACTTCGGGAAAGCAATCGTGATTGGACATTTGTTCACTACATTTATTTATGCAGCTGTTTGTTTTATCGCGATGGGCTTTTTTAGTTTAGAGCAGTTGCGCAATATCCTTTATCCAACCCAGGTAATTCTTAAGCATATGGAGACGCCTTTAATAGAACGAATTGAGAACTTAGTATTTGGGGTGTTTCTATTAAAAATCATGGTGACGGTTGTTTTTTATCATTGGGCAGCATTAGAGGTTACAAAGCAAATTTTTCCTAAAACAAAAGAATTAAAGCTAATTATAGGTCTATTTATGGGTACTTTTTTGGTTGCGCTGATCCCAACGATTCAACGGGAAGTTAATGAGTTGTTTTCGATGGTTGTTACGCCGTACGTTTTCTTTGCTTTTTTCTTTCCGATACTCCTATTGTTCCTATTATGGGTAGAAGGAAAACGAGCTAGGAGGGAAAAAGACATTGCGTAAGTTATTGCTACTTTTTTATATCACATCACTCATTTTGTCAGGATGTGCCCAGAAACGGATTGTCGAGGATATGGGCTTTATTCATAGTATCGGTTTTGAGCTAAATGAAGCTGAAGATGCTGAGGAAGAGGGAATTTTAACTATTACAATCACTTTCCCACAGGTTAGACCATCAGCAGCGAAAGATCATGTCGTTTTGTCAACCATAGCCCATACAAGTAAGGAAGGCCGTACAAAGTTGGCGAGACAGACAGAGCGTGTCTTAGTAAGTGGGCAATTACGTAGTGTAATGTTTGGTGATACTCTAGCGAAAATGGGTTTTTTTGATACGATTGATACATTTAAGCGAGATCACGCAGTAGGATTAAATTTAAAAGTGATTGTTGTCAACGGAAGCCCAAAAGAGATGTTAATGACTGAATTTCCTGAGCATCCACGAATTGGTCGCTATATTTTTGAACTACTTGAGAAAGAAGCTCAAACACATGTAACCGTTGATACGAGCCTTCATGAATTTATCCGTGATTATTATGATGATGGGATTGATCCTATTGTACCTTTAATGAAAGCAGGGAAAGAGGAAGTGATTCTTGACGGAATTGGACTCTTTAATGGCGACAAGTTAGCTATGCAAGTTGACCCGAAAAAAGCTCGAGTATTTCTTATGTTACATGAAAATCATCTAGGAGGTACTCTCACAAAACAAATGCGCTTAAAAAATGAGACAAAAGAGGATGATTATTTATATATCACCTTTAACACGTTAGAATCAACTAGAAAAGTGAACGTGCAATCTCCGAGTGAAATACAAGTGAATATTGATGTGAAGGGATCTATCGATGAATTCACTGGTTATGTTAAGTTGTCTGATGACGAAGCACAAAAAGATATTGAAAAAAAATTAGCAGCCTACATTAAAGAGACATCTGAAGAGATTATTGAAGAAATGCAACAGAACCAGACGGATAGCCTTGGTTTTGGGCAGTTTGTACGAAATAGTTTGAGTTATAAAAATTGGAAAGAAATGAAGTGGAAAGAAGAAATTTATCCAGACGCAAAAATTGATGTAAACGTAAACGTAAAATTAAAAGGCTTTGGTGATGTAAAATAGAAAGACCTCACCTGTTTCCACGTGTATACTAAATGATTAAACTGTAACACCGTACACTGCTTTTTTTCATCCGTTCATAATTAATGAACATTTGGGAATAGTATAAGGAAAATAGAGGTAAAGGTGGTAGGAGAATTGGAAGTGAAAGACGTAGTAACTGAAACCAAAAATATCTTTAAAAAGTTAACGAATAAAGCGCAATCAATGTTTGAAACGTTAGGTGAAATGGTCCAACGGGGGGTTACAGTTGAGGAAGTTTCTGAAATGGTAAAAAACAATGAAGATACAAAAAAAACATCGAAAACATTGTTAGGGATAACATACGATTTTTATAAATTGAAAATTCAAGACCTTACGTTTCATTTAGAGGTCAAGAAAGAAGTAGTAGACCGAATTCTTTATTTTAAAGTATCAACGCCTGAACATACGGTTTTTACTTATCGTTCTTATGAGCAGGGAATGACCTTAAAAGACAAGATTAAGCTTGATCATCTACCCGAGGTTGTTAAACAGAACACATAGTCTAAAGAACCCTTAAGCTGGGTTCTTTTATTGTTGCTAGTAGTTTCTTCCTAGTAATTGTCGAGAGAGATACCTATCATTTTGTGTGTTAATCGGTTTCTAGCATTTGCACATTTTCTAATAATTAGGACGAAATATGGTTACTTAGTTTATACATGAGGTAAAGACCATTCATATTCTATCGTATAAAGGAGGGATAGAAATGGATTTTAATTATTTTGACGGTGATTGTCGTAAGGATCGTAAAGAACGTAGAAAAAAGCCAAGAAGAGGCGTTGATGGGGCTTTTAGTTGGCGTTGCTGTTTTGTCTCTAGACAATACCAACTAGATTTTTCAAACATTGATGATCCATGTATTCCGAAGAAAAAACACCGCCACCGTTGTGGTTGTTAATTCAATGAAAAGAGCGAATCAAACCGTTTACTAGGACGGTTTGATTCGCTTTTTTTCTAGTGAAATATCTATCACTACCATACTAATGTCATCGGCATTCTTCTTTTCCCTGACGAGTTCCCTTAACATGACTTTCATAATCCCCTCCTGTGAAAGAGATAAATTATTTTGAATTAGCAATTGCAATCGATCAATCCGCTCCTTAATGTTTTTATCGGCAGACTCGACTAATCCATCTGAAAATAACAAAATTCTCTCATTACCTGAAAGCAGTAGTGTTTCTTGCCGACAGTTATAATCAGAGGTTAAACCCAATGGTAAAGACAATGAGTGTAATTTTGTTGAGGTTTTACCTGTTGTTTTTATACCAGACACATGTCCTGCGTTTGCATAGGTTAACGTGTGTTGGTTTAAATCCAAGTGCAAATAAATGGCTGTTGTAAAGCTGACTTGATTGTTAGTCGTAAATAACTCAAATAAATGAGTATTAATTTTCTCCAGTACAGTTTTAGGTTCTTTAAGGTTTGTTCTTAGGAGGTAGTGTAAGAAGGAATGAATTGACATAGAAATAAGGGACGCAGGTATGCCGTTACCCATCACATCCAATAGCAGTACACCATATTCATTTGGACCTAACTCAAACCAAGAATAAGAATCGCCCCCTATTTGTTTACTAGGAAGTAGCATCCCACTTATTTTTATATCTTCATTAAGTATCGGAGTACTTAAGCTAAGTTCCTGAATTTTCCTAGCTAACTGAAGATCAGATTGAAACTCTATTTCTAATGTCTTTCTTCTAGTAATATCATTCTGTATTCCTACAAAATACTCTAGTTTTCCGTATTGACCATAAACAGGATTAACAATAAGTTCGTTCCAAAACGGATCGCCACTTTTGCGGTAGTTTAGTATTTCTCCTTTAAATGTCTTACCTGATAAAATGGCGTTTCTAATCTCAGTAACAGTTTCTGCATTTGTATCTTTCCCTTGCAGAAACCTACAATTCTTACCGACCACTTCTTCATGTGAATACCCAGAAATTTCTCTAAACGCAGGATTAGAATATAAAATTGGGTTATCTTCTTTCGTTGGATCAGTGATTAATATGCCAACTGATGTATGCTCGAAGATAGTTTCTAACCATAGCGACCTCTTGTTTGGATCTGCTTTCAATATCTCACGACCTTTTTGGAATTACTAGCTAGTAATTCTTACCAAAAATAGAGAGGATTAGACATTGGGAAACTAACTATGTACACAAAAAAAACCCCATGAGGGGGGATCATAGAGAGTAACTTAAACCGATAGTTTAGTATTTAATCACCAAATGTTTGTATCGCTTTAAATAATCCATCAGTACCAAAATATAGTGCATCAACAGGAATTCTTTCATCTTCTGCATGGACAGTTTTTAAGAACTTAAATTCAGATGGAAGTTTCATCGGTGTAAATCCATAGGTTTGAATTCCAAGGCTAGAAAAAAAACGGCCGTCTGTTACTCCTGGAAGGACGAAAGGAATAGGAATACCTGAAGGGTCACTCTCTCTTATTATGGATGCTAACCGGTTGAATAGCTTCATATCTCGTTTTGCAGAAGTTATATCAGAACGGATGACCTCTAATTTAATAGAAGGGTCGTTAATTAGAGCTTTTAACTCTACTAGAAACTCTTCTTCTTTGAAGCCAGGTAAAATTCTTCCGTCCAATTCAACTGTAATTTCTCCAGGGATAACATTGATTTTGTCGCTTGTTCGGATAACTGTTGCGGATACAGTGTGGTGCAATATCGCTTCAAACGTTTTTCCTTGCTCTCCTAGTAATTTTAAGACTGTTCGTGTCATTTTAGGATTAAGTAATTGCTTTAAAATTTGTTTTTTGGGAAAAGGCATTACGTTCGCTATACCTTCAATCATTTCGGTGATAACAGGAGTAATATGGACAGGTAAAGGTTGGTTCAATTTATCTAAAACCTCTGCTAGTTTACTCATTACTCCATCCCGGACAGGCATTGATCCGTGCCCACCTTGTCCTCTGATGGATATTTTTAACCAGCTCATTTGCTTTTCAGCAACCATAATTGGATAGAAGCGTTTTCCATCTAGTTCCATTGAAAATCCACCAAATTCTCCTAAAGCATATTTAACTCCTGCAAATAGTTCAGGGTGTGTTTCTACTAAGAACTTTGCACCAAAATTCCCGCCATTTTCTTCATCACTTAAAATGACTAAAAGTACATCTCCTGGTAGAGGGGTATTTTCTATTTTTGCTTTTAGAAAGGCAGAGATCATCATTGCTACACAGCCTTTCATATCTATGGCACCGCGGCCCCATACATAGCCATCAATAATCTCACCTGAAAAAGGCGGGTATGTCCAACTTTGATTTTCTGTCGTAACGACATCAACGTGTCCGTATAACATTAGAGGAGAGGCTGTACCTTGCCCTTTTATTCTTGCAATTAAATTGGGTCTATTTTCATCTCGACTGACAATTTTAGACTCAATTCCATACCCACTTAATAGCTCATTAATATAATCTATACAAGCTTTCTCATGACCTGGAGGGTTAGTAGTATTAAATTGAATAAGTTTTTGTAAAATAAGTTCTGGTCTATTATGAATATTGGTTTGTTGGTTCATTTTTGTATCACTCTTTCAATGATTAATTTTGGTTCTAACCATTCTGTGGTAGCTTTGAATTAAGATAAACACAAAGGGTTATTGTTACAAGGAGACTAACGAAAATATTTTGCAAAGCTGCTGGTGCGAGTAAATGTATGGAAAGTGCAGTAACAATTCCTACGACACCAAACAATGGCTTTTTAATCGCAAATTGTCCAACAATACCTCCAAAAATTGCAGGTAATATAAATTCAAACATTTTGTAAATGGTTTCCGGTAGAATTGATAAGAGGTATGAACCTAGAAAAATAATAGGTAATAGAATAGCTATATTAACAAGGGAAGCAGCACCAATTCCTAACGTAGCTGCAATTTCTCCTTTTTTTGTACCAGGTTCAGCTCCTACTGAGTTTTGTGCAGCAGCTGCTGAAGGAAGACACATATTTGATATATTGCCTGTTAAAAAGGCCAAATAAGTACCTGATGTACCTAAAGTTGGATAATACATGACGGGTTCCATCGTCCATGCTAAACCCATTAAAGCTGCGTAAGCTAGATACCCTGCAATAATAGGTTTCCAACCTGGGTGATAACCTAAGATGAAAGAGAGATAAAGAGGAAGTAATAGCGATAGAATAATAACTATCCATATGGATGTACGTCCCCAAAAGTGAGCTCTTTTATAATAGAACTCCATATTTTCCGATGAAGGTAATATAGTAGTATCTTCTTTTTTTACACCTTCCATAAAAATTCACCTTTTTCCTGTTAAATGATGATATAGCCGAAAAATAATCCACTTACTATTGCTAGACCTAGGGACCATTCTTTTAACCACCTTATTTGGAATTTATTAGAAATTAGAACGATACCCATCATCGTGATTCCAGAAGCAAAACCAACCATTGTATGTATGGACCCCTTTATCATTTCTCCACTAGCTAAAAAACTAAAAGCACCGATCATTGCAGCTGTTGTAACAACAATCATAATTTTTCCATCACCCTTTTTGGCAATGATTTTCTTTTCCATCTTTCCCATAGATTTTGTAAATGTGGCTACGACAAAAAGCCCACCAGCTCCTCCAAGGCATAAAACCCATACGACTGTTGTAAGAGCTTGAGGGCTGAAGTTTTCTGCGCCAAGGTCAACTCCATAGGCGTTTGCCCCAAGACTAGCACCTAAAGCCTCGATTGGTGCAGATCCGATAATTCCGATTCGCATAAGTGTAAGTGGGTCTCCTAGAAAAGTTATCAGCGAAATCGCAACGACCATAATCCCTAAAGAAGGCCCAATAGAGCTAATTGCTCCTGTTTTTAAAGCACTACTCACCTCGGAGTTGGTCATGCCTAGGCTCTTACCAGCATTAGTAGCTAGCTTAATAAAAATAACACCTTGAATGAATACCATAGTAATAACCAATGAGGCAAACAGCCAAATTACGTTGCTATTTGCTATTTCCATTACCTGTTGCACGTTAAAGACCCCATTTCTGCTGAAAGTATTAATTGAATTATCGGAATATTAGAATAATATCACAAAATAGCGATTTATGCTATAAGCAATCAAAAATGTACCAGGTGAGAAATTTTGTCCGTCTATTCCAATATTGTTATTTAACATAATAATATTATGTAAACAATAGCTGGAACTTTCCTCTTTACAAAGCAAACGTATATTCTCTATAATTTTACTATAGAGAGGTGTGGTCGGTTTGTTGAAAAAGTTATCGCTACAACAATTTATTGAAGAACTTAGAGATGATGAAAATGTCGTGCATTGGCATGAAATTGAAGGCCAAGAGGCAAAAACGGTTCCTTTTCCTTCGACAATAGATAGACGAATTATTGAGGCCCTTATTTCTAGAGGGGTTAACGAATTATATACACATCAAGGTTCAGCCTTTGAGCTAGCACTTGCAGGGAAGAGCTTTACAGCGATTACCCCGACAGCTTCAGGGAAGACGCTTTGCTATAATCTACCAGTCCTACAGCAAATTTGTGAAGATCCATCGAGTAGAGCCTTGTATATCTTTCCAACGAAGGCGCTAGCACAAGATCAACGTAGTGAGTTAAACGAAGTGATTGATGCTATTGGTGCAGATATTAAAGGATTTACTTATGATGGTGACACGGCACCTAATATTCGCCAAGTAGTTCGAAAAGCAGGACATATTGTAATAACAAATCCTGATATGCTACATTCAGCTATTTTACCTCATCATACAAAATGGGTCTCATTGTTTGAAAACTTGAAATATGTCGTTATTGATGAACTACATACATACCGTGGTGTGTTTGGAAGCCATGTGGCAAATGTTGTTCGAAGGTTAAAGAGAATTTGTGCCTATTATGGAAGTGACCCTGTGTTTATTTGTACATCTGCAACCATTGCTAATCCAGAGGAACTAAGTGAGACTCTGACGGGGAAAAAGATGACGGTTATTAATAATAATGGTGCCCCTCGTGGGAAAAAGCACTTTGTTTTCTACAATCCGCCAATTATTAATAAACCGTTACAAATAAGAAAAAGCACAACCGTTGAAGTAAAAAGACTCGCTTCTAAACTACTATCAAACCAAATCAAAACGATTGTTTTTGCGAGAAGTAGAGTTCGAGTGGAAATCATACTTAGTCACTTACAAGAACTTGTTGCGAAACAACTAGGGAAAAAGTCGATTAGGGGGTACAGGGGTGGGTACTTGCCTAAGCAGCGCCGCGAGATTGAGCAGGGGCTAAGGTCTGGTGATATCAAAGGGGTTGTCAGTACGAATGCCCTAGAATTAGGCGTAGATATAGGACAACTTCAGGCATGCGTGATGACTGGGTATCCAGGAAGCATTGCTAGTGTTTGGCAGCAAGCAGGTAGAGCCGGTCGTAGGCATGACGAAGCGTTAATCATTATGGTTGCTAATTCTACCCCGATCGATCAGTTTTTAGTTCAGCAACCAGAATATTTCTTTGAAGCAACACCTGAACACGCGAGGATTAATCCAGACAATTTAATCATCTTAGTGGATCATTTGAAATGTGCAGCATATGAGCTTCCGTTTAAACAAGGAGACTTATTTGATGGTGTAGATGTAGAGGATGTCCTTCATTTCCTAACGGAAGAGCAAGTATTACATCACCAACAAAATAAATGGTTTTGGATGAACGAGTCTTTTCCTGCTCACAATATTAGTTTACGGTCAGCTGCACAAGAAAACGTCGTTATTATTGATCAAACTGATGTGGCCAACCACCAAGTGATAGGTGAAATGGATACCTTTAGTGCGATGACGTTACTTCATGATGAGGCACTTTATCTGCATGAAGGGACGCAATACCAAGTAGAGAAATTGGATTGGGAAGAAAAGAAAGCTTTTGTAAGAGAAGTCGATGTTGACTATTTTACCGATGCGAATTTAGCCGTTCAATTAAAGGTACTAGAGGTAGATAAGCAAAAAACTCATGCGAATTGTTCGATTGAGTTTGGCGATGTCACCGTGAATGCCATGGCAACAATTTTCAAAAAGATAAAACTTTCGACGTTCGAAACCATTGGCTCTGGTCCAATTCATTTACCTGAGCAAGAGTTACACACGAATGCCACGTGGATCCAGTTTGAAGAAAGCGTACAAGAGGAAATTGGTAAGGAAGCCATGGAGAATGCGTTGCTTGGCCTTTCTCACGTCCTACAGGCAGTTTCAAGCGTGTATGTGATGTGTGATCGAAACGACCTACGAGTTGTACCACAAATGAAAGCAGTTCATTCCGGCAAACCGACTATCTTTTTATACGACAGATACCCAGGTGGGGTTGGTTTAAGTGAGGATGTTTATAAACATATCAAGGTAATCCTAGAACGAACAAAGCATTATATCAGAGCATGTACCTGTGAGGAAGGCTGTCCGTCTTGTGTTGGCGTAGGTTCGAAAGAAAACACGAAAGAACTCTCCCTAACATTACTAGCGAGACTATTAGAAGCGAGGGACGCTGATGTCATTAAAAAATAAGCTTTCTCGAATGAAAGGTCATATGCAGTTACCTGAAAGGCAAGTAGCCGAAACAAAACTAGTTGAAATTGGTGAAGATTGGTCCCAGTTAAATGGTCAAGCGCTATTTTTAGATGAGCAGTGGACAATTTACCGAGAGATAAACTATCCTCTTGATTTTCAACTAGGGGTACATCGCTTCTCGGAATTGAATGAAATTGTCCAGTTATGGAATGAGGCAGGAATGCAGCATCCTCTATCAACAAAAGGTGTTAGTGGCGAGCAATTGCTATTTTTTGATACGGAAACGACAGGACTTGGTACTGGTACTGGGAACACGATTTTTTTACTAGGTTATTGTTATTTAGCGAAAGATCATGTGAAAGTAAAGCAATTCTTTTTACCTGGTCCGGCTCATGAAGCAGCGATGTACTATCATTTTCTTGAAGATGTAAAAGAGTTATCGAATTTAGTGACTTACAATGGCAAGGCGTTCGATTGGCCTCAAGTAAAAACTAGGCATACTCTAGTCAGGGATCAAGTTCCAAAACTACCGAAATTCGGACACTATGATTTACTTCATGCTTCTAGAAGACTGTGGAAAGATACACTGCCGTCTTGTCGTCTTTCTATTGTAGAAAAGGAAATTTTGCAGATTCATCGAGATGGGGACACACCTGGAAGTCTTGCTCCACTCTTATATTTTGATTATTTACGAGAGAAAGACCCTACAATCATTGAAGGTGTTCTAAAGCACAATGAGATGGATGTCTTATCGTTAATCGTTTTATTTATCCATCTATCTAAAAAACTACTAACTAATACAAATAATACGATGAAGGAAAACTATGAAATTGCCCGTTGGTTTGAGAAAGAAAAGGAATTGGGCAAAGCAACAGAGCTTTATGAACTAGTTGCTAAAAACACTTCTAGTAGCCAAAGTCAAGCATTATTAGCTTTAGGTCTACTGCTTAAAAAGCAAAAACAGTTAGAGGAAGCAATGGATTGCTTTCATTTGTTAGCTGAAAGAGAAGGCACTACCTCGATTGCTGGCTGTATAGAGCTAGCCAAACTTTACGAGCACCAATGGAAGGATATCGAGAAGGCGTTCTTTTTTACTGAGCGTGCTTATCAAAGACAAAAGCAAATTAGCAGATTATTAAAAGAGAAAAAGCTCTTAGGTGATTTTAAAATACGGCTGGACCGATTAGAAAAAAAGCGGTAAATCATTTTTATCATACCTCCATTGCTTGGAGGAAAAGATAAATATGATTTTACCGCTTTTCTTTCTTCTCATTTTTTCGAAAATTCGCTATAGTAGAAGAGGTAAGGATGGTGCATATAAAGTGATCAAAGAAAAATTACAGTTAACCCTTGAGGGAGCGTTCCCTTTTACGAGTGAAGAAGAACACCGATTAGTAAAGCTCCGTGAGAAAGAACAGACATCAACGTTTGAAGTGGCTTTTTGTGGACATTTTTCCGCTGGCAAATCAACAATCCTAAATACATTACTAGGAGCGGAAGTACTGCCAACAAGCCCAATACCTACGAGTGCCAATATCATTGAAATAAAAAATGGCATTCAAGGTTTAACCGTTCACTCAAAGGAAGAGGAACCAAAAGTATGGCATGGCGAAATCCCTTGGAACAAAGTGAGAGAATGGGGAATGAATGGGCATGCGATATCGAAAATGACGATAACAGCGCCGCTCCCGTTTTTAGGTGATCATAGCTGTATACTAGATACACCAGGTGTTGACTCAACAGATGAAACACATGAGGCTGTCACTGTTGAACAGCTTTATACGACGGATGCAATTGTCTATGTGATGGATTATAATCATGTGCAATCAGAGACAAATTTATATTTTTTAAAACAATTATCCCTGGAAAAGAAGCTTATTTATATTGTCGTAAACCAAATTGATAAACATAACGAAGAAGAAATTCCTTTTTCAATGTTTAAGAGGTCTATGGAAGATGTTTTTGGTAATTGGGGAATTAAGTATATGGGCCTTTATTTTACGTCGATGAAAAACCAAAGCCACTCATTAAACCAGTTTCCTATCTTTGAAAAGCAATTAAAATCTTTGCTTTATCAGAGTAAACAGTTAAGTGAAAGTACTCAATTAAGGTTAGAACACGGGTTTTACCATGCAGTTGAAAACCGTCTTCAAGAAGAGAAGTTAGATAGTGTTAGTGAATTACTCACTGAAATGAAAGAAAAAGGCTTCCAAACAGAACAGCTACATGAAGAGCAAGAATTATCTGAGCAATTACATGACTTAACGAACTACGAGGAAAAATATTGGGAACATTTTGATCTCGAGCTTGGAAAGCTATTTAAAAATGTGACGCTTTTTCCTGCGACGACAACAGATAAAGCACGCGATTGGATTGAGAGTCTTCAACCAGATTTTAAAGTTGGTCTTCTATTTGCGAAAAAGAAAACGATTGAAGAGCAAGAAAGACGTTTAGAAAAATTAACGTCGGAACTTCAAGATAAAATTAAATCTCAGCTGATCTTCCATATTCAAAGCTATTTTCAAAAGGTCGATCGAACGCAGTTAAGTAATGCAAAAGAATTTGAAGAAGCTTATGGAAACTTATCTTTTGAAGTGACTGGGGAGTACTTGAAATCTCGAGTCCTAACAAATCATTCAAGTAGGGAATATGTGTACACGTTTACTGGAGAAATCACTAGTAGTATTGTGAGGGAATTCAGAGAAAAAACAAGAGCATTACAGCAATTGTGGATTCAAGGGATAAAAGAGTTTATACAAATAGAAATTAGGAACCTGGAAAAGCGGTTGGATAGGTTCAAGGAAATTAAGCAATACAGTGAAAAAATCAATCGTGTGGAAAACGAGTACGGTGCGCTAATAGAGGATGTCCAAGACATTCTTAAGCAATTTCCACTAGACCGACATTTTCAGGATCAAATCCTAAAAGCGATGGAAGGAACGTACCCTGAAGAGAAAAAAGCAGCTTTTACAAATGTAATCTTAGCTCAAGAGAGTGTGATTGAAGCTGAAGAAATGACGGAAAGAGAAGTTAGGAACATTGATTTCTCCGAAGAAGACACTCTTCATTGGTTGTCTAACGTTAAGAAAGCATTATACAAGCATCAGACAACGACCATCTTAGCGCAGGAACGAAATCAATTGCTGGATCGAATTGAACGTTATGAGAAACAGACGTTTATCATATCATTATTTGGCGCGTTTAGTGCTGGAAAGTCTAGTTTTGCCAATGCACTCCTAGGCGCACCTGTATTACCTGTATCACCTAATCCAACAACAGCGACAGTTAGTACTGTTCAACAAGCAACTGAACAATATCCACATGGCACGGTTGTCGTTTATGTTAAGTCTAGACAGAGCTTAGAAGCCGAAATCCAATCTGTTTCAGAACAATTAGATGTGAAACTCTCACTAGAGACGATTTCATCATGGACACCGAATATGAAAGTGTTTATCTCTAGTTGGCAAAAAACCTATGCGGAGTACCTTTTAACCATTAAAGAAAGTTTAGCAGGAACTGATTGGAAGTTAGGTTCGGAGCGGAGCGTTTCGGTTGATGACTTACAGGGACTAGTTGCTGATGAAAGTAAAGCTTGCTTAATCGAAAAAGTATTTATATACTACGATGCACCAATTACCAAAAAAGGGATTGTTCTTGTCGATACACCGGGAGTTAACTCTATCCACGGTCGACATACGAACGTGGCGTTTCAACAAATGAGGTCTTCTGACGCCATCTTCTATCTAACGTATTATAATCATGCGTTTTCCAAAGCAGACCAATATTTCTTACAGCAAATGGCCAAAGTGAACGAAAGCTTCCAGCATGATAAATTATATTTTGTCATTAATGCGGCAGACTTGGCTGGTAGTGAAGGTGAATTGCACGGTGTTCGTAAGCATGTTCATGACCAATTACTAAGAAATGGTATTCAGGAACCTCGTCTGTACCATCTATCAAGTAAAGAGGGTCTGAAGGCTAAGAAAGAAAATTTAGGAATTGAAACTACATTTTCAAAATTTGAAAGAGCCTTTTATGACTATACAATTTTAGAGTTAAAGCAGCTTAGCTTAACAATGATCACGAGCGAGTTAAAACAGTTCGTAAATAAAGCTAACGACAGCCTTTT
The DNA here is from genome assembly GCF_004116265.1 of Anaerobacillus alkaliphilus. NCBI lineage: Bacteria > Bacillati > Bacillota > Bacilli > Caryophanales > Bacillaceae > Anaerobacillus > Anaerobacillus alkaliphilus. The sequence continues at coordinate 84,442 of NZ_QOUX01000046.1, read as the reverse complement.
ATTTATGAAAGAAGAAACCACAACAAAGCAAAAGAAACACGAAGAGCTTAAGATTATTGTGCAGGAGCAAACCCTTAAGGTAGAAAATGCTTCGCTCACATATGCTGTTCGTGACGTATTGCATGAATTTGAACAACTAGTGTTATATCTTCGCGAGCGAATGCGTTACGTTCTGAGTGACTACTTCGGCACAGCGATTAATGTGTCTGTTATTACTGGAAACAGTAAAAAAGAACTTCAAGAACAACTAGTGGCTCAAATAAAGGAATGGCGGGGCTTAGGAGAATATTTCTTAAAGCAAGAACTTGAAGCAACAGTCATTCGTATGGAAGAAGCGATAAAGGAAAGAGCAAAGAAATGGTTGGCCGACGAAGCAACACTATTACAAAAAGAATTACCATTCTTATATGTAAATCAAGAACTTTCAATGGATCCAATTCAAGTAGATTTAGATGATCTTCATATCAAAATTGAGACGGGGAACTATCTATCGTTTATTAAATCTAAAAAGGACTTCTTTGAAAATGGAATGGTAAAAAACTTGAAAGAAGTATTAGTAGCTGATGGCGTAGAAAAATCTAGTTTCTTAATCAAAGATAGCTCTGAACGCTATATTCAAGCATTTGAAGAAAGCTTTGTTTCTGTTGAAGATGAATTAAAAGTGCAATTAAAGGTAGCGATAATTAACGAACTACGACGTTTTGAAGCGCTATTCGATCAGGGTGAACAATCTTCTTTAGAAGAGGAATTTGAAACGTTACGTAAGTATCTAATTTAGTGAGAGTAAAAAAGCGAAAGAGACCAACGTCATCTTTCGCTTTTTTGTGTTGGTTTGTTGGTGCTATCTGCGAGATAGAAATTGCTAGCATGTTGATATTAACCGAAATGTGATAGTAAAGAGTGCGAGAGGAGTTGCGGTGCTGAGGATATAGAGTCGCTAATTAGGCGGAATAGTAGTAATTGGATTTACTAGTTATTTACATACCAGGTCGCTAATCTTGGTTTGGACCGTAAGTTACTCAGTTTGGACTGTAAACTACTCAGTTTGGATTATAAAATTTCATTTTGGACTGTAAATCTCTCATTTTGGACTGTAAACTGATTTTCACCCATTAGTTGGACTGAAAATTCCTTCAGATATACATGAAAACGACAGTATCAACATAGATGGAGCGCGACATGAACCAATTTTTTAAGATTATTCTTATTTTTTTCTTACTAATAAGCCACTTTCCGATGCTGACCACGGCAAATTCGACCACGCTCTTGATTTATTATGTTAATCCCAGGTTCTAACCCAAACTACTAGATAAAATTCCTCAATCACTAACAAAGCGTTAATTAGAACACAAAAAGAGGTAGCCACAAATGCTACCTCTTCTTTCATTATGCTTTGAAAAAAATTACTCAACCGGTCTTGGTCCTGGTTCTAAGTTAGAGTTTGTTTTCGTCATCACAGGTTTTACCGTAGCGTCACCATTGACACGAATTTGACAGGATAAACGAAGGTTTTCGTCGGTGAACCCCTTATTTGCTAATGTTTGCTGTTCTTGTTCTGATTTAGGGCCGAAATCTCCTTCAATTACCTCTACACGACAGGATGTGCATTTAGCATTCCCACCGCAACGATGTAAGATATCGACACCATTATCTTCGAGAACATGTACAAGTTTCTTACCTTCTTCACCTTCAATAATCTGATAGTCAACTACATTAATTTTTACCATGTTTCTTTCCACCTTTCATTTGTTATAACAACATAACTCTTCCCATTTTTCGTGACAAATAAACAGGGAGCTATATTTCCTGGGTAAGCGCAAAAACAGCGTTAATTCGGGCTTTTTTGCTCTGGTTTTCTAGAAATCAAGCGAGTAATTTGTAGAAATAGTTAGAAAAAAATCACAAGACCGAAAGTCTAATGAAATATACATAAAATTTCCTGTTGTTTTTGCTTTATTTTCTAACTAAAATATACGAGGACAATATTATATTATTATATATCGGGGAGATAATAAATGGCTTTATATATATTAATTATGTTTTTCGTGATGATTGGAGTAACTTTTCTTGTAATGAGCGGAATTTCATAAGCTTCTGCTGAAAATAGGTGAATACACTAGTACATCTGCGGTCCTTCTTTCATAGGTTGTTATTGTACCAAGAAAAAAAAGGAGGAACCAAACATGTTCTATGGACCAGGAACAAGACCAGTTGTATTACCACCACGTATTCACCCAACTAAACAAAATGTAGTTTATAATTGCTGTGAGTATATCGTACCAGAGGTGCACCCTACTCATACAACTGTTATGAACAAACATTTATACAAACACTATCATAACTTCCCGCAAACTGTATCTCAAGTTGATCAGGTTGCAAACCAACAATTTATGTGCCCTCCAGGACCAGTAATGCCTGCACCAGGACCAGGTGTAGCAGGAGCTGGCTTCGGAGCACCAGGCGCTGGCTTCGGAGCGCCAGGCGCTGGCTTTGGAGCAGCAGGGGCTGGAGTTGCACCACGTCGTCGCTTCTTTTAATTGAATGACTACTAAGGGGTATGGCATAATGATTATGCCTACCCCTTTATCTTTAGAAATCGAATGACTGAAGGTGTTAAATATGATAAAAGTTGTAGCAGTGACTGGTTACAAATCTCACGAGTTAGGGATTTTTGATGAAAAGCATACAGGTATTAAATACATAAAAAAGGTTTTAAGAAAAAGACTTATTTCTCTAATAGAGGATGGTTTAGAGTGGGTAGTAATTAGTGGGCAGTTAGGGGTTGAACTGTGGGCTGCTGAAGTAGTTCTTCAATTAAAGCATGAGTACCCGCAAGTGAAACTCGCAGTTTTGACGCCTTTTTATAATCAAGAGAGTAACTGGAACGAATTAAGAAAAGAGCAATACAGCCAAGTTTTACAACAAGCTGATTTTGTCGATAGTATTACAAAGAGAGATTACGAAAATCCTGGTCAACTAAAATTAAAAAACCAATTTATTATTGAGAAGAGTGATGCTCTTTTAGTTATTTATGACGATGACAAACCAGGTTCACCAAGTTATTATCTAACGTATGCAAAGGCACGTAGTGAAAGTTCTAATTACCAGATATTTTATATTTTTCCTGATGAAATAGAACTCGCCTATCAAGATGAAATGTTAGAATGGTAAAGCTAAAAAGTAATAAATCATGTTTACAATTTAATTCTAGAAAATCTTGGTGTATAATCATATCATTAACAATTTTCTAGAAAGTGATTTTGGTAATATGTACTTTGATGAGATCTTATATAAATGATTGAGGTGATCTGAGCATGGTTGAAAAAAGGATTTCACATCTAACTCCTAAGGAAATATTAGAAAAAGAATTTAAGACTAGCTTGAAAGGTTATAATCAAGACGAAGTTGATAAATTTTTAGATATAGTTATAAAAGATTATGAAATGTATCAAAAGAGAATTGAAACATTAGAAAGTGAAAATGCCCGACTTAAGCTAGAAGCTGACAAGCTTTCACAACAGCAAACGCGCCAAACCCCAATAGCTGGTAACACGAACTATGACATCTTAAAACGCTTATCTAACTTAGAAAAACATGTCTTCGGTAGTAAACTTTTTGATTAAGGGGTATGAACATTGATTGAAGTATACATCGATGGTGCGAGTACTGGTAACCCTGGTTTGGCTGGTGCGGGTATATTTATAAAAGCAAATGGGACAGTAGAAAGTTTTTCGTTTCCTCTAGGAGAAATGACTAGCCATGAAGCAGAGTTCTGGGCATTAATCAAGGCTTTAGAAATTTGTACCGAAAGAAACTATACAATCGTGTCGTTTCGTACTGATTCAAAGATCGTGGAGGATACAGTTGAAAAACGCTATGCCAAACGTGAGCCTTTTTCCAGTCTCATGACAAAAGCACTGCCTTATATAGACAAATTCGACTTATTCTTTATTAAGTGGATACCTGGTAAGAACAACGTAAATGCTGATCAACTTGCCAAGAAGGCAATACAGTTGAATAAGAAATAATTACCAGTTGGTTTTGCTGAACAATAGTGGTATACTTAATTTTGTCGTCATGACGACAGCCATTAGGCGTTCAGGTAATTGCTGCATCTTTACGATGTTGAGGAAAGTCCATGCTCGCACGGTCTGCGATGACCGTAGTGTTCGTGCCTAGCGAAGTCATAAGCTAGGGTAGTTCGGTTTCGACTGAGCTAACGGCAGGGAACGCACCTAAGTCTTTTAGATATGGTGTTAATACCTTGAAAGTGCCACAGTGACGGAGTCTACTCGGAAACGAGTAGAGTGGAACGAGGTAAACCCCACGAGCGAGAAACCCAAATTTGGTAGGGGAACCTTCTTGAGGGAATTGAACCAAGAGAAGGACAGGAAGCAACTTCCTGTAGATAGATGATTACCACCCTAGTACGAGGTGAATAGCCGTTTGCAGTACAAAGGAACAAAACATGGCTTATCGAACGCTTATAGCTAAAATATTTCTTTAATAATGAGAACTCTACACAATGATGTAGAGTTTTTTATTTGTGCTTTCGTCAACAAAGATTTACACTGATATTTTACATTCAACATAGTTAAATCTATAATAGTAAGAGCAAATTTAACCGAAAGAGGAATTGTTTATGGGAAAAGTAAAATTAATTGCAACAGCTGCTATGGGACTTGAAGCACTTGTTGCGCGTGAAGTAAAGGACTTAGGTTATGAAAACGTTCAGGTGGAAAATGGGAAGGTAATTATTGAGGCCGATGAAAAAGCAATTTGCCGTACAAATTTGTGGTTAAGAACTGCTGACAGAGTTAAGCTAGTCGTTGGAGAATTTAAAGCGACAACGTTTGATGAGCTTTTTGAAAAAACGAAGGCACTCCCTTGGGGACAATGGATACCAGAGAACGGGGAATTCCCGGTGATTGGAAAATCAGTCAAATCTACATTGTTTAGTGTGTCAGACTGTCAAGCAATTGTAAAGAAGGCTGTTGTAGAAAGTTTAAAAAAGACGTATAAGCGAGCTTGGTTTGATGAAGATGGTCCATTTTTCCGAATTGAAGTTGCTTTATTAAAAGACGTTGCAACCCTAACAATTGATACAAGTGGAAGTGGTCTACATAAAAGAGGATATCGTTATTTACATAGTGAAGCACCATTGAAGGAAACAATGGCTGCAGCGATGATTATGCTTACAAATTGGCAACCAGACCGTCCTTTTTGGGATCCTTTTTGCGGTTCAGGAACACTTCCTATTGAAGCAGCGATGATTGGGCAAAACATTGCACCTGGCTTTAATCGCGATTTTGTTTCTCAAAAATGGGATTGGATTGGGAGAGAAAATTGGGATTTAGCGATGGAAGAAGCTGAAGATAAAGCAAATTACGATCAACCTCTACAGATTATCGGTACTGATATTGACCATAAGATGGTTGACTTATCAATTAATAATGCTCAAGAAGCCGGGTTTGGTGACATGCTCCAATTTAAACAAATGCAGGTAAAGGATATTTCTACGAAATTAGAGTATGGTTGCATTGTTGGTAATCCACCGTATGGCGAGCGTATCGGTGAAATCAAAGAAGTTGAGCAAATGTATCGAGAAATGGGTCAAGCATTTGCGAAACTTGATACTTGGTCTGTGTACATGTTAACTTCGAATGAAGGCTTTGAAGAGCTATATGGCAAAAAGGCCTCTAAAAAACGCAAATTATATAATGGAAATATAAAAACCGATTTTTATCAATACTTTGGGCCAAGACCTCCGAGAAATTAATGTAGAATGTAGAATTATGATTGAAGAATGTGTGGAATTAAGAATGTGGAATGGACAATGGTGTGGTGGGTTGCTGCAGATTTGTTCATTCTGCATTTTTTTATAAGAAGTTTCGGGGGTCTAAACTTTCATGATTTCTGATTATTTGTTACAATTATGATTGTATACATACAAATATTCGAATAGGGGTGTTACATATGGCAACGAAATTAAGTCAAGTGTGGGATTTAGACTCAATTTTCCCAGGCGGTAGTGAATCATCTGAATTCCAAGCTTTTTTAGAAACGATGGAGAAAGATTTAAAGCAGCTTCATGATCAAATACATGGAAATGAAGCTTCGGTAGAAGAAGTAACAACTTGGATTTTAGAGGTGCAAGAATTAGCAAAGCGTTCTAGACAAGCAGGTGCGTTTTTAAGTTGCTTAAGTGCACAAAATGTCAAGGATGCCAAAGCTAAACAGCTTTTAGGAACTGTAAGTCAAACTAGGACTATTCTTGAAGCTATTTTAACAAATATTGATGATCAACTATTAAATATGCCTGAAGAACAGTGGGCAACATTTATTGCGCAAGATGTATTTACGGAGGTAACACATCCTCTTTTAGAAAGACGTTTACGAGCGAAAGAGAAGTTGTCACCACGTGAAGAAACATTAATTCAAAAATTAGCAGTTGATGGCTACCACGCTTGGGGTCAACTGTATGATACGATTGTTGGTCGTATGAAAATTGCTGTAGAAGAAGATGGCAAGGTGGAAGAGCTTTCGGTTGGGCAAGCGGCAAATAAGATGAGTAGTGGGAATCGTGAACTTCGTGAGCACGTTTCTCAAAAATGGGAAGAAGCTTGGGCGAACGAAGCTGATCTTTGCTCAGATGCATTAAATCATTTAGCTGGCTATCGTTTACAGGTTTATGGTGAAAGAGGCTGGGAGCAAGTATTAAAAGAGCCACTTGAAATAAACAGAATGACCCAAGAAACGCTAGATGCCATGTGGAATACAATCACTGAAAACAAGCCTAAATTTGTTCAGTTCTTGGATAGAAAAGCAGAGTTACTTGGAATAGAAAAGCTAAGCTGGCACGATGTGTTTGCACCGCTCTCAAAAGATGTTCCTGAAGTAAGTTATGACGAAGCCGCTGACATCATTGTAAATCAGTTCGAACAACTAACACCTAAAATGGCTGAATTCACAAAAGAAGCGTTTGCGAAAAGTTGGATTGAAGCAGAAAGCCGCGCTGGAAAACGTCCCGGTGGTTTCTGTACTAGCTTCCCGTTAAGCAAGGAATCACGTATCTTCATGACATATGCTGGTACTGCATCTAATGTCTCTACGCTAGCTCACGAATTAGGGCATGCGTTCCACCAGCACGTGATGAATGATCTTCCATATCTAGCACAAGGCTATGCGATGAATGTCGCTGAAACAGCTTCTACTTTTGCAGAGATGGTTGTTGCCGATGCTACAGTTAAAAATGCGACAACGAAAGAAGAACATTTAACATTATTAGAAGATAAAATTAGCCGTAGTGTAGCATTTTTTATGAACATCCATTCACGGTTCCTATTTGAAACAAGATTTTATGAAGAGCGTAAAAATGGTTTAGTCAGTGTAACGCGCTTAAACGATCTAATGGAAGAAGCCCAAAAAGAGGCCTTTAACAATTCCTTAGGTGAGTATCATCCTCACTTCTGGGCATCTAAATTACATTTTTATATCACAGGAGTTCCTTTTTATAACTTCCCGTATACGTTTGGTTACCTATTTAGCATGGGGATTTATGCGCTTGCCCTTAAAGAGGGAGAAGGATTTGAGGAAAAGTACATTAACCTACTCCGTGATACAGGAAGAATGCGCGTAGAAGATTTAGCAATGAAGCATTTACATGTTGACTTAACTAAACCAGAGTTCTGGCAAGAGGCAGTAGATCTAGCTGCAGCTGATGTGGATGAATTCTTAAAATTAACTGAAAAGTAATCTTGCATAAAACCGTTGTAATTTGTGCATCCTATCAGGGAAAAATGTAAAGGTGGGATGTACGATGTCTGAACCGTTTAACGATATTCGCCAAGTAGAAATGGCTATAAAAGCTGCACAAAGAATGGTAGGTCAAGCGACGATGAGTATGGATGAAGATCAACTTAAGTCTGCAACTGATGCTCTCTCTCAAGCTAAGAAGCAATACGCAGATGCGCTCTCGCACGCAACAGGGGTTGATGAAGAGTTCTTTGAATTTTCTTCTGAGCTAATTGAAAGATTAGACCACCAGCTAACTGAAGCAAAAGAGTAAAAATATCTAAAAGGGTGTGTCTGAGAAGGCACACCTTCTTTCTTTATCCATTTTAATTGACAAAATCAAGATTTTAATCATATTATTGAATGTTAGGAAATAATGTAGTCACGAACGTTTAGTAAACTCGGGATTGTTCTACATTTACTATTTTACATTTATTTCAGGGGGAAGTTATGCAATCGTTTGAGAAGTTACCTTTTACATATGATCGGACAAAATCTTTTATCAGCCAGCTCGGAGATTGGGTAGGCGATGTTTTTTACGATATTCTGCCTGAAGCAGGATTTGAAATTCGTGATGAACAAATTTTTATGGCGTTTCAACTTGAACGGGCATTTGCAGAAAAGAAAGTCATATTTGCCGAAGCAGGAGTAGGGACTGGTAAGACGATTGCATATCTTTTATACGCAATTTGTTATGCACGGTACATTGGTAAGCCTGCAATTATTGCCTGTGCTGATGAGGCACTAATTGAACAGCTTGTTAAACCTGAAGGTGACATTGCTAAATTATCAAAAGTATTAAATTTAAATATTGATGTAAGGTTAGCGAAAGCTCAGGAGCAATACTTATGTGTCCAAAAATTAGAGAAATTACGTGAAGACGAAGACCATACGGAAGTTTATGAAGATGTTTCTGAGACGATACCAGCTTTCGTATACAATAATGCGCCAATGCAACAGTTCCATTTCTACGGCGATCGAAAAACCTATCCAGATCTAAATAATGAGACATGGAGAAAAATGAATTGGGATGCTTTTCAAGACTGTTCTGTTTGTGAAAAGCGACACCGCTGTGGAATGACTCTAACTAGGGAGCATTACAGAAAAGCAGGGGATTTAATTATCTGTTCACAGGACTTTTATATGGAGCATATTTGGACAGAGGAGTCTAGAAAGCGTAAAGGACAATTACCGTTTTTGCCAGAAGCTAGTAGTATTATTTTTGATGAAGGCCACTTATTAGAATTTGCTGCACAAAAGGCATTGGCATATCATGTTCGTCATGATTTGTTAGAAGAGATTTTGGAAAGATTACTTGCCAATGACGTTCGTGAGGAAGCTGCTGTCTTAGTGGATGAGATCATTTCACATAGCCTTTATATGTTTCAAGAAATTGAAAAAGGAACGACAGAGGTGAAAGGCTCTCTACGGAGAGAGTTACAAATTTCACCACAACTCATTTCAGAAATTAAGCAGTTTAAAAAGTTACTATCAGCTCTTGAAGATGCCCTAGTCTTTGAAAGTGAATTGTATACGATTGAGGATTACCAACTGAAGATCGTTGAGGAGCACTTAGAAATGCTACAATACTCCTTGTCACTCTTAGCTGAAAAAAGTAATGTGATTACATGGGTAACAAAAGTTGAAGGTGTAACGACACTTGTGATTATGCCTAATCTTGTAGAAGATGTTCTGCAAGAAAAAGTCTTTTCAAAGAAACTACCTATTATTTTTTCATCAGCTACCTTATCAACTAACAATGACTTTGGCTATATTTCTGGAAGCCTAGGAATTAAAAATTATCTTTCGTTTACTGTTCAGTCACCTTTTAATTACAAAGATAATATGAGGGTTCTAATACCAAGAGATTCTGAGAAAGAAAAGCTGCAAACTGTTATTGAGGTTTTAAAAGAAACTGAAGGTAGGTCGCTTTTGTTATTTAACAACGAAGATGAACTCGAGACCTTTAGACATTTATCTAAGACAAACAACGAATTAGCTGGGTATAAATTCTTATTTGAAGGCGATCAAGAACTAAGCAGCATTGTTCATACCTTCCAACATGAAGAGCAAACTTGCTTATGTGCCATCCATTTATGGGAGGGGTTAGATATCCCAGGACCATCGCTATCTAGTGTTATTATTTGGTCATTACCTTTTCCTCCGAACGACCCTGTCTTTAATGGGAAAAGGAAAAATGCTCATGATCCATATCAAGAAGTTGATTTACCATACATGCTCCTTAGATTGAGACAAGGGATTGGGAGATTAATTAGAACAAGTAGTGATCGAGGGATTATCGCGATTGTTGACGAACAACTGAGTAAGAATGAACAGCTCTTTGAAGAGGTAAGATCCATTCTTCCTGCAGAGGTTGATATTTCTAATAGATGATTGAAATAACAGGTACACCTTTAGTTACAAAAGCCCCCCTGTGTGATATAATTGGACTATTAACTATATGCTACTATTCTATGGGGAAATAGAGTAGTGGCATTTCTTACCAGTATATAGAGAAAAGTATTACGAAGGAAAAGGGGGAATAATTCAAATGGAAAAAAAGCGTTTACTTGATAAATTAGGACGCCCGCTTCGTGATTTGAGAATATCCGTTACAGATCGTTGTAATTTTCGTTGCAGCTATTGTATGCCAGCAGAAATATTTGATAAAGATTTTATGTTTCTACCAAGAAACGAAGTGTTAACCTTTGAAGAGATTACCAGGTTAGCTACTTTATTTGTAGAAGCTGCAGGTATAAAAAAATTACGTATTACAGGTGGTGAACCACTTGTACGAAAAGATTTGACTCGTTTAATAGAAATGCTCTCTGAAGTGAAGGGAATTAATGATATTGCCATGACTACGAACGGCTCACTTTTGGCCAAGCATGCAAAAGACCTAAAACAAGCAGGTCTAAACCGGGTGACGATTAGCTTGGATAGCTTAGATGATGAGCGTTTTCGTAAAATAAATGGTAGAAATATTGGTGTAGACCAAGTGTTTGCTGGTATTGAAGCGGCTCAAGCTGTGGGTCTAGGTGTGAAACTTAATATGGTTGTCCAACGGGGGATGAATGATGAAGATATCATCCCAATGGTCCGTCATTTTAAAGATACGAACATCATTCTTCGTTTTATTGAGTTTATGGATGTTGGAAATTCAAATGGTTGGAAATTAGATCAAGTAGTTTCGAAAAAGGAAATTTTTGACCGAATTAATAAAGAAATACCAATTGAACCAGTGAAACCTAACTATACGGGTGAGGTGGCTACTAGATTTCGCTTTAAAGATAACGAGAATGAAATTGGTATTATTTCTTCTGTCACAGATGCATTCTGTTCTACTTGTTCAAGAGCAAGGTTAAGTGCAGATGGAAAACTTGTTACCTGTTTGTTTGCTTCTGAAGGTCATGATCTTAGAGATCTTTTACGTTCAGGTGCAAGTGATGAGGAAGTTATGGATCGTATGGATGCTATTTGGAGTGGAAGACATGACCGATATTCAGAAGAGCGTCTTAATCATACAGACAAAAAACAAATTCGTAAGATTGAAATGTCCCACATTGGTGGTTAAAGAAAAAACACAAGGAAGGTGTCCTTGTGTTTTTTTGTATAGGTTATGAATTTGGGTTATCAGTATCTTTAATATTTGGATTTTCAAACGTTAGGAAGTTTAGATCTAAATCAAAGTCGATCGTCATACCATCTAAATACCAAAAATCTTCTTCCTCAACAAAGAATTTTATACTGTCTACTGTTCTCGCAAAAGCTTTAGGTGATGGCTGATCCTTTGTGACTCCTACTGAAAAACCACCTGAACCACACCCACCGACACGGACGTACAAACGTAAAGAGTCTCCTTTCTGTAAGCCCATTTCTTGTTTATATAAATTTGCAGCCTTTTCGCTAATTATAAATTCCATTTGTAAAACCCCTTTGCGTTCTTAATACTATGTTTATACCATAACCGTTAGGAAACTCAAAATAAAAGGTTCTTTTCGTAAATATTTGCTTTTTTACCCTAAAATAATCGGAAAAAATACTCTAGATTGAAGATATCAGCCAATAAATTAGGTAAGAAAAGAGCAATACTAACTAAATTAGTTGTGAATTCTTAGTATTTTTAAAGCAACAAACTTTGCGAAAACAGCCAAATAAAAGGGTTAATGATATCGCTTCATTTAGTAAAAAATAATCTCGTTAAGAAGGAAAGAAAGATACATATGAAGAATATGTTAGTTTGAGAAAAGAAGGGAGTGTCATTTATGCAAGAAAATATTAAAGAGATTGAACAATCATTTCTAAGCTTAGTGAAAAAAATGTCTAGCTACGGCGAAGCAATTTCTCTTATGTTTTGGGATTTACGAACAGGAGCACCAAAAAAAGGTGTTGAACAGCGTTCAGAAACGATTGGTACATTATCATCTGAAGTGTTTAATATGAGTGTATCCGAGGAAATGGGTGGCTATTTAGAAGCGTTGTCAGCACCTGAAGTGCAAGGAGAACTTTCTGATATTACAAAAAAGATGGTAGAAGTAACGAAGAAGGAATATGATAAAAACAAAAAAATACCTGCAGATGAATATAAAGAATTTGTCATCTTAACATCAAAGGCAGAATCTGCTTGGGAAGAAGCAAAAGAAAATGCGGACTTCGTTGGTTTTTCTCCGTACTTAGAGAAAATTGTTGACTACTTACGTAAATATGTAGAACGTATTGGTTATGAAGGTCACCCATACAATGCCTTGTTAGATGATTATGAGCCAGGAGTGACAGTTGACGTTCTTGATCGCGTTTTTGGAGAGCTTAGAGAAAAATTAGTTCCTCTAGTGAAAGCTGTAACAGAAGCACCAACTCAACCAAAAACTGACTTTTTATTTGAACATTTCTCGAAAGAAAAGCAGAACGCTTTTTCATTAGATATCCTAAAGCAACTACAATATGATTTTCAAGCTGGTCGTTTAGATACGACTGTGCACCCTTTTGCTGCAACGATTAATCGTAATGATGTAAGGATTACAACAAAATACGATGAGAAAGATTTCAGAACAGCCATCTTCGGAACCATTCATGAGTGTGGGCATGCTCTTTATGAACAAAACATAGCTGAAGAGTTAATCGGTACCCCTTTGTGTGACGGAACATCGATGGGAATTCACGAGTCTCAATCCCTTTTCTGTGAAAACTTTGTTGGTCGAAATTATTCTTTTTGGAAAAAGAACTATAGCCTCTTAAAAGAATACTCAAACGGTCAATTTGATGATGTTTCACTAGATGATTTTTACAAAGCAATTAATGTAGCCGGACCTTCGTTAATCCGTATTGAGGCTGATGAGATGACGTATTCTCTTCATATTATTTTACGTTATGAAATTGAAAAAGCATTGATTTCGGGAGAAATTGAAGTAAAGGACCTTCCGCAAATTTGGAATGACAAAATGGAAGAGTACTTAGGAATTCGACCATCTCATGACGGAGAAGGTGTACTACAAGACGTACACTGGTCTGGAGGAGCGCTCGGTTACTTCCCTTCATATGCCTTAGGTTATATTTATGCTTCTCAAATCAAAAACAAAATGAACGAGGCAATTCCAAATTATGATGAATTACTTGAAGCAGGAGATTTCACGCCTATTAAGGAATGGCTTGTTCAAAACGTTCATCAATATGGAAAAATGAAAAAACCACTAGAGATCATTCAGGACATTACAGGTGAAGGCTTAAATCCTAAATATTTAGTTGAGTATTTAGAACAAAAATATAAGGCTGTATATGAGCTATAAATTTTTTTATAAAAGATAGGATTGATCAAAAAACTCTCTATCCAACAGGATAAAGAGTTTTTTATTTTGGTAAAACATTTTGGTTTTTAACTTTTTTAGGAAACAATACGTAATAAGGAAAGAGGTGAGAATTGTTGACGTCATCAGAAAATCAATGCTTTTATTGCCAGGCTGAAATGGTAAGTAACATTTCTTATCATGCTCATTTTCTCAGTCAAGGAGAGCATGTAGAAAAACAATTATGTAAGGACTGTTATAGAGATTGGCTAGATGGAATGAAAGAGTAAATAGTTGATATCCATCATGCATAATGGTCACATGGAAGTTTCCGATGTGACCATTTACGTTTATTATAAAATTCTTTACTTTCACTTAGTGCAATGCCTATGCTGCTTAATTTGAAGAACAACCATCTTAGCGAAGTAACCTATTAGATAAACGAAAAGGAAGAATTCTCTGTCGATAAGATGAATTGTTTTAATAAATTTTTAGTTGCCTCTAAGTCCTTCAAATCAATTACCTCTACAGGAGAGTGGGCATAGCGTGATGGAATCGAAAGAACACCAGTAGGTATACCTTTGTTTGCTAAACTTACTGCACCGCCATCTGTCCCAATACCTGGGAAAACTTCAAACTGAAATGGAATTGTATGTTTTTTAGCCAGATCTACTAATGTTTCTTTCACTGCTGGGTGAGCAATTAAACTAAAATCAATAATTTTAATTCCAGTACCTTGCCCTAAGAATAAGGTTTGATCCATCGTTTCCTCAGGTGTATCACTAACAGCCGTTGTGTCGATCGCGATCGCAACATCTGCCTCTACTCTTTCAGCAGCCACTTTGGCACCACGGAGGCCAACCTCTTCTTGAACAGTAAAGATGGCGATGATTTCACCGCTAAAGGAAATATTATCTATTTATTGTAATGTTTGGATGGTAACAGCACAACCTGCGCGGTCATCAAACCCTTTTCCAACAATTTTTCCAGTAGAGTCGTTACCTAAATACTCCATTACTGGGGCCCACGTAATCGGATTACCTATTTCAACTCCTAGTTTTTCTGCTTCTTCTTTGCTGCTAGCACCCACGTCTATGTACATTTGGCGATGATTTCGAACTTTTGTAGCGTCATCAAACTTCACGAAATGAGCCGACATAGTTCCAATAACACCGGTTAACAATCCAGAGCGTGTACGTAATTGTACTTTTTGAGCTAACAAAATTCGATCATCATGTCCACCTAATTTTTCAAACCGAATTAAGCCGTTGTTTTCTATTTTTTTTACGATAAAGCCTACTTCATCCATATGAGCAGTAATAATTATTTTTGGTCCAGGTTTATCTCCCTTTTTTCGGGCTATGACATTACCAAGTGGATCTACTTGTACTTCATCAACCAAACTCTCTAACGTATCTCTAATCCAAGTAGTGACAGGTTGTTCGAACCCACATGGACCATGCAACCCTGTTAACGTTTTAAGTAATTGATACATAGAAAAACACCTCACGAAATATTTATTTAGGTAATCGAATTATGCTTATTATAGCATCACTCCTATGAAGGTCCAATTTAAGTGTTTATTGCTATACGTGAAGGGGTTATTTGTATTAGATAATAAATATAAAGGAGATGATATAATTGTCGATAAAAAAAATTTCGCCAAAGGAACTAATGGATAAACTTAACGAAGATGAGCGTATTTTTTTAGTGGATGTACGAGCGGAAGATAAATATAATACATATCATATTGAGGATGTAAATATAGAAGGAATAAATATTCCTAAAACAATAATTTTTAACTTATCTGATGAGGACTCTATTGAGGAATTACCAGTAGGCAAGGAAATCATTGTCACTTGTTCAACTGGAAATTCAGCTACCAAGTGCGCAGCTATCCTCTCGGCTAAAAATTTTGATGTTGCTGTTTTAGAGGGTGGCATAACTGCATGGAAAGAATATGCAGGTAAATAAATACCGTAGTATGGAAGGAAGTATTATGGAAAGTAAAGAAACGAAAAAGCAACAGATTTTAGAAGCATTTCAATTTAGGCATGCAACGAAGAAGTTTGATCCAGACAAAAAAATATCTGAGGATGATTTTCAATTTATCTTAGAGACAGCCCGATTATCACCAAGTTCAATTGGTATTGAGCCGTGGAAGTTTATCGTCATTCAGAATGAAGAATTAAGAACTAAGTTAAAAGAAGTGACATGGGGGGCCCAAGGACAACTTCCGACTGCCAGTCACTTTGTGGCAATTTTAGCTAGGACAATGTTAGATACCAAGTATGACTCTGACTATATATACGATCACTTGAGGGAGGTCAAAGGCTTTCCTGAAGAAATCATTCCTAGAATTCATGAACGATATAAAGCATTTCAAGAGGACGATCTTCATTTATTAGATAGTGAGCGAACCATGTTTGATTGGGCAAGCAAACAAACCTATATAGCTCTCGCCAATATGATGACAGCAGCCGCACAAATCGGCATAGACTCTTGTCCAATTGAAGGTTTTAATTATGACGCTGTACATCAACTATTTAAGCAAGAAGGACTTCTAGAAGGTGGGCACTTAGATATTTCAGTAATGGTTGCTTTTGGTTACCGTGTGGAAGACCCACGTCCTAAAACAAGAAAAGAGACGGACCAGGTAGTTAAGTGGATTACTTAAACACTAAATGAGCAAGAGCAGAAATTAATCATCATTAATCACAAAAAGTACCCTATACAAGGTAGTATAGGGCACTTTTTTTATGGGGTCGGAATGGTAATAAGGAATGTTGTCCCTTTTCCAACCTGACTAGTCACTTCTATTTTTCCATCTAGTTTATTGATCGTACTAAAGACCATCAACATCCCAAGTCCTGTACCTTCGTGTTTTGTTGAATAGTAAGGTTTTCCTAGCCTCGAAATTTCCTCATTGGACATTCCAATCCCAGTATCTTTAATTTTAATAATGATATTATGATCTTGGCTTGACACATCAATTGAGAGAATCCCACCATTGTCTTTCATTGCTTCAATCGCATTTTTATAAAGATTTAGTAAGCACTGTTGAACTTGGTTTTTATCATATGTTTTAGATAGAGTATTGCTAAAGTTCAATTCAACAGACACTTTATGAAGATTTGCATACGGAGTGATAATATTCTTTACATATTCAGTTTCATCTTTGAAGTTACAGTGAACCATATTTACCGACTGAGGCTTCCCAAAGGCAAGAAAATCACTAACAATTTTTTCAGCACGATTTAATTCTTGTAATGATAACTCAATGTACCATTTTTCTTGTGGAGTTATCGACTCAGATTTATTTAATAGTTGGAGGAAGCCACTTGTAACAGTCAGTGGATTTCTTATTTCGTGAGAGATACTTGCTGATAGTTCACTAATAACGTTCATCTGTTCAGTAGTCACCAATTTATCACGCAATTGACTGTTTGAGATAATTTTCTCTACTAAACAGATAATAATTACAATTCCTACAACATAAATCGTAATAGAATTAATTGAGATGATCCAATATTCGGTATTTAACGTTTCGTAATATCTTGTGAGCGTAATTAGAAAGGTAAAGATGATACCAAAAGCTACTCCCGCTGCACACCAAATTCTCTTCGTGGTATTAAGAGTAAGAAACTTTTTATGAAGTAACGGTACCACCATAAAGATCGCTGTCGAGAGGATAATCGACTGAATTACGCCATTTCCACCAACGATTAGACGGTAAACGATGATGACAAATATTAAAGGGAAGCTTACTTTGTATCCGCCATACAAGGCAGCAATAATAAAGGGAAAATAACGTAAATCAAAGGTGAAACCAAGCTCAAGCGTAATTGGGTAGCTCATGCACAATATCGTTGAAAGAGAGCCAAGTAAGATTAATACTTTTTTATTTCGAAAGGTATATTTGTACTCTAAAACGATTAAATAAACTAATACGGGTAAAAGGAAGATTAGGAAATTAATAAGTAATGTTTCAGTCAATGGAGAACTCCTTTTCTTTGCAGTAATCGTATAGTTTTACTATATCGTTATTAGCAAAAGAATTCTAGCAAAATATCATATAAATTTCCCTAAGACAAGTCTTGAAAATACTAGACTATTTTTAATAAATGGATTTCAACTATTTTGAGGAGGAAAACTATTATGAAGCATACACAACAACCAATCTATTATAACGGGGACAGTATCAATAAAGTTAAATTGATAGAAAGTAAAAATGGATGTATTATTAAGCCCGAAAATGTTGTCCAAACATTAAAGTATCCTTATTTCCCATGTTTAAAGTAGGCTCTTTTCGTAAACATTGTGGTTTTTTCACCCTAAAGTAATCGGAAAAATACCCTAGAATAAATTATCCGCCAATAAAATGTAAGAAAAGAGCAATACTTACTAACTTAGTTGTGAATTCTTAGTATTTTTAAAGCAACAAACTTTGCGAAAACAGCCTTAAAGTAAAAAGGTACATAGGGTTATTTCCTCCCTGTGTACCTTTCTCATTTTAGTAATTTTTCGCAATTGAGGCTGCTTTATCAAGTCCTTCGGAAATAATTGCTTCAGATTGATCTGGAAACTGATTGTGTCCTTCTATTATTACCGTTGTAATATCGGTAACTCCCCAAAAGTGTAACATGTTCGTAATGAAATTAACGGCCATTTCAGCGCTCTGAGCCGGTCCTTCCGAATACACGCCACCTCGTGCATTCAGAAGAACAACTTTCTTATCGTTAAGCAAGCCAACTGGACCTTCTGCTGTATACCTGAAAGTTTTGCCTGCTTGGGCCAAGTAATCTAAATATGTGTGCAAAACAGCTGGTACAGTAAAATTCCATAACGGGAACGCAAACACGACCTTATCTGCAGCAAGAAATTGATCTAAATACTTTGTGACTAGGTTGGTTGCTTCTTCTTCTGAAGGTGTTAGTTCAATTCCCTTAGATACTTTAAACATGCCGTTAATCATGTCAGTATTGTAATAGGGTAGGTTTTCTCTAAATAAATCAAGTTCTGTTACTGTATCTTCTGGATTTGCAGCCAGGTAATTTTCTAGAAAAGAATAGTATAGCTTAACGCTAACAGACTGCTCAATCGGTCTTGAATTTGCCTTGATAAATAATACATTTGCCATCTGGTAAAACCTCCAATAGTTTATGATAACAGTTGCTATAGCAACCAAGTGGTTAGATGTTTAGTTGTTGTAGCAACATTTGTAGGGTAGGCCAGAACTACAGGGTAGTTCGGACATTCTCATTGATGATTGAAAGTAATCTTTCAAGTTCAAAAAGTTCTTCTTTTGATATTCCATTAGTAATGATCTGGTTAAATTCTGCGGCGATAGGCGTCACTTGGTTCTCGAGATCTCTACCACACGGGGTAAGGTAAAGCTTAACTGAACGACGGTCGTCAGTACAAGGAATTCGTTTAATAAATCCCTTTTTCTCAAGGTTTGAAGCCATCCTAGCTATATTCGTTTTATCCTTATTCAATTTTTCTACTAACTGATTTTGAGTAATACCGTCTTTTTCCCATAATAACATCATGATAAGATTTTGTTCAGGTGCTAAGTTATACGGGTCTAGCTTAGCCTTAATAAGGCCGGTAAGTAACAAGTCAGTTTTATGAATTTTAATACCTATGTGATCATGGAAAGTTAGTTTCAAGAAGACCCCTCGCTTTTTAGTTGCTATACATACTAAATACAAACGTTAGTATAATCAAAAATTATTGTAGCTGTCAACAAACACGCTTTGAATTTGTTTTTAGTAATTAACATATTTTTCTCTTCTAGCGTAAAAAATACACATAGTGTCATAATGAAAGGGTGAGAAAACAATGAATACCATTGATCCAAAGGATGTAAAGCCAGGGGATGAAGTACACGTGATCTATCATAATCCACATACCGCAACAGTAGCTAATATTGTTCCAGCTGAAATTGTTCAACATCCAAAAGATCCTAATAAAGTCGCTCTTTTTTTGCATGAAACGTTTCATACAATTGAAGATGATGATGCTTTATTTTCTTCTGAAGAGGCTGCAGAAGCTGCATATCAAGAGTTATACGGAGAAGAAGGCTAGAATAGGGGAGGGAAAACTCCCCTATTTCTTGCTTCACTTATTTAAGTTCCCTTAGGTGTCGTCTTTGTAACAATGTTACTACCTTTTTTTAGGAAATAAAAGGCGATGACAAAGCTAACTGCTGCACCATAAAAGAGGGCAGGATGGGAGAATACGTCCATAAGTAATCCTAATATTCCGGGTGCAATGATAGCTGAGGCCATTGAAAACAAATAATATAAGCCAGTAAAAAAGCCAATTTTACTTTTTCCACCTAAGTCTGCAACTAAGGGGTATGCTTGAACATTAATACAAGCCCAAGCCAAGCCACCTAAAAACAAAACGATTTGTAGCAAAAGTACCTCATTGATGTTTGGAAAAACCTCATCAATCATAGGCAAGAAAGGGATACAAATAAAAACCATCGGTAAAAGAATTAACCCGATTAACATCATTGGGGTTTTCCCTCGTTTACTACCTAATAGTCCAGCAGGAATGGCAAATAAAACAAAAGCTAAGCTGAAAAAACCTAATGTAAATCCCGCCGTACTTTCTGCCATTTCTAGATGCTCAACAGCATAAACTGTAAACAGTGCTTCTACACCGGTATAGCCAATAAAGTACACAAAAATCGCAATTAAAATAAATAAATGACCTCTAAATTCAGGCTTCTTTAATTGTCGAAGTCCCTCAAAAAAAGAGTTCGAAGCTTGCGTTTCCTCTAATTCATCTTTCGTACTACTCACATAAGGTGGGTGTCGATCAACAGTAAAATAAAGGAAAAGAAATGCTAAAAAAAGTAGTAGGCCTGCAACTATAAACGGATAGGTACGATCAATACCGTAAAGAGTTGATAAACCGAATAAAGCGATAATTGCCCCGACGCCACCCATAAAATTAATAATTCCGTTTGCTGTAGAACGTTTTTCTGAAGGAGTATGATCAGGCATTAGAGCGATAATTGGTGCTCTGTAAATTGTCATAGCAAGTAGGAAAATGATATCAATAACCAAAAGCACCCAAAGTGCAACTGCTGCTCCATAAGGGATGATGACAAAAAAGATCGCAGCTAAAGGCATTCCAATGACTAAGAAAGGAAGCCTATTACCGATTTTTGTATTCATTCGATCAGACCATGCACCGATAATTGGGATTAAAAGAACCGCAAGTAAGTTATCAAGCCCCATAATAGCACCACGAATTGCTCGACTTTCGATGTAATCACCTAGAATAAGAGGCATATAGGCATTATAAAACGTCCAAATAAGCATTAGTGCAAAGAAACCACTACCAATGACAAATATCTTCCCGTAGGAGAATGGTTTATTAGCTATCATCTTCTTACCTCCAGCACGTTAGCGCTCAGTCATTGTCGTACGTATTTTAAAAGCTTTTTCTGGCCAATCGGTAATAATAGCGGAACATCCTCCGCTTATTAATGCTTGAATATGATGATCTTCGTTTACTGTAAATGGTCGAACAGGAGTACCTGCTTTAGCAGCGCCAATGATAAGTTCAGGTACAGCTACTGCTAAGAAACAATGTAAACCGCTGGCTCCGATCCCTTTTGCATAGTTCCAAGGTTCGTAAAGACCTTCCATGAATAGGATTGCTGTTTCTATTTCACTATTAAGTTGATTTATTTCTACTAAACTATAATGATTAAACGAGGAAATAATTACGCGATCCATTAAGTTAAATTGTTCAACTAATTCTAGAACTTTTTTTTCAATGTCGGGGTACCTTACGATGCCATTTTTTAGCTCAATATTTAGAATTAGTTGCGTACCAGAAACCCATTGAAGCACTTCTTGTAAAGTTGGAATTCGTGCTGTCGAAAAGGAAGGGGAAAACCAACTCCCAGCATCGAGTTGCTGAAGCTCCGCAAGTGTGAGATCTTTAACCCAACCTGTTCCATTCGTCGTTCGTTCAACCGTCTCATCATGAATAACTACCGGAATAAAATCTTTTGTAAGTTGAACATCTAACTCAATACCGTCAGCACCAGCGTCTAAAGCTGCTTGAAATGCATCCATTGTATTTTCTGGATGCGTCCCTGCAGAACCTCTATGAGCAAATATTAATGTCTTGTTCATTACTTAAAACACCTCTTTATTATGTTGTTTTGTTACAATTCGCCTAGTGACAAACATTCCCCTTCATTAATTGAGAAACTTTACAAATAATTTACAGAAACATTGCGAAAATCCAAAACTAAAACAATTGACGCGTTTTTAAAGGTGTGATACATTTATTACGACAAAAGAATAAGCCCAAAAAGGGGAGTAGCGACCAAACGGTTAATGAATCGTCAATTCGGTGAATGTATTCACTCGGTTCATTAAGCTTTGTGTTTTACAAAGTACGCAAGACCTTTTTATGAAAGAGCTTTTATTTCGAGAGCTTTTTCATAAAAGGGTCTTTTTCTATTTTCGCAAACTTAGGGGGAATGTATTCATGGTCTTTGTCTTATTTATCTTAGCAGCAACAATCACAGTAATCGCAGCGGTGAAGCTCTCAACCTATGCAGATGTACTTAGTGAGCGTACGTCATTAGGGGGCTTACTGATCGGAACCATATTTCTAGCGGGGGCTACATCGTTACCTGAGGTGACAACAAGTTTGACAGCGATTGGTATTAACAATCCCGATTTAGCAGTGGGAAATGTATTGGGAAGTAATCTATTTAACTTATTAATTATAGCTAGCTTTGACCTTTACTTCCGAAAAAAACAAATTTTTAAAGGTGCATCAGAAAGTAACGTTTATACAGTTTACCTAGGAATGCTGTTGACATTTCTTGTATTTGTCGCGCTAACTTTAAAGTTACCATATACTATTTTAGGAATTGGGCTAGATTCGTTGATTTTGTTAGCTGTTTATGTTGGTGGTATGTACTTACTATCTAAAAAAGCGTCCAGCACAGAAATGGAAGTAGCTGAAGAAAAAGAATTGCCAGAAACTACTGTTTCATTAAAAAAAGCCATTACTGGCTTTGGAATAGCGGCTGTGGTCATCTTAATTACAGGTAGTGCGTTATCTATTACTGGGGATAAAATAGCAGTAATTACTGGTTTAGGTTCTAGTTTTGTAGGAAGTTTTTTAATTGCTGCGAGTACATCGTTACCCGAGGCAGTTTCTGTGCTAATTGCTATTAAACTACGAAATTATAATCTAGCAATTGGATCAGTCCTTGGAAGTAATTTATTTAATATTTTAATATTAATAGGTGCTGATGTATTTTACGGTCCAGCAACAATTATTGGTGCTGTTTCCTCTGTACATGAAATTACAGCTATCGCGACGTTTGTATTAAGTATTATTGTTCTTTATTCGTTAGTTCGCTTTAAGTTGCCAAGATTTCAAACCGCTTATTGGCTACCTTCGGCTGTACTCGTAGCCGTTTACTTTGTATCTAGCTATTTAATTTTTACTCATTAAGGCAATTTTCCAATTGTTAGGATTAATGGTACTATAGAATTATATTTCTAAGTACCAAAGGGTGAAATGGTATGGTAGACAAGGTAATTATTGTTGAGGGAACGAGTGATCGCAAGAAAGTGAAGCAAGTCCTTGCTGAACAAGTGAACATCATATGTACGTATGGTACGTTAAGTGAAGAAAAGCTAGAACAGTTAATCTTACCTGTTGAAGAACTTGATGTATATATACTGGTCGATGCCGATGAATCTGGTGAAAAGCTTAGGAAGCAGCTAAAACGAGAGTTGCCAAACGCGACTCATTTATTCACTGAAAAAGTCTATGGCCAAGTTGAAACAACACCATTAGATGTTCTTGCTAAAATCTTAAGTGAGTATTTTGAAGTGAAAAATGGTAATTGAAAGGAGAATTCATTTGAATTTTAAACATTTTCCAAGGAATCAATATACCCAATTTCAAACACCGCTAGAAAAAGCGTCACGTTTTTCTCAGGCCATAGGAGGTCCAAATGTCTATCTAAAAAGAGATGACCTACTCGGCTTAACAGAAGGCGGAAATAAAACGAGGAAGTTAGAGTTTCTTATTGCAGACGCCGAAAAGCAAGGTGCTGACACAGTCATCACAGCTGGAGGTATTCAGTCAAACCACTGTAGGTTAACGTTAGCGGCATGTGTTAAGGAAAATATGAAGTGTATGTTAGTACTAGAGGAAAATGAAGTATCACAGTTTCATACAGATTCGAATGGAAACTTTCTCCTTTATCAATTATTAGGAACAGAGTCAATGGTAATTGTTCCAAATGGAACAGATGTCTATGAAAAAATGAGGGAACTTGCCGAACAAGTAAAAGAAATGGGGCGGACCCCTTATGTCATTCCAATTGGTGGATCTAATGTGACCGGAGCAACTGGCTACGCTGCCTGTGCTGAAGAAATAGTTCAACAGGGAAGAGAACAGGGAGTACGTTTTGATTATGTCGTGTGTGCAAGTGGTAGTGGTGGCATGCATGCAGGATTAGTTGCTGGGTTTCTTGGCTTAGATTACGACACTAAGGTAATTGGAATAAATGTAAGCAGGAACAAACTCGAACAAGAAGGTAAGGTTTATCAGTTAACAAAGGAAACAACAACACATCTTGGAGTTGAAAAAAGCCTCAAACGCGAAATGATTACTTGTTTTGATGAGTATGTCGGTCCTGGTTACGCATTACCAACAGAGGGAATGGTTGAGGCGGTAAAACTTGTGGCAAGTACGGAAGCGGTTTTGCTAGACCCTGTTTATACAGGGAAAACGATGGCAGGTCTCATTGACCTATCTAGAAAACACTTTTTTAATTCAAATGATAACGTTTTGTTTGTTCATTCTGGTGGAACACCCGCTGTTTATGCATATGCTCCTCTTTTTTTGAAAATTTGATTTTTGAATACATCTGGACTCTTTGACAAATGCTAGGAAAGGTTAGCATATTTGTCTGGAGGTTGTATAAATGAAGCAAAAAGATCATAACGAAGTACCAAAAACTAAGCAAAAATCAATACAAACAACAGAACAGCAAAACGTAGAGGAAACTTCTGCGCAAACAGATGGTTTCCGATACGACTATGATGATAGTTCTGACGTAGATTGAGTGATTCTTATAAGACAAGACAGGCGCATAGACCATAGAGTCTATGCGCCTGTTAGTTTTTCTCCGTACCCATTTACTACCTTTTTCCCTTTACAAACCCCTTCTGCTTTGCTAAAAGCAGCTTAGCCTCGTTATAAGAAAGACCGGACTTGGAATTGAGCCGTTTCACTTCTTCAATATCTGTTCCTGCGATTGTTTTCTTATCTGTCATCATAACACCCCTTTAAAGCTAGTTTGAGGTGCTTTGTGTAAAATATACAGAGTAAAGAATGTACAAATGTTTTGTCTAGGGATTAGAATAGAAATAATGAATTATCCAGTGAATAGGGAGGGATTGTCAATTGAAGATCTTAAAAATAGATATGAATAAGCTAACGGTTAAAGAGGAAGATGGGACTAATTATTCGAGGTTGGGTGGTAGGGCTCTAACATCAAAAATAATTCATGACGAAGTCCCAGCTACGTGTCATCCGCTAGGAGCTCACAATAAATTAATTTTTGCTACTGGCTTGTTAACTGGTTCAGGAGCTTCTAGTGCTGACCGATATTCGGTCGGAGCAAAAAGTCCATTAACAGGTGGAATAAAAGAAGCTAACGCAGGTGGCATAACTGGACTGACCCTAGGAAAGCTCGGGATTAAAGCGTTGGTATTTGAGAATATACGGGACGATTTTAAGATTATTCACCTATCTAAAGATGGTGTGCAATTTGCAGATGCAACACCAATTTTAGGGAAAGACCTGAGTGAGACAGCTACGTGGTTACGAGACTCCTATGGAAAACACGTTGCTGTTTGGCTAATTGGTGTTTCAGGCGAACAAAAAATGAATCTTGCCGCAATTGCAGGACAAGACAAAGACGGTGAGCCAACTCGTTTTAACGGAAGAGGAGGTTTAGGCGCAGTAGCTGGTTCAAAAGGAATAAAAGCAATTGTCATTGATGCTAGTGGTGTGGAAAAGAATAGACCGAAAGATAAAGAACGCTTTAGACAGGCGTTAAAGCAATACCATAGTTGGTTAATGGAAACTCCAGGGACGGCAAAGGTACTCCCAGAACTCGGAACTGCTGCTCTAGTAGAAACAACAAATGCCTTAGGCGCGCTTCCAACTAGAAATTTTTCAATAGGCTCGATGGAAGACTATAAAAATATTACAGGAGAAACGCTACGGAAAACGATCATGGAACGGGGAGGAGAAGGCACACCAACACATGCCTGCATGCCTGGCTGTATCATCCGTTGTTCGAATGTGTATGTAAATAAAGCTGGAAAAAAAGTGACTGGACCAATCGAATACGAGAATATTGGGTTACTAGGATCAAATCTTGATATTAGTGATCTAGACGATATAGCAGAATTAAACCGTCTTTGTAATGAATATGGGATAGACACAATTGAAACAGGTGGAGCATTAGGAGTATTAATGGCACAGAATGTCATCTCTTTTGGCGATGCTAAAGCGGCAATAGAAGCATTGCATGAAGTTAAAAAAGGCAGCCCACTAGGTAGAATTATTGGCAGCGGTGCTGATATTATCGGGAAAATTTATGGTGAACCCCATGTTCCGACAGTGAAAGGTCAAACGATGCCAGCGTATGATCCTAGGGCCGTGAAAGGGTTAGGTGTGACCTATGCGACTTCGCCAATGGGGGCAGACCATACAGCAGGTCAAACTGTACGAGTGCAAATTAATCATCACGCACCTGAGGGGCAGGTAAATGTATCCAAAAATGCCCAAACTGTTAATACGATTTGGGATCACTTAGGGATGTGCATGTTTAGTTCAGGCGCAGTACAAAATCGTTGGGATATCTTAGCTGACTTAGTATCAGGCTATAGCGGCGAGCCATTTACCGGGGATGATATGTTAAAAATAGCAAACGAAACGTTAAAGCTAGAACACACTTTTAATCGCAGGGCAGGATTTACGAAGGCTCAAGATAAATTACCAGATTATTTCTATGAAGAAGAAAACAAAGCTAGCAAAACGGTATTTGATGTTCCTGCGAATGAATTAGAGACAATTGGTGTTACTAGAAATGACCTATAAAAATAAAATGATAGTTAAGGTAGTTTCGTTTATCCCTTATCTAGATATTATTCAAGAAGAGTATTACTTGGAACAAACACTATCAATTGGAGAATTTTTAGTAACTCTTGGATTAAAATGGGATGAAGACGCTTTAGTAGTTGTTAATAGAGTTATCTGTAGTGATGAAGCTAAAAAGCTACAAGACGGTGATGTTATTGAACTGCTTATTCCATTATCAGGTGGATAAAAACGCTGGGGATGAACCCTGGCGTTTATTTTTTTAGAAAAATATTGGAAAAAATTGATATAATTGTTATAATTTTTTTAAAATTTAAATAATAAAATAATAGGAGTGTAAAAAAACCTTTTTGCTTAGGTGGTGTTTGAATTGTCATTAACAATTAGCATTAATGATGAAGCAAGAAGCTGGATCGAGAAAAAAGGAGGGTTCTTAACAGTCAAAACGCTTAAAGCTGCTGGGTGTTGTGGCGGTGGACCAATCGAATTGGCAACTGATTTTGGAAAACCAGAAGATGTGAATTTTTTTGAAGAAATTACGTTAGATAATCTTACCATATTTGTTCAAAAAGGAATTCCTACTAAGGACAATCAGCTTACATTAAAGCTTTCAGGCATTGGATTTTTTAAGCATATAACCGCGCTAGGGATTTCTCGTTTTTAAGAAAGGATGGATGGAATGCTAATGACGCAGCAAACAATGAAACACTATATCAATGAAATTATGAATAAATATGTCGTATTTTTTGATGTTTATCGAGGAGACAAAATCGGACAGACACCACTAGCGTTTTCTGCATTGTATAAACGTAGAGATGAGAAATACTTAATTACGAAGACGATTAAGGTATGGGGGATTGAAAATCAGCAATGTGTATTCGCTGCGACTAGAGAGGAACCCCTAACTAAAGAGTTTATCCAACAGTTTGAAAGAGATATAAGGGAAAACATCAATTCGTATGTTGCTCATCATAAGGAACATATGTCAACGATTTTCCTAGGGGTTGTCGTTACTGATCAGCCTGTAACAGAGGCATTCATTAAGGGGGTGAGGAAATATCGAAAAGTAAAATTCATTAAGTACGGAATGCACGGGTGGGCGGAACTATACCTAGCAATTGTCGATTTACATGCAGAAAAAGTTTATGTCCATCGCAAGGGTGATACCTATGTGGAACCATTTTTAAAATCGTTATTGAAAAAGGAGGAACAAACTTGAACTTATTACTTTTATTAGCTATAGCTGGAAGCGTTTTCATTTTTGCCTATTATACGTATGGGAAGTATATCGAAAACAAATTACGTATTGATCCAAATAAAGAGACTCCCGCCAATACAATGTATGATGGCGTAGACTATGTTCCGGCGAAAAAACCAGTTTTATTAGGACACCACTTTGCGACGATTGCTGGTGGAGGACCTATTGTTGGTCCGATAACCGCGGTAGTATTTGGATGGGTTCCAGCTGTACTTTGGATTATCTTTGGAAGTATTTTTGTTGGGGGAGTTCATGATTACACTTCCCTGCAGGCCTCAATCCGACACAGAGCACAATCAATTGGAACCATTATTAAAGAGTATATCGGTAAAAGAGGTCAGGTCTTATTCCTTACGTTTTCAATTGCAACTTTGATCTTAATTGTTGGTGTGTTTATCATTCTAGTTTCTAACACATTTGTTGCATACCCATCTGCAGCAACTGCGTCCGTAGTCTTCTTAGGAATTGCAATCATTTTCGGTTTTCTAGTCAATCAATTAAAAATGAATTTAGTATCTGCGAGTGTCTTAGGAATTATCGCCATGCTGTTAGCGGTTTGGGTTGGTTTAGCGTTCCCGTTATCACTAAGTGCATCAGTGTGGTCTTTAATCCTATTAGCATATGCGTACGCTGCATCAGTCCTACCGGTTTGGGTACTGTTACAACCGCGTGATTACTTAAATGCGTTTCTTTTATATGGAATGATTATTGGTGGAGCAGTGGGGATCCTTTTTGCGAATCCGACACTTATCTATCCAGCATTCACAGGTTTCCATAACCCTACATTAGGGTTCTTGTTCCCAATATTATTTATTACAATTGCTTGTGGAGCAATTTCAGGTTTCCACTCACTTGTATCATCTGGGACAACAGCTAAGCAATTAGATAATGAGAAAAATGGGAAGTTTATCGCTTACGGATCAATGTTACTTGAAGGTTTCTTAGCTATTATTGCGATTGGTTCAGTTGCTTACTTAACGCAAGCGGAGGCTGCTACTCGATTAGCTGAGTTAGGTGGACCGATTGGTGCATTTGCGGCAGGTGTTGGTTTCTTCATGTCTCATTGGGGAATTAGTCAAGCAGTGGCAACGTCTTTTGTTGCATTAACTGCATCGGCGTTCCTATTAACAACACTTGACTCTGCGACTCGCCTAGGGCGATATGCTGTTCAAGAGTTAGCCGAGCAAAAAATGCCTGGTTTAGCAAAGAGTAACCACCTTTCTACAGTTATCGTGTTAGTAGGTGCTGGAGCGTTAGCTCTTTCAGGAACTTGGAGTTCGGTTTGGCCATTATTCGGTTCAGCGAACCAAATGTTAGGAGCCCTTGCGTTACTAGCAATTACTGCTTGGTTAACCAAAATTGGTGTAAAAGCATACTTCACAGCTATCCCAATGGTTTTCATGTTCATTGTAACAATTTCTGCGTTAATGCTTTTAATGTACAATAATTTTCTAGCCCAAAAGTATTTCTTAGCAGTTTCTGCGTTCGTATTATTTGTTCTTTGTATCTTCTTAATAATCGAAGCTTGGAGAGCATTAATGCCACCAAAAGATAAGGATCGTTCGGTAAAGGCATAGTCATTTAGTAAAAGGGGAACTCAATTTCATTGAGTTTCCTTTTTTTAGTTAAAGAGGACGTTAGTTTTTATTATTTTCACTTTTATTATCAGGTATGTTATTCTCACGTCGATAACGTTGACAGTCTAACTTTAAGCAATTGCCTGTCACGTGATTCCCGTATTTTTTTCGAAAAATTTCAAGGCAATAACATTTATCAGGCTTGCTCATAAGTATGGCTCCTTCTGGAAGTATTTAAGCTTACTTTACAACAATGTTTTAGAAAAGAAAATTAATTTGAATTTCTACTAGTTTATGATTATATTATTCTTAGAATGTGAAAGGAGGAACAGGTATGGATGTAATTAAACATCGAACGAGATCAGATGACTTTAAAATACTTACGTCTTTGTATAATCGAGGTGATTTATCGGACAATGAAAAATGTAATTATTTGAATGCTGAGAAGGGACTTGAAGGTGAACAAAATTTTGATCATCTACTTAGCCACAAACTTTCAGAACATGAATGCTTGATTTTGCATGATTTGCTGCTAGAGTATAAGAACTCCTTTTTTCAAATTGATACATTAGTTTTAACTCCGCAAAAAATGTACAACCTTGACGTTAAATACTCTGAAGGTGTCTACTACATTGATGATGATCATTGGTACTTTGATTCTGGCAAGGAGATTAAAAACCCCGTACACCAACTTAACCGCTGTGAAACCCTTTTTAGGCAGTGGCTTTCAGCTCACAATATTACAATCCCAGTAGAATCTTACCTCATCTTTAATAACCCTGAATTTACTTTGTTTCAAGCCCCAAGAGATCTTCCGATTATCCTACCTACTCAATTAAATATGTTTTTAAAAAAATTCGTGAAAACAACGTCTAAAATTACCAACAAGCACCGAGAGATAGCCAATCTCATTCATGCTAATCACTCTACAAAATACCCCTTTAATAAATTACCCAGTTATACATATGACCAATTAAAAAAAGGTGTCATTTGCGCAAAGTGTAACTCATTCCAAGATGCTCTTTCTAGTAGAAAATTAGTTTGTAAGACATGCGGCACCGTTGAAAAAGTTGAAGTGGCACTAATGCGAAGTGTTGAAGAGTATAACTTACTGTTCCCAGATAGAAAAATAACAGTTGGTGCCATTCAAGAGTGGTGTAAGATCATTAAGTCAAGAAAAGCGGTGAGGGTAGCTTTACAGAGAAATATGAGGATGGTTAGGTTTGGAAAACATTCTTATTATGAATAGTGCTATGAAAAATAACATAGGTTGACTAGCGTTACGAAAAAAGAAAAGAGTCGCTCAAAAGGAAACGCAAGAAGATCTTGCGTGCCCTAAAAGAGAGGAGAGTCTCTGTTTAGGTAACGCAAGAAGATTTAGCGTTCCCTAAAAGAGAGGAGGGTCTCTGCTGAGGTAACGCAAGGAGCTTTTGCGTTCCCTAAAAGAGAGGAGAGTCTCGCAAAGAGGAAACGCAAGAAGCTCTTGCGTGACCAAAAGGAGAAGAGAGTCTCGCAAAAGGAAACGCAAGAAGCTCTTGCGTGACCAAAAGGAGAGGCGAGACTCTCAAAAGGAAACGCAAGGAGCTCTTACGTGACCAAAAGGAGAAGAGAGTCTCGCAAAAGGAAACGCAAGAAGCTCTTACGTGACCAAAAGGAGAGACGAGACTCTCAAAAAGTAACGCAAGAAGCTCTTGCGTTACCAAAAGGAAGGGGGAGTCTCCAAAAAGGAAACGCAAGGAGCTCTTACGTGACCCAAAGGAGAGGAGAGACTCTCAAAAGGTAACGCAAGGAGCTCTTACGTGACCAAAAGGAGAGGAGAGACTCTCAAAAGGTAACGCAAGGAGCTCTTACGTGACCAAAAGGAGAGGCGAGACTCTCAAAAGGTAACGTAAGGAGCTCTTACGTGACCAAAAGGAAGGGAGAGCCTACAAAAAGGAAACGCAAGGAGCTCTTACGTGACCAAAAGGAGAGGCGAGACTCTCAAAAGGAAACGCAAGGAGCTCTTACGTGACCCAAAGGAGAGGAGAGACTCTCAAAAGGTAACGCAAGGAGCTCTTACGTGACCAAAAGGAGAGCCTACAAAAAGGTAACGCAAGAAGCTCTTGCGTTACCAAAAGGAAGGGTGAGTCTCCAAAAAGGAAACGCAAGGAGCTCTTACGTGACCAAAAAGGAGAGGCGAGACTCTCAAAAAGTAACGCAAGGAGCTCTTACGTGACCAAAAGGAGGGCGAGACTCTCAAAAAGTAACGCAAGGAGCTCTTACGTGACCAAAAGGAGGGAGAGTCTCCAAAAAGGAAACGCAAGGAGCTCTTCCGTGACCCAAGAGAGGGGAGAGACTCACAAAAGGAAACGCAAGGAGCTCTTACGTGACCAAAAGGAGAGGCGAGACTCTCAAAAAGTAACGCAAGGAGCTCTTACGTGACCAAAAGGAAGGGAGAGTCTACCAAAAGGTAAGGAAAGGAGCTCTTCCCTTGACAGACGTAACTATTCTAATGGGAATTCACTCGCCTATTTATTTTAACCGTTGTGAAAAAATAGCGATGAAAAAAGGTCTTATAGGGTAATATTAACTAGCATAAATCTAGTATTCTGAAAATAAACTTCCCTAGATACTATTTACTAGGGAGGTTTTTTTTTGAGGTATATCATCGTAACTCTAGCAATATTGATTATGCTAGGATCTACCCATGTTCATGTTCATGCAATGGAATCAATAGATGGTGGATTGTTGGTAGAAGGGAGAACCCTTGTCCCAATGCGTGTGATCTTTGAGCATCTAGGTGCTGAAGTAAAATGGAACGAGGTAGACAAATCTATTATTGCATCAAATCAAAACGTAACGATTACCATGGAGATCAATAACCCGATTGTAAAACTAAATCATAAATCTATCCATTTAGATGTTGCACCTCAGATTATAGCAGGTAAAACATATGTCCCGCTCCGGTTTGTAGGCGAGGCATTTGGGGGAACAGTGAAATGGGATGGTAAAAGCAATCAAGCGGTTGTAACGACAAATGAAAAAGAACTAAGAATACATGTAGAGCCAGAAGTTATTACCATTACCATCAGCGCAGCAGGTGATGTTACCTTGGGAAGCGATGAATCATATGGATATCAAGGTAGCTTTAATCAAACTGCAAAGAATAATGGACATGCCTTTTTTATAAAAAATATCAAAGATCTCTTTTCAAAAGATGACCTTACTATGGTGAATTTAGAAGGTCCACTTACTACTGCAACTACAAAAGCAAAAAAACAGTTTGCATTTAAGGGAAATCCGGATTATACAGAAATCTTAACTCTTGGTGGTATTGATGTTGTAAATCTAGCAAATAATCATACGTTTGATTACCTACAAAAAGGGTATGACGATACGAAGAAACATTTGAAACAAGCAGGTGTCGGCTATTTTGGTTATGAAGACTACCATATTCATGACATTAAAGGTGTTAAAATTGGATTTTTAGGTTATACAGGTTGGAACGATACAACAACAATTAGAAGTCAAATTAAAGAGGATATTCAAGCACTAAGAGGTCAAGGTACACACATCATTATTGTTAACTTCCACTGGGGGCAAGAAAAGAGTTATGTTCCTAATCAAACACAAAAGTCATTAGGTAGACATACCATTGATGCTGGTGCCGATTTAGTGGTTGGTCATCATCCCCATGTTGTGCAGGGGATAGAAATGTACAAGGATAAATTTATCGTCTATAGTCTTGGGAATTTCATGTTTGGAGGGAATAGGAATCCTTCTGATAAAGATACTTTTGTATTTCAGCAAACATTCCATGTTCAAGGTGGAAGTCTAACAACGAAGAAGGATATTAATGTCATCCCTTTTAGTGTTTCATCGGTCAGTGATCGCAATAATTTCCAACCGACACCGCTGACAGGGACAAAAGCACAAACTCTAAAAGACAAAATCATCCGCTTATCTAATCAAATTAGCAATTCAGACTGGACAAAGTATGAAAACAAACAAACCATCAAATAGAATGATGGTTTGTTTGACTATTCCTTTTCTTCCTTCTCTTCCTTCATAAACCAAAGTGGCTCACGATCATCTACGTCACCATTATAATTAATTAAAATTTCTTCTCCGGCCTTAATATCTTTGTAAGCGTAATATTCAAATGTATGAGTTTCAAATTTGATATCATATGTTGCGTTAGGCTCGTAAGAATGGTTAAATAGCATGCCGTAGCCTAGAACTATAGCACTGTGATTTATTCCGTATTCAAACACATAGTCTGCTAGCGCTGTTTCTTCAATTAGTATGTGCTCTACATTCGGATATGGGATTACAGGAGCTACATGAAATAATTGCCCTTTTCTTATATCTTCTGTTGCAAACACACCTCTATTAAATTCACCGTCTGTTAGTGGGGAAGTCTTTATCTCGATCATGAAAATCTCCTTTAGTTACAAAAGTATGTGAATATATATTATAACTCAAAACTTTCAAAGTAGGAAATCATCTAAAATGGGAATAGTTAACACCATTAAAATGGTGATATTTTGCTAAAATGATAGTAAAACCATCCGAGGCGGGGAGATATTAAGATGAGAAGAACAATTGGAATTGGGACAGCAGTCTCAGTCTGTATCTATACTTTGCTATTCATAACTTCATTAATGCTTACAAAGGGAATAGACTTGGAAAAGATAAAACTCTGGGGATTTGGGTTTTCTGTATTGCTTCTACTTGGAACTTTTCCTCTTCATAAGACGCTTACCCATGGTAGAAGTGCTGTTAGCCCAACTTATACAACATTTACTCCTCCGGATGAGCAGTACCAAGATAAACTTCAACAAGACTATAAAGCAACCAAGGAACAAGTGAAATTTCAGGGAGTCTTCCTTTCGGCAGGTCTAATTACATTAATCATTACAATTCTATTAGCAAAGCTTTAAAAGGGACATTACGAAATGTCCCTTTTCCTTTTAACCCCAGATATCGACTCGCTTTTTTATACTTTCAATAAGAACCTCTAATGGCTCATCAAATAATTCCTCAGTTAAATTATCTAAATAACTTGTTCCTTGATCTGGATAGTCTCCATAAATTTCGCTTGAAAAATATGGTGCGGTAAAGTAATCATAATGAGTATCTGAATAAACAAAATTTCCTTTAATACATCTAGTAAATGAACGAAAAAGCTCATCAATTAGAATAGCTTCGTAATCTAAATCTAGTCTTTTCATATCCTGTTCAACTAATTCAAATAGACTATCAACGTTAAGAGGATCGCTTTCTGTTGGAGAAACTTCTTCTTTGGAACTGTGTTTTAATACAAATGAGTAGACGAGGTAATCTACTCGTTGTCGTAGTTTGTTCCAATATTCCGTAGAGTCGATAATCAAACGAATGATATTACCATATTCCTGTAAAAAGTCGGAATCGTAAAGGCGATTATGAAGTGATTTTGCATAGGTAGGTCTAAAATTACTGTGGATTTTCTGATAAATCATCTGGTCACCTCTCTATGGTTTGATTTAGAAAGTTCGGCTAGTTTTACTATATGATGGTCTGTCTTCACAATTTCCTTTTTTGAAAGTTTTTTCTTCATGGTGAAACTTCCCATTATTCTAATTCGTAGGATACCTCAGAGGTAGGACGATAAAATGCAACTTTTAAAGGTTCAGTTTTTGATGCAGATTGTATTCAGTTTCTTCCTAGGGACTTTATGTAGTATTCATTCACACCTATTTTTTTTTCGTTGAAAAATCTTTGGATCAATTAAAACCTATTCATAATGTGATAAGATAGTAGGTACAAAAATGTAGGAAAGGGTTTTAAGATGAGTTTACAAAACGAAAACAACTATGAACGAGCTTCAAGCAAAAGAAAAAAAAGGGAAATGGGAAATGGGAGACGACTTGTGCTAGCTGTTGTGTCTATTCTCATATGGATAGGGCTCCTATACGGCGGCTATACATATGCCACTAGCTATTTTACAGAAATCCATACGTATATAGATGAGCAAATGGAAGAAATGAGTCAACAGAATGAGGAAGTTGTTGAACAGTTGCAACGGTTTAATGCGGAATTGAAACATTCAACAGAGGAACTAACAATCATTTCTAATGAAATTAGTGTTATTAAAGATGCATTAGAAATTACTGGGGAGACAATCACTGGGAGCGATCAAACGAGAGTTGCATTGCAAGAAAGGATTACGGAACTAGATAAGCGTTTGAATGAGCTAACGGCGCAGTTGAAAAAATTGGAGGAAGCAGCACGTGCTCACTAAGGTTCAACTCTTTCTAGTCTCCCTACTAGCTCCTGTTCTAGGCGTAGCTTTGTACTTAAACATAACAAATCCCTATATTGGTCTAGAAGACCCTAGTTTCAGTGAAGATCAACAAACGATAAAAATTCAACACGAAATCATGAGACAAAATCTCTTTGAGAAACGAGAGTTAATTTCAGAAGTCCAGTCCGTAACAAAGATTTCCAATGAAATCTTAGAACTTGTCCAAGAAAGTGCTCACGAAGAGTTACTTGCGTATATGGAACAACAGGCGAGGCTTGAGTCAATTGTCGATGTAAGTGCGAGACAACAGAAAATGTCTGCGGATTTAATTGAACAATTATTAGCGACAATGCTAGGTGATCCAATAGGGCAAACATTTGGAGAAAATTCTATTGTTAAAATTTATTCTTTAGAAGAAGCAGGTTACAGAGGCTATATGGCGAAAGTGCGTCTCCAAAACCCAAATGCGATTCGGATGGTTTTAGCAAATGATCAAATTGCCAGTGATGGTGAAACTACTAGTCAATCAGCAGCTCGAACTGGAGCAATCCTTGCGATCAATGCAGGAGGATTTACAAGACAAAATGGCAAGCTTTATCCAATTGGGATAACGGTTGTTGATGGAGAAATTGTGACCTTTTATGATACCAGTTTGAGTTTTATTGGGTTTAATAAACAGGGTAGACTTGTTGGTGGAAACGTTACTTCAAGAGCAGACGTTGAAAAACTTGAAGTCATGCAAGGGGCGAGCTTCCTACCTACCTTGTTAAAGTCGGGAGAAAAGCAGCCAATCCCTGCAAGGTGGGCCAACACTAGACACCCTCGAACACTAATTGGCCACTTTGATAATGGGGACCTATTCTTCATGGTGGTCGATGGAAGGCGAGGTGGCTGGAGTAATGGGGTTACACTTGAAGAAGCACAAGATAAACTTCTAGAGTTTAATATCCGTGATGCTTATAATTTAGATGGTGGTGGCTCAAGTACTTTTTACTATAATGGGAAAATATTAAATAAACCATCGGATGGGGTAGAACGAAGAGTTACGACAAATATTATTGTTATTCCTTAAATTGGTGCAGTATTCCTCGTATCTATCGTAACTTGCTAACAAAGGAAGGATGACCTAGATGACAAAGCCAAAAATCCAATCAATAAATATTGGAAAACCACAGAATATAAAGTACAAAAACAAGGAAATTCAAACAGGGATTTATAAAACTGCCATTACAGAAGCAATTTTCTTGGGAAAAGAGAATTTTGATGGAGATCAACAGGCCGATCTCGTTCATCATGGTGGAGTGGACAAGGCTGTTTGCGTATATCCAGTTGAACATTACCAATATTGGGAAAAGGAACTAAACCGAAAATTAGAGTACGGTGCCTTTGGTGAAAATCTAACAGTTAGTGGATTGACCGAAGGCGATGTTTGCATCGGGGATACTTTTCAGGTAGGAGAAGCAGTTGTTCAAATTAGTCAACCTAGACAACCGTGTTTTAAGCTCGCTGCCAAACATAGTATTTCTCAATTGCCAGTTTTAGTTGAGGAGACAGGCTACACGGGCTACTATTTCCGAGTCATAAAAGTAGGAATTGTCGAGCCTGGTGCAACCATCAATTTGTTGGAAAAACATCCACATAAAATTTCAGTTTATTACGCTAACAAGATTATGCACCACGATAAGAGTAATTTTGAAGCGATAAATACACTTTTAGAAGTAGATGCACTTTCAGCGAGTTGGCGTAAGACGTTATCAAAACGACTAGCTGGTAACGAGATAGATCCTAAGCAAAGATTAGAAGGAAACTAAGAAACCTAATGTGAAAACACGCAGAGTGCGTGTTTTTTTTGTCATAACATAAGAAAGTATATAATTTTTAACTTAAAAATGGTCTAGCTCCAGGCGCCATCGGCTCGAGGTCAAATAACCTGACCGAAGAAAAAGTGAAATTCTTTTTCCTAGATTAAAAGTGAAAGAGCACACTTTTTATCGGTCAGAACATTTGCTTGTCGCCGATAGGCGGGCGCCTTGCGCTTTTCTTATTCTCAGATGCCTTTTTAAAATTTTCTCTTCATAAATAGATAAGATACTAAAATTTGTCGTTTATGGAATGCTAATCACTAGGATTTGCCCACAGAATGACGATAAAGAGAGGTTCGCTAATGGAAATAACAGAGCAAGTCAAGACAATCGTTGTAATCTTCGGTGCAACTGGGGATTTAGCAAAGAGAAAATTATTCCCATCTATTTATAACCTTTATTCCAAAGGACAGCTCTCAGAAAAATTTGCAGTTGTTGGGATAGGTAGACGTGAGTTATCACAAGAAGAATTTCAAACAAATGTTGTAAAATCCGTTGGTACAGATAATGCATACACTAGAGAGTTTTCACAGCATTTTTATTATCATCCTTTCGATGTTACAAATAGGAATTCATATGTAGACCTGAAGGGCCAGTTAGTGCAGTTAGATGAGGAATATCAGGTAGAAGGAAACCGAATTTTCTATTTGGCAATGGCACCTGAGTTTTTCGGTGAAATAGCCCAGCACTTAAAAAGAGAAGGTCTCACTAACACAAGTGGTTATAGCCGTTTAATTATTGAAAAGCCGTTTGGACATAACCTTCCTTCAGCGCAGTTATTAAATGAACAGATTAGCCAAGCCTTTACCGAGGATCAGATCTACCGAATTGATCATTATCTTGGAAAGGAAATGGTTCAAAATATTGAAGTCATCCGTTTTGCGAATGCTATTTTTGAACCGCTCTGGAACAATCGCTACATAGCTAATATACAAATAACTTCAAGTGAAGTATTAGGTGTTGAAGATCGGGGAGGTTACTACGAAAAATCTGGGGCATTGCGAGACATGGTTCAAAATCATATGCTTCAAATGGTTTCACTCCTTGCGATGGAACCACCGATTAAGTTAACAACTGATGAAATTCGCAGTGAAAAGATTAAGGTGTTACGGGCGATGAGGCCTGTTAAGGAAACAGAAGTTCATGAGTATTTCGTTAGAGGCCAGTACAGCAGTGGGGAAATTAATGGAGAGCGTGTCATAGGTTATCGAGAAGAAAATAATGTAAGTGAAAAATCAACGACTGAAACGTATGTGGCTGGAAAAATTTTGATAGATAATTTCAGATGGGCTAATGTACCTTTCTACATCCGAACTGGGAAAAGGATGAAAGAAAAATCAACAAAAATTGTGGTTCAATTTAAAGATATACCAATGAACCTTTATTATAATAATAGCGAACAACATCTAAATCCCAATTTATTGGTTATCCATATTCAACCAATGGAGGGGATTACGCTTTCTTTGAATGCTAAAAGACAAGGAAAAAAAATAGGGATTGCACCAGTCAAGCTAGATTACTGCAATAACTGTGAAGATGTACTTAATACTCCAGAGGCATATGAAAAACTTCTCTATGACTGTGTGCGAGGAGATGCTACGAATTTTACACATTGGAATGAGGTAGCTTTGTCATGGCAATTTGTTGATCCAATCTCTAGAATATGGGAGAATGATGAGGTTACAAGTATATCTACATATCCCGCGGGGACAATGGGACCTGACGAAGCAAATGTATTACTGGCTAAAGATGATTTTCATTGGTGGTCATTATCTGACTCAATGTAGAACAGAAAGGATTGATAGACGTGAAGGTGTACGATATTTCATCACCTATTTTTGAAGGCATGCCTGTCTATAAAGACAAGAAGGAAAAGCAACCAAAACTTACAACAGTTACAAATGGTTATGTAACTGAAACGAGGTTAGAAATAGATGCTCACACGGGTACGCATGTGGATGCACCACTACATATGATCGTAAATGGAGAAACGATTGAGACTATCTCCATAGAAAAATTAGTTGGACAGTGTAAAGTATTTGATTTAACCGGTGTAAATGATAAGGTAACCAAAGAAGATTTAGAACGTTTTGAGATCCAAAGAGATGATTTTATCATCTTAAAAACGAAAAATTCATTTGACGAAGAGTTTAATTTTGACTTTATTTATTTAGAGGAGTCTGGAGCTCGGTACTTAGCTGAAATTGGCATTCGTGGAGTTGGTATTGACACTTTAGGAATTGAGCGTAGCCAGGAGGGACATCCAACCCATAAAACCTTATTCACAAACAATGTGATTATTGTAGAAGGGTTGCGTTTAAAGGAAATACCAGAAGGACAATATTTCATGGTGATTAGTCCATTGAAGCTAGCTGGAATTGACGGCGCTCCTGCTAGAGCATTATTATTTGAGGGTTTAAAAGAAGAATAAAGTAGTAAAGGAGTGCAAAAGTGCACTCCTTTATATTTTTGGAAAAGCTCCTCATCTTAATTATGAGATTATTTTTCCATCCATTCTGTATGAAAAATTCCTTCTTTATCTATTCTTTGATACGTATGCGCACCAAAATAATCACGTTGTGCTTGAAGAAGGTTGGCAGGTAAGGAAGCAGTACGGTAACTATCAAAATAAGCCAAGGCACTTGAAAAACAAGGGACAGGAATTCCACGAGTAATCGCATGACCGATTACTTCTCGTAGAGCTCCTTGATAGCCCTCTACAATATCCTTGAAATAAGTATCAAGCAGTAAGTTTGGTAGATGTGGATCACGATCGTAAGCATCTTTAATCTTTTGGAGGAATGCGGCTCTAATTATACAACCACCCCTAAAAATCATCGCGATATCACCATAGCTTAAATTCCAATCATACTCGTTTGAAGCAGCTCTCATTTGTGCAAAGCCTTGGGCATAGGAACAAATTTTGCTCATATAAAGAGCTTTACGAACGGCCTCAATGAATGACTGTTTATCCTCATTTAATGTGACTGGTTCTGGGCCTTTTAATACCTCACTAGCTTTTACACGTTCATCTTTCATAGCTGAAATAAATCGTGCAAAGACAGACTCCGTAATGATTGGCAACGGTACACCAAGATCTAAGGCACTTTGACTGGTCCATTTTCCAGTCCCTTTTTGCCCAGCTGTATCTAAAATAACATCAACGAGTGGCTTTCCTGTTTCTTCATCAGTTTTTGTGAAAATATCAGCGGTGATTTCAATTAAATAACTGTCTAGTTCACCTTTGTTCCACTCGGCAAATATTTCGTGAAACTCCCTGGCGTCTAAGCCTAAGGCATGTTTCATTAAAAAATATGCTTCTGAAATTAACTGCATATCACCATACTCAATTCCGTTGTGTACCATCTTTACATAATGGCCAGCACCATCAGGACCAATATAAGTACAACAAGGGTCATCATCTACTTTTGCAGAAATATCTTTAAGAATATTCTCCACTAGATCGTAAGCTTCTTTTTGTCCACCTGGCATGATCGAAGGTCCTTTAAGAGCACCTTCTTCGCCGCCTGAAACCCCAGTACCAATAAAATGGATTCCTAGGGCACTTAATTCTTTATTTCTTCGTTGCGTATCGACAAAAAAGGTATTTCCACCATCGATAATAATGTCACCCTTATTGAGTGCCGGCTTTAGTTGTTCAATTGTTGCATCGGTTGGTGTTCCTGCTTTGACCATTAATAAAATTTTTCGAGGTGTTTCTAATGATTGAACAAACTCTTCAATGCTATATGTACCTACAATATTTTTTCCACTAGATTCTCGTAACATTTCTTCCGTTTTTTCTGAAGAACGATTAAAAACGGATACTGTGTAGCCTCTGCTCTCAATGTTTAAAGCTAAGTTTTTTCCCATTACCGCTAAACCAATTACACCTATTTGTTGTTTCGACATAAGTTAGCCGCCTCTCTTGACTTGAACAATAAATTCCATGTCTATTGTTCCAAGAAAAGCTTAATATTACTCACATTGGCGGAATATAAAAAGAGCGTACGCTAAAAACCACTCAATAAATGTTACGAGTGTTGTTTTGTAAATATAAGCGCTATAAAAAATATCAGGATCCTGTTTGTTAAGAGAACTATTAAATTCTTACATCTATCGTTGTTGATCTTTCTTGTTCACTATATAACTCAATATAAGTAGCAAATGATGGTTGATTTTCTATGTTTATTGTCAGATTTTTCTCGGGCAATTGTTGTTGGCGATTTCGGCGGTCACTTCCTTTGTAAACATTATCTGGCCTTGTAATCAGTGGGTGTCTTTTCATGTAAGTAACATTATGTATCATGTCATCAATCTCCTCTCTATATTGGGAATTTTCTTCTTCTTATTTATCTATACGGAGCTATACACTATTTTGAGGGGTCTAAAGCGAAAAGGTGGGAAATTGAGCCATAAGTCATGTAAGAATACTAGAAGATTAGTTCAAATAGTAGAGAAGAACTAGGGTAGAAGAATGTTTTTTTAAAACGGGAATTTAAAAAAGTATGAAAATCAGTGGAGAACAAACTTTTCTAGGGTAATTTACTATTTTTTTGCTAGGACGCTAGCATTATTCGACAAAAACTATTATTATGTGATAGTAGAATAATAGGAAATCTTAATAGTAAAGAGGGAAATAGGGTATGGTACCAAAAGAATTAGGATATACAATGCCACCAGAGTGGTCAACTCATGAACGAACTTTAATTTCTTGGCCAGTGCAAAGCTCGATGTGCTTTCCAGAGGATTACGAAACTGTTTGCCAAGGATATGTTGAACTTATTTTGGCCATAGCAGAATTTGAACCAATTACAGTTTTGGTAAATCAAAATCAACTGAAGGATGTTCAAGAAAGAGTTAGTGGAGAAACTATTGAGTTATTAGATATTGAACATAATGATGCTTGGTTACGTGATAACGGTCCAACATTTATTTTAAATGAACATGGGGTACGAGCAGCTATTAATTGGCAATTCAATGCTTGGGGTGAAAAATATTCGCCATGGGATTTAGATAATGAAGTAGCACCAAAAATTCTTGAACACTTTGGTATAAGACGTTTTGATGCGCCTATCGTAATGGAAGGTGGATCATTTCATGTGGATGGTGAAGGAACACTAATTACAACAGAAGAATGCTTACTTAATGTTAATCGAAACTCTGAACTATCAAGAGAAATAATTGAGGAAACATTACGTCAGTATTTAAATGTTGAAAAAATAATATGGTTAAAACGCGGTCTAAGCGGTGATGAAACAGATGGACATGTAGATAACATTGCTTGCTTTGCTGCGCCTGGGAAAGTTATTATTCAGGTCTGTGAGGATCCAACTGATGAAAATTACGAAATTACTAATGAAAATCTTAGCATTCTAGAAAATGCTGTTGATGCTAAAGGGCGAAAGTTAGATATTATTAAAATTCAACAACCGCCAAAGCGATTTTTTGAAGAGCAGCGTCTAACCTTAAGCTATTTAAATTTTTATTTCGTGAATGATGGCATTATCCTTCCTGTTTTTGGTGAAGATGCTAAAGATACAGATCGTTTAGCTGTAGAAGTGTTAGCAAGCCTATATCCAACGAAACGTATACGCACAATTGATGGGATGGCAATTATTAAAGAAGGTGGAAACGTCCATTGTACTACACAACAAATGATTGCAGAAAAAATTGAGGTGAAATAAATGAGAAAAGTTGTCGTAGCAGCAACGCAAATGAGCTGCTCTACTAATATAGAAGAAAACATTCAAAAAGCAGAAAAGCTAGTGAGAGAGGCAGCGGCTAAAGGTGCACAAATCATCCTTTTACAAGAATTATTTGAGACGCCGTACTTCTGTCAAAAAGAAAAAGCAGATTACTATGTTTATGCCACTGAGCTAGAAGAAAATAAGGCGATTAATCACTTTAAGAAAGTTGCCAAAGAGCTTCAAGTTGTTTTACCAATTAGTTTTTACGAGAAGAAAAACTATGCTCGTTACAATTCGTTGGCTGTAATTGATGCTGATGGTGAAGTTTTAGGCAAGTATCGTAAAAGTCATATTCCAGATGGACCTGGGTATGAAGAGAAGTTTTACTTTAATCCAGGTGATACAGGTTTTAAAGTCTGGAAAACACGCTATGCAAAAATTGGAATTGGAATCTGTTGGGATCAGTGGTATCCGGAAGCAGCTAGATGTATGGCGTTAATGGGTGCTGAGTTATTGTTTTACCCAACAGCAATAGGATCTGAGCCACAAGATGCAGGAATTGACTCGAAGGATCATTGGCAAATGTGCATGCTTGGACATGCTGCATCTAACCTTATGCCGGTTATTGCTTCTAACCGCATTGGCCTCGAAGTAGATGAGGACTCAAGTATTACGTTCTATGGTTCATCGTTTATTGCTGGCCCTCAAGGAAACAAAGTTGTTGAAGCAGGACGTGATGAGGAAACAGTGTTGGTTGCAGAGTTTGATTTAAATCAACTAGAAACACAACGTATTGAATGGGGTATCTTCCGCGATCGTCGTCCTGAT
Source organism: Anaerobacillus alkaliphilus (assembly GCF_004116265.1). NCBI lineage: Bacteria > Bacillati > Bacillota > Bacilli > Caryophanales > Bacillaceae > Anaerobacillus > Anaerobacillus alkaliphilus. The sequence continues at coordinate 40,203 of NZ_QOUX01000046.1, read as the reverse complement.
TTGTATAAGATTATTACAAGCTATGACGGTGAATTAATGAGAGATTAACAATACTAAGTAAGAGTACGGATACATTCGTACTCTTTTTCATTTTGAGGAACTCTTTCGTATAATTCTTCACCACAAAAAGAGAGAACGTTTCAATTCCGACTAATTACCTTTTCCCCTTTATAGTAGACAGCTTTAATTTTATTCACGTCTGTGATCTCTAAGCCAGGTATCCCCTCTGACACAAGGAAATTTGCATCCATCCCTTTCGCTAAACTACCGAATAGCTTTTCTTTACCGAGAATTTGAGCAGGATTAGCTGTAAGAAGGGCTAGAATTTTGTTTTCATCAAAATTTTGTTGTTTTAACAGTTGCATTGCTGGATGAGCGATTTCCATGAGTACTTCAGGACCGCGGAGTTTTTGATCCTGAAATGGTAACCATGAAACATTAGGGTCTGGCGGAAGATATGCATCAGTTGCAATTGATACCGGGATATTATGAACTGTAAGCTCAACTATGTTCTCAGGTGAGTTTGGCGGTAAATGAGTACCACCTAATGGTGTGGCAACAATTTTTGTTCCTTGTATTGCCGCCAATATGATTAACTCGGTTGTAATGCCATGGGCGTGGTGAAGGACATCGACGTTTGCTTCCAACGCCATTCGGATACCTTCCTCTCCAGCAACATGAACACCAATTTTTTTATTTAAGGTGTGAAATGTCTTGACGATGTCTTTAAGTTCAGAGATGGTGTACATGAATTCTCCTGCTTTTGGTCCTTGTTTCATTATGAAATTTGCTGGGGGTACATTAATGAATAAATTCTCCCCTGGATAGTCACTTTCTCTTGCCAGCTGAAAGACAAGCATTGGATTGGTTAAGTCACCTTTTTCAATATCCTTTGGTTTTGTAATTGAATTGTTAGTAGTGATCGTTTTAAGGTAAGTGGAGATACTAGTGGCAGCAAAAGAAACATTGATTGGTAAACTCCGGACGACCTCTCGATAATCTTCTATTGAAAAATCGCCTTGTGGTTGCCCAGAAATCTGTTCTCCTATAGCGGTAATTCCTGATAACAGAGCTTGAAGTAGGAGGGCATTTCCAGCCATAAAATGAGTTGCATTTGCCACTGGATACAAAGTTGAAGGGCCATATTCTAGTAAATGCGTATGGCAATCCACCAATGAGGGTGTAATTATGTGATTTGAACAATCAATGACTTCTAGGTCAGCAAATTGTTGTTTTATCATCTCCCATTTACCTACTTCACGGACTTTACCAAATCTTACGACCATTGCGCCGTTTTCAATCGATCCCTTCTTACTTACGGTTACTATTTTTTTCGCTTTAATTACATATGCTTTCATTAAATAACACCACCAAGTAAGGTTATGAGTAATGGTAAATTTTGCACCTAAAAGAAGACAGGCCAAAGCTTGGACCTTCTAGCTATATATCTTAATAATAGAATATGGTTAATACAAAAATATGTGTTTGTCTAGTTAAAATTTTTGATGACACAAAAGGAAATTGGGAAAGTTCAGTTATATATATAAAGTAGAAAGAGATGCTTCAGAATTTAAGCATCTCTTTCTACTACATGTGGATTTCTTTGCATTCTTAAGAACAAATTCGTAATTAATTTTGAAAAGAGGAAGATAACACAATACAAAAGAAATAAGATAAGATAATTCGTGCCCTTATGCAATTGAAATAATTCAAAATATACAAGTGAGGGTTTAAACACAAAGGATAATACAGCAGATAGTGCTAGTGAATAGAGATAAAAGTTTTTCCTATGTTTGATCGTCCACTGGTAAACAAGCATAAAAAGAACCGGAATTAAGGCAGCATCTAAAGCTAAATTTCCAGGTATGAAAGGAATTAATTCAAAAGGATAGGAAAAAAATCCCCATCTAACCCCAGTTATATTAATGTAACTAAACCATACATGAATGTTTAATCCATAAAAACCTATCAAAAGAATGTTCTTTCGATCAATCGTAAAATACAGCAAAACTAAAGGGGCAATGAACATTAGGAGTACGGTTTTGAAACCCCAAGTATCTATATTGGCGTATTGTTGCCAGTAATCAAGGTGTAGATTACTTAGTTGTTCAGTCTTTTCTGTAATGTTTTTCAAAGCATCTAATTGTGCATTCCCCATTAATTCACCCCATCTTTTTTATGTATTATTTGTAAATTATCATGGTTTATTCAAAACTTTTATTTAGAAAATTCATGCTATTCTAAACACTAGTGTTTCTTATATAATTAATAAGAATAAAATTTGTAAGAAAGAGGGGAATAAGGTGGAGAAATTATCATGTCAGTCTGTTATCTATGATTTCAATAAGAAGCATTCACCAATTTTAACTGTTTCATCTGGAACAACCATTGAAATTTCTACATATGATTGCTTTGAAAATCAAATCCAATCTGAGGAGATGGCAATTGCTGAATTAGATTGGAACCGGGTAAATCCAGCAACGGGACCTATCTTTGTTGAAGGAGCGGAAGTTGGTGATGTTCTTAAGGTAAAGATCGAAAAACTTGAAATCGGTGAGCAGGGGGTAATGGTTGTTGGGCCAAACCTTGGTGTGATGGGCCACCGTTTTTCTGAAATGAAATCAAAGATCATCCCAATTCGTGAGGGGAAAGCGATCTTTAATGAGCTAGTTCTACCACTAAATCCGATGATCGGTGTAATTGGAGTGGCTCCAGCACGAGAAGGGGTTTCTTGTGGTACACCAGGTGCTCATGGGGGGAACATGGATAACAAGATGGTGAAAGAGGGCGCAATTTTATATTTTCCGGTATTTGTTACGGGTGCTTTATTCGGATTGGGTGACTTCCACGCTGCTATGGGAGATGGAGAAATAAGTGTTTCTGGTATTGAAGTTGAAGGAAAAGCGACGGTTACGCTTGAAGTTATAAAAGGGGAGTCATTGGAACAGCCAATGCTTGAAAATAGTGAAGTTATTACTCAAATTGCATCGGCAGAAACATTGGATGCAGCGGCGAAATTAGCTACTGAATTAATGGTTGATCGTATCGTGTCTAAAACAAATATGTCAGTTGAAGAAGTTACGATGCTCATGAGTGCTGTTGGTCAAATTGAAATAAGCCAAATCGTTGATCCGTTAATTACAGCACGTTTTGTTGTACCAAAATGGTTGCTAACTGATTTAAATGTATCGCTGATATAGGCTAATAAATGGAAAGAAGTTAGATGAAACAGCTCTTTATCTTACTTTTTTCAACATAATCTCCCAACTCATAATAAAAGGCTGTTTTCGCAAAGTTTGTTGCTTTCGTAAAAATCCCAAAAACCGGATTTTTACACAAATCACTAAGAATTCACGACTAATTTAGTAAGTAATGCACTTTTCTTACATAATTTATTGGCTGATATCTTCATCTAGGGTGTTTTTCCGATAATTTTAGGATAAAAAAGCCACAATGTATACGAAAAGAGCCTAAAAAAAAGACAGGATTAACCTGCCTTCGTTTGTTTGTGTGTAAGAGATTGGTTAATTAGTAGATTTTTGAAAAAGCTGTAAGAACAAATTCCTGCAACTACTGAAATGAAAATCATCATTCCAGTCATTATGTACAGATGTGAACCCGAAAAGATGAAAAAGATCGGTGCTCCTGCAAAAATAAGAGAAAAAATAGTCACTAGTAAACTTTTAAAAATAATTTTGTTTGTTTTTAGACAAACGATAATTGAAAACATTGCAGGAATAAACACGCTCAATAATCCAATTAAAATAACAATATCTAACCATAACATAGCCATAAACTCCCCTCAAAATTAACGTTCATAATTTAGTCAAAAAATGTTCACTTTTTTGTCACATTCTTGTTATCTAAAGTATAATACACATAGTTTTAATTGTAAGTAGGTTATTTATGGAAAAAACTGCACAACACTGGAAACATAAACATTGTAAACATACTCTATAGGACAAGGGTGGGAATGGATGCTAGGAGAGAGTTATACAAAATATGATGGATTAGGCTTAGCAGAATTAGTGAAGACCAAACAGGTAAAAACTTCAGAAATTATAGAGGAAGCAATTAAACAAATAGAAACTCAAAATCCAAGATTGAACGCAGTTATTGATAAATTTTACGACCAGAACAAAACAGTAGGACAGAGTCACGAAATGGCCGGGCCATTTGCAGGTGTCCCATTTTTGGTAAAGAATATTACACAAGAAGTAAAAGGTGAACGTATAACTTCAGGTTCACAAGCTCTTAAGACTTACATTGCGAAACAAGATTCAGAATATGTTCGTCGAATTAGAAAAGCAGGATCAATTTTCTTAGGAAGTACCAATGTCCCAGAATTAGCTCTAATGGCAATTACAGAACCTAAGCTTCATGGACCAAGTCGCAACCCATGGAATGAAGACTATTCTCCTGGAGGGTCAAGTGGTGGGGCCGCTGCGGCTGTTGCTTCTGGCATGGTTCCTATAGCGGGCGCTAATGATGGCGGTGGATCTATCCGGATTCCTGCTGCTTATTGTGGATTGTTCGGGTTAAAGCCAACGAGAGGAAGAACCCCAGTTGGTCCAACTACAGGGAGAAACTGGCAAGGTGCATCAGTTGACCATATCCTAAGTAGATCCGTTCGTGATAGTGCTGCGATGCTTGATGTATTAGCTGGAAATTTAAAGGGAGCAGCCTTTCATGCACCAGAGGTAAAAGAAAGCTATTTAGGATTAGTAAATCAGCCCTTAAATAGAAAATGTAGAATTGCCTATACTGTTCGATCACCGTTGGGGACTGATGTACATCCAGAGTGTAAAAAGGCTGTTATGAATACGGTGAAGCTATTAGAAGAAATGGGACATGTTGTTGAAGAAAAAGAGGCACCCATTGATGGGAGGAAAATTGCTAATAGTTACTTAATGTTATATTTTGGTGAAGTGGCGGCAACACTTGCAGAGCTAGAAGCGATAAATGGTCGTAAGGTAAAGTTGCAAGATGTGGAACCAACTACTTGGTTATTAGGGTTAATTGGTCGAACTGTTTCAGCAGGAGATTTCGTCATGAGTTTAAAGCAATGGGATCTAGCCGCTTTTGCGATGGAAAACTTTCATGAAACCTATGATTTTTATATTACACCTACAACTGCTTTTCCGCCTGCAAAGATTGGAGAATTAGAGTTAAGTTCGACAGAGCAATCAATTATTGGTCTTGTCAGTAAATTAGGTTTAACCAAACTTCTTTTAAAATCAAATTTCGTAGATAGATTAGTAGAGACAAGTTTAATGAGAACACCTTTTACTCAACTCGCTAATCTAACAGGTCAACCGGCGATGTCATTGCCTCTTCATCTAACAGAGGATGGTTTACCATGTGGGGTACAATTTATGGCGTCACGAGGGCGTGAGGATTTGTTAATTCAATTAGCTCGGACATTTGAAGAGACTCCTGCTTGGATACCTCTACGACCGATATTGACTAATTAAATTACTAGTATTGTTTGGCTGGGAGCTTGCTCTCAGCCTTATTTATTTTAAAATCTGTAAGGTATTATTGTTGCTTCTTCAGAAAAATACAGATATGATGTACATAACATATACAATAGATGGATATTTAATATACAATAAATCTGTTAAGAGGTGTAATAGGGATGAGTGATAAGCGAATTGCCGTTATTGGAGCAGGTCCTGGAGGACTAGCAGCAGCAATGTTATTAGCTTCTTCAGGTTACAAAGTTGATGTCTTTGAAAAGAAACCATATGTAGGTGGCCGAACTTCTAGTGTTCAAATGGGAGATTATACGTTTGATATGGGACCGACGTTTTTTAGTATGCCGCACATCCTAGAAGAAATTTTTGCAGCAACGGGTCGTAAGCTTGAAGATTATGTCGATCTAGTAGAAATAGAGCCTATGTATGAATTAAAGTTCGCGGACAAAAGCTTCTCACCATCCCGCGATCAAATAAAAACGAAAAAGAAAATTCAAGCAGACTTTCCAGGAAACGAAGAAGGTTATGAAAAATTTATGAGGGATACAGAAAAAAAGATGGCTACATTAATGCCAATTTTACAAAATCGTCATAACTCACTTTTTGACTACATGCGGTGGAGAACGATTCGCGCACTTCCAAAACTTTCTCTTAATCAATCACTCTACGATGTCCTTAGTCAATACTTTACTGATGAAAAATTAAAATTAGCGTTTACTTTCCAATCCAAGTATTTAGGAATGTCGCCATGGGAATGTCCTGGAGCTTTTAGTATCCTTTCGTATATGGAGCATAAATACGGTATCTTCCATTCGATGGGCGGATTAAATCAATTAACAAAAGCAATGGCAAAGGTGGTTAATGAGTTAGGCGGAACCATTCATGTAGACTGTGGTGTGAAAAAACTAACCATTGATAAACATAAAAATGTTACGGGCATCCAATTGGAGAATGGCGAGTCGCTAAGTTTTGATGAGGTAGTGGTAAATGCGGATTTTGCCCATGCCATGACATCGTTAGTAGAAGATGACATCTTAAAGAAACATTCAAAACAAAAGTTAGAGATGAAGGATTATTCTTGTTCTACATTTATGTTGTACCTTGGAGTAAATAAAACGTTTGATTTACCACACCATCTGATTGTTTTTTCAGATGATTATAAAAAGAACGTTGAGGAAATTACGAAAACGAAAAAGCTTTCCAAGGATCCATCGATTTATATTCATAATCCATCAATTACTGACCCAACGTTGGCCCCTATGGGAAAATCGGCGTTATATATTCTAGCTCCGGTTCCAAATAATTATAGTCTAATAGATTGGGAGAAGCACAAGCATGAATTCCGAAAGCTTGTATTAGAGCAAATAGAGACAAAAACAGATTACAAAAATCTCGAAGCTCATATAGAAGAAGAAAAAATGATTACCCCATTAGATTGGGACCAAGACATTCATGTATACCGTGGCGCCACCTTTAATTTGGCTCACCATTTACGACAGATGATGTACTACCGACCACATAATCAGTTTCAAGAATTAAACAACTGCTGGCTTGTTGGCGGAGGAACACATCCTGGCAGTGGTTTGCCAACCATTTTTGAGTCTGCTAGGATTACCGCTCGTAGCATTGTTGAGTCTCATAATAAGAAAAAGAGGAATGCGTAATGAAAACAGCTATTATTGGCTCGGGAATCGGTAGTTTAATTACAGCTCTCTATTTAAGTAAGCACGGCTATGAGATCACCATTTTTGAGAAAGAAAAAGAAGCTGGTGGACGTTTATCGTTTATCGGAAATGGTGAATACAAAATTGACCGAGGCCCAACGATCGTTCTGTTACCTGAAATGTTAAAAGAGATTTTGACAGAGGTTGGAATTGACTTAGACAAAATTGACTTAGTCCGTTGCGATCCGTTGTATCGACTTCAGTATAAAGATGGGCGTTCATTTACTAAGTGGAGTGATCTTACCGAACAGGTAGCAGAAATTGAAGCAAACTTTCCTGGTGAAGGAAACAACTTTCATCAGTATTTGCGAGATATGGAGTACAACTTTACAGAAGGCAAAAAAGCATTCTTAGATCGTGAATTCGTGAATAAAAGAGATTTTTGGAACGTACCTAACCTTCAAACATTATGGAAGTTAAAGGCCTATCAAACAGTTAAAAATCAAGCTAAACAGTATTTTCGTCACCCTATTCTGCAAGAAGCATTCTCATTTCAAACTTTATATATTGGAGGTGCGCCTTTTAGATCACCAGCCCTCTATTCTCTAGTCCCTTTTAGTGAACATTTTCATGGAGTCTGGTATGTAAAAGGTGGTTATGCAAGTCTAGTCTCTATTTTAGTAGAGGAATTACACGCAAGAGGTGTGAAGTTTTGTTTTGACACGAAGGTAGAAGAAATACTAGTTGAAGGCAAAAGGTCTACTGGACTTGTTGCAAATAGCCAACAACTAGATTTTGAACAAATCATCTACAATGGAGATTTTCCTCAAATAAAGGAACTACTACCAAATGTGAAAATGAAGAAACAATTTGTAGCTTCTTCTGGGTGTCTATTGATCTACTTAGGTCTTTCGAAAATATACGAGAATGATGTTATTCATCAATTCTTTATGAGTGAAAATTTACAAAAGCATATGGAAGAAGTCTTTGTTCATAAGAGATTGCCAGAAGACCCTGCTGTTTATACGTTTCATCCCTCGATTATTGATGCGAGTCTGGCACCTATTGGTCATGGCGTCTTGTATGCGCTTGTTCCGGTACCGGCAAGCCTCGATATTGATTGGGAAAACATTGATACCTATGTTGACAAGATCATTGGTGAATTAGAAGAGCGAGGGTTTCCGAACTTGCGTGACCATATTACTTGGAAAGAAATACGTACACCAAAAGACTCTTATGTTGATGGGTTATACCAAGGAGGAAGTTTCGGTATAGCGCCAACATTAACTCAATCAGGTGTTTTTAGACCACAGGTCAAGCCATTTGAATACGAAAATTTGTATGTAGTAGGAGCTAGTGTGCACCCAGGGGGTGGAGTTCCAATTGTCATGCAAGGAGCAAAACTCTTAGTCAACCATATTCTAACGGAAAGGAATAAACACTATGAGCAAATTACATGAAGCTTATCAATATTGTTATGAGGTAATGAACGCAAATTCGAAAACATTTGTCAAAGCATTTTCATTTCTACCTGAGCAACAACGAAAAGCTGTTTGGGCAGTCTATACATTTTGTCGGGAAGTGGATGACATTGTCGATGAACTTCATTCACTCGAAAAATTACAACAATTCAAGTGCGAATTTGACCAGTTTATTCAAGGGAACTTTTCACCAAAGAATAAGTTATGGGTAGCACTAAACGATGTTTTTACTAGTTTTACAATGGATCCTGAGCCTTTCTATTACATGATTGAAGGACAAAAAATGGATTTTGAGAAAGTAAGATATCGTACATTAGCTGAGTTAGAACATTATTCATTTCGAGTTGCGAGTTCTGTTGGATTAATGCTTTTACCAATCCTTGCTCCAAATCCAACACCGAGGTTAACTGAGGGTGCAATAAAACTTGGAATTGCAATGCAGATAACCAATATATTACGAGATGTAGGAGAGGATTTGAACCGAAATCGCGTTTATCTTCCAGGAGAATATCTACACAAGTACAATTTGCGTGAGGAAGATCTCTTAGCGCATACTGTTGACGTACGTTTTACCGGTCTTGTAGAAGACTTGGCTATCTATGCGGAAAGACTTTATGATGAGGCGTTAGAGTCAACGTATGATTACCCGCTTTCTGCCAGACTCCCTGTCCAGGCAGCTAACTATAGTTATCGGGCGATCTTAACTGAAATTCGAAAAAACAACTATAATGTTTTTACAAAGCGAGCAGTTGTTTCTGCTACTGAGAAAATGAATATCTTTACAATGTTAAAACAATCAATTAAGGCATTTGCATAGAGATTTTGCACACTGGGCAGCAGTTTGGTGTGCTTTTCATTTGAAACAAATAGGGTTTAGCTTAGGATAAAACTATAATAATAAAAGAAGTAGCAAATGAAAGCGAAGAGCTTTCATTTGCTACTTTTGTTTTAATAATGACTCAAGTTGTTGGACAACCTCTGGTTCCCGAGGGTTTATAGAGCTTGGAAAATGATTTATGATTTGTCCGTCGCGGCTAATTAAAAACTTTTCAAAGTTCCACTTTATTTCTCCGGTTGTAGCAGTTAACCATTGGTATAAAGGATGCTTTTGCTCTCCTTTCACATGTGTAAGATCAAACAAAGGGAAGGTTACTCCGTAATTTAACGTGCAAAAATCTACGACCTCTTCAATTGATCCTAGCTCTTGGTTAAAGTCATCAGAGGGGAAAGCTAACACTGTAAAACCATGTTTTTGGTATTTGTCATATAACTTTTGTAAATCGTCATATTGTGAGGTATAGCCGCACTTTGAAGCTACATTGACAATGAGAAGAACATCCCCTTTATATTGTTCGAGTTTTACTTCGTGACGATCTGCAGTTACTACATTAATATCATAAACTGATCCTTCTGGCTGTGGGTAACTATTTACTTCTGTTTCGAGCTTTGTTTGACAACCAGTAAGCATTAATAAACAAAGCAGAGCTATAAACATAGACTCTTTAAAATTCATACGTTTCACCTCATATCCATTGTAACAATTTTTCCTTTGTTCTACACCTTAGGAGTAAAACAAAACAAATTGTGAAATAAAATTAGAAATATGATATTCTAGAATTTACCAATATGGTTTTGAAATAGTAGATCGCTAGATTGAATTAGACGGAGTAGTGAACGAATGGAAATTACATTTAATGATTTTTTTAGAGAAGAATTAACAGTTAACGACATACAACTAGCATTGCAAAATGACGAAATAACATCAAAAGAATTGGTCATGTATTATTTATATCGGATTGCTAAATTTGATCAAGATGGTCCGATGATAAATTCTATTCTTGAAATCAATCCAGATGCAATCTTTATTGCTGAAGCCTTAGATCATGAGCGTAAAACAAAGGGGCTGAGGGGCCCGTTACACGGTATTCCTGTTCTCCTTAAAGACAACATTGAGACAAAAGATTTTATGCACACTAGTGCTGGGACGATTGCGCTAGAAAACTATAGTAGTAGTCAAAATGCTTTTCTTGTGGGAAAACTACGTGAAGCTGGTGCCATCATCATTGGGAAAACAAATATGACAGAACTAGCAAACGGAATGTCAAGTGAAATGTGGGCAGGGTATAGTTCAAGAGGAGGACAAGTTCGTAATCCTTATGGAGATGAGAACCTATTCGTTGGTGGTTCAAGCTCAGGTTCAGCAGCTGCTGTTGCAGCAAACTTTACGGTATTGTCTGTAGGTACTGAAACAGACGCTTCCATTCTAAGCCCAGCTATTCAAAATTCAGTCGTAGGAATTAAGCCTACGGTTGGCTTAATTAGTCGTAGTGGTATCATTCCGTTTACGTATTCTCAAGATACTGCAGGACCAATTGCTAGAACAGTGACGGATGCAGCAATTTTGTTAGGAGCACTCAGGGTGTTGATCATAGTGACCCAGCAACCTATAAAAGTGAAGGGCTAAAAGGGGATTATGCACAATATTTAGATATGAATGGACTAAAAGGAGCAAGAATAGGTGTATTCATGAATGGAGCGGAGGAGTTTTATCAATCAGAAGAATACGATGAAACCCTCTTTCATGATGCTATTGAGACTCTTAGATTATCAGGGGCTATTATAATTGATGATATTGAAATCCCTTCTTTTCATAGAGACTGGAGCTGGGGTGTTTCTTATTATGAGTTAAAGCATAGCCTTGATAACTTTCTAGCTAAGTTACCACCGCAAATCGCGATCCATTCAATCAGTGATTTAATTCAATTTAATCGAGACAATGCAGAAAGAGCTCTTAAGTACGGTCAAAATAAATTAGAGCTTAGGGAAACCTTTCCTAATACATTAAGAAATCCAGACTATTTGTTAGCAAAGATAGAAGACCTGTATTTTTCTCAAGGACAAGGGATTGACTTTGCTTTACAGAACTATAGCTTAGATGCGATATTGTTTCCATCGTATATTGGCTCAATAATTTGTGCGAAAGCTGGCTATCCATCGATTGCCTTGCCAGCGGGGTATAAAAAAGGTGGTAAACCATTTGGAATTACTTTTGCTGGTACTGCTTTCAGTGAAGGAATGTTAATAAAGCTTGGATATTCATTTGAACAGGCGACAAAGCATCGCAGAAGTCCAAAAGTAATGTAAGAAACAAGGGAGCCGTCACAAAGAAATTGTTTGTGGCGGCTCTTCTTGTTTTAGATATTAATAATTTGCTTTGCTACGTTTTGGCCGCTAATGACTACCATTGGTGAACCACCTCCTGGGTGTGTAGAACCACCACAGAAATAGACGTTTTCAATATCTTTGGAGCGATTAGCAGGACGCAGAAACGCGTTTAGCATCCGGTTAGATGCTAACCCATACAGAGCGCCTCGATGTGCAAAGAACTTGTTTTGGATATCAAGTGGTGTGATTACTTCTTCGAAAGCAATATGATCCTTTAGAGACAACCCTTTTTCTTCAAGAATTTGATAGATCCGTTGTTTATATTGTTGAGGATTTACTTGGAGGCTACCATCTCTTGAAGTTGCAGGTGCATTCACTAAGATAAACAAATTGTCTCCGTCAGGTGATAGAGTAGGATCAGTATAGGAAGAGTTACAAATATAGATGGTCGGATCCAGACTATAGTTTCCTTTAGTAAATATATCAACAAATTCTTGTTTATAATTAGCACCAAAATACACTTGATGGTGAATAAGGTTTGGTAACCGTTTCTTTAATCCAACTAATAACACAAAGGCAGAGATCGATGGTTCTAATTTATCAATTTTCTTATCCCGAAAATGAGGCCGTTCTGACTCTGATAAAAGGTTCTTATACGTCGTGATTAAATCACCATTGGCTATGATATAGTTAGCTTCAATCATTTCACCATTTGCAAGTGTAAGAGCTGTTGCCAGTTTATTTTTAGTATGAATTTTCTTGACTGTTGTGTTGAAGAAAAATTCTACCCCTAACTCTTCTGCTCGTTTCAGAAACCCATCTGCAATCGTTTTATTGCCTCCTTTTGCGAAAAAGACGCCGTCTACTAGCTCTAGGTAGGTAATAAGAGAGAATGTCGCAGGTGTTAAGTAGGGTGATGAACCGATGTAGGTTGCGTAACGATTAAAGGCTTTTATTATTTGTTCATTGTGAAAATAGTTTTGGTGAAAGCGATCTAATGACTGAAAAGGTCGTACCTTGAAAAACGCTTTCGTTAAATCTGGAGCTAAATAGTCTTTAAAGCTAGCGAAACTACGATAAAAAAATTGATCATTGGCTAGCTCATAAATTCTTTTAGTCTCTGCAAGATACTCGGGGAATTTCCTAGCAGCATATGGGTCTAAACGTGATAATTGTTCTACGATTGCCTCGCTACTCGTGCTCATCTCAAAACTTGTACCATCATGAAAATGATTTCTAGTGTGAGTTTCTAACTTTAAAAATGTAAAGTAATCGTTTGGATCTACATTTGTTTCTTCAATGACACTTCGAAACACATGGGGCATCGTAATTGTGTTTGGTCCAAAATCAAAGTTATAACTACCCGAAGTGACTCCTACTAGTTTCCCGCCAGCATGGCTATTTTTCTCAAAGACTTTTACTTGATAGCCGTTGTAAGCTAGGGTTATTGCTGCAGACAATCCACCTAGTCCAGCACCAATAATGGCAACCGTTTTTCTCATGAGTAGTTCCTTCCTTTCCAATGATAGCCTTTATTGGTGAAGTTCCGTAGCATCGACGCTAGTAGGACAGCGATAAGACCTAGAGCAGATATAGGGATGAAAAGACACAACATTAACCTTTGCCTTGCTAAACTATCTATAATACATCTCTGAATGATAGAAAGTAAGAGTGGTAGTACAAATAGCCATTGTGTTGTAGCGACTCCGTAAATTGCCAAAAACAATGGTAATACGTAAAAGAAGCTGTAGAAGCTAATGACAAAGCTGGCTAACACATACGAACGTCCTAATCCTGGGAAGATGTTTTTAGTGAAGCCGTCCCAAACCTCTTTGCTAGTTTCGTACATATGACAATTCACATAGCTTGTGACATTGGCAAGAACCATTTTTTCGCCAGCTTTTTTCATTTGTTTTGTAATTGCAACATCCTCGACTAATGATGATTTCACAGATTGATGTCCATTTATTTTTTTGTAGCTGTTTTTTTCGAAAAACATGAAGGCACCATGTGCTGCTGTGAACTGTTGCTTATTTGTGTAATTGGCCATGAATAAGGGAAGATGAAACAGGACAATAAAGTGCTGCATCGGAATTAGTAAGTTTCCAAGCAATGTCTCAGTAGGAAAGCGGGGGAAACCGCTTACAAGAGAGGCATTCCTTTGTTTAACTAAGCCTAGTACGGCTTCAATGGTTCCTTTTTCAAGTCTAACATCGGCGTCGATAAATAAGTAATAATCTCCTTTTGCATGTTGGCTTAACTGATGACAGCCAAATACTTTTCCGACCCAATCAGGTGGTAGGGGAGCGCTACGGATCACATGAAAATTAGCTAAGTCTCTAGTATGTTCGATTAATAAGTCGTAGGTACGATCTGTTGAATGATCTTCTAGTAAACACACTTCGATATTTGAGTACGTTAGTTGTTTTAAACTTGTAATAAGTCCCTTAACATTCTTTTCCTCATTACGAAGTGGTACTAGGATAGAAACGAGTGGACCATTGGTTAACTGATCGTTTTTGGGCAGACTTGGTAGGAATAGACTGTTTATGAGCGTCCATAGTAAAAATAACGTTAGTGAAACAATTAGAAATAGGATCATTTAGACACCTCTATCTGTTTACTTATTGATTTCTTGCCATGGATGATAACATCGTAGGCTTCAAAGGTTTCATTAACGACCTCCTGCTTTTGATTGTTTAGTTGTTCCGTAAGAATATCTTCTAAAAACGTTGTAAGGTCTTTTTGTAAAGAGAATGCTTGCAACCTAGGAGCCGGTAGAGACTCACCAATCGAAATAAAGACTTCTGGCCGCTGCTCGTGGAGAAATGTATAGTAAAAAGTGATCGGAACAACTGTCACAGTGTTTACCTGGCGAATAACTCTAGAAACCCCTGGTTGAAACAAAAGGGGTCTCTTTTCCAAATGTTCTTCTTTACCTTGAGGAAAAACCCAAATTCCTTTTGAAAGATCTAGCAATCTCCTAGTATAAGCTAGTGATCTAATGACATCTTTTGGGTTGTCTTTGTTAATAGAGTATCCACCTATTTTTCTGAAAAAGGGATAAGCTTTCAATCCAACTTCAGTCATCATTGCGTAGCAATCTCTTTTTAGTACCGTCCTTGTTAGGTAGAAGGCTAGCAATCCATCCCACCAACTACTGTGGTTGGCAATGTAGAGTGTAGGTCCTATTGTAGGTAGGCTTTTGGCTTGTTTTAAAGAGATACGATGAAACGTCTTTTTTAAGAGCCTTTGATTATAAAGATGAAACAAGTTGCTGAAAAGTTGGCTCTTCTTAGCTTCTATCACTTGTTTTCCGCCTTTCTATAAAGAGCAATAAAGCTAGCAGTTGCAAAAAGAGTAACAATAACAGATAGGAATAACGCTCCTTTTAACGCCAATACGACAAACATCAAAATAATGAGTATGTATAAGATGACCATCTTCTTTTTCCATTCAATGTTTTGATCTTCTTGCCATTCGCGTTTTAGCACAACGTAGACAAATAAGTGTAGAACAAAGGCTAGGAAAAACCAACCGGCAAAGTTAGAAAACGGGATTTCATAATACATTCCGCCCTGATACCAAAGCCAATACTCCTTAACATGGAAAGCAACAGGATCAATGACCAGATCAATTACAACGGCTGCAAACCCTCCTACGGTCGCGTAGCAAATCGCCCTTATATATGTGTTTTTTAAGGAGAAAAATCTTATTATTTGTTTTGCAAGAACATGAGTCGTACTAATAACCATTAGCCAAGCAAAGCCGATGGCTATCGGTACACCTGCAATTTTAAATCCAAAGTCAGAATTGTAGTCATATTGACCAAAGAAGAGGTTGTAGTTTACTCCTAACCATTCAGCGAACATAGTACAAGCAACTACCGTCAAGCTAATGAAAATCCCTTTAATTTTAGGATAATTAATACTGAAGTAAATGCCCCCGAGAGTTCCTGCTAAAATAAGAAATACAGCATTTGCCCACTCTAATGCAGCGGGTAATAAATCAAACGCTAGTAAAAAAATGCCAACAATATACCAAAAAATAAACAGTCGAAAAATAAATATTTGTATCAAGCTTGCATCCCCTTTTTGTATACCTTATGTATATTTATTGTACACCAATTGTTTTGGTACGTAAAAATAAATGCTCAGTGTCTTTATGTTTATTTTTATTAGATTCGATAGTAGAGGCGAGAAAAATGTAGTAAAATGTTGAAAGAAGTCAAATTAAAATCTTCGGACGTTATAGTTCAAAAAATCATAGTGAATGAAAAGTAGGAATATTAATGGAGAATAAAATAGATGGAATATAAACGTGATTTGATTGAGATTAAGGATATGTTCAAAATGATGTCCAATCTTTTTGATATGGTTTTTTTAATGAAGTTACGCAAAGATGGCAACTTTGAATATGCAGATTATAGCGAACAAGCAAAGGATCTTGCGAACTTACCGGATGATGCAATTGGTAAAACTCTCTTTGATATCTACGGTGAGGAGATAGCAACAGCTCTACATGAAAAATATACTGAGGCAATCGTTAATCGTGAACCTGTTACGTACTTAGAGGCAATGAATTTACGTAACAATAATCAATTTAAAGTAGCAGAATCGACACTCATTCCGATTACTATTGATAAAGAAAAATATGTTTTGGCATTTATTAAAGATGTGACAGAGTTAGAACTCAAAAAGCACGAAGTTTTTGAACAGAAAGAACGGTTTCACTCGTTATTTACGTATAATAATGACCCAATTATTTCTACAGATGTAAAAGGAAATATCCAAATAGTTAATGAAGCTTTTCGCAAGAAGTTTAGTATTGTTAAAGATGAATTTGAAAGAGCTACCATTGTAGATTTTTTCCCACAACTTTCTGTTTTCAATGAAAAGCCTCATACAATTCCAGTAGAAGAAGAGGTAATCTTGGAATTTGGTTCAAATACGATTATTTCTCTCGTGAAGAGAATACCAATTATTGTTAATGAAGAAAATATTGGTTTCTATTTTATAATAAATGATGTTACCTCTCAACGAGAAGTCATTGTGACAAACAATGAGATGGAAGAACGATATAAAAGACTTATGGAACTATCACCGCAAATGATTATTCTGGTCAAGAATAAATCAATTATCTATATCAATAAGATAGGATTACAGTTATTAGAGACAAAAAATGAAGATATTATTGGTAAAAATATTTCTTATATTATTACTGGGGATATCGAGGCTTACATTCATGATGGGAATGTAGCAACCATCCAAAAAACGAATAACGAACTCATCTATGTAAGTGTGAAAAAAACGGTAGTCTTTCTTAATAAAGAGAAAATCCACTTATACTCATTTACCGATGTTACGAGTCAGTTGGCAATTAAAGAAGAGTTAACTTTTATGGAGAACTTTGACTATCTGACTGGGTTGCATAACAGGAAATCGTTTGATCAGTTAATTGACTTTCATATAGTTGCGGGTGAGAACTTTTATCTAATTCTATTTAATATCGATAAATTTAAGTTTGTTAATGATTTAATCGGCACTTCTAATGCTGACTTGCTTCTAGAGCAATTTGCAAGCCGTCTGAAAAGTATCAGTGATGAAAATACGATTGGACGAATTAGTGGTGATGAATTTGCAATCATTTTACCTCAAAAAAAATCAATTGATGCATTCCTAATGAACGTTCAAAAAGAATTACATCGTCAGTTTGATACGATTAAAGGACCAATTCACGTATCTACTTCGACTGCCATTTCGCGGTTTCCAGAACATGGATCTAGTGCAGAGCAACTTTATTTAAGTGCGACAAAAGCCATGACTTTGGCTAAAATAGATGGAGCAAAACAAGTAATATATTATCAAGAAGAAATGCAAGAAGTATTTACTAGGAAGTATGAAATCGAAAATGAGTTGAAACTATCACTAAAAGAAAAACATTTTCATGTGGTTTATCAGCCCAAAATCCATTTGAAAGGAAAGCCTCTTGAAGTAGAAGCTCTAATCCGATGGGAACACCCAAAACTTGGCATGGTTAGCCCAGCTGAATTTATACCAGTTGCCGAGGATTCGGGTCTCATCATTGATATTGGAAAGTTTGTCATTGATCAAGCATGTAAAGATCTACTAGAACTGCATAAGTCGAACCCAACGCTTCGGGTTGCGATTAATCTATCGCCAAAACAGTTTATGGACTCGAAATTAGAAGAGAGTATTCTCGCTGTCATCGCTAGATATAATTTAGACCCTGGTTTTATCGAGTTTGAAATCACTGAAACAGCAATCATGAGCGACCCTAGTAAGGCTGTTCAAATATTGAATAGACTTAAAGAAGTAGGCATAACGTTTGCAATCGATGATTTTGGAACAAGCTTCTCATCCTTTAATTATCTAAAGAAGCTTCCTGTTGATACGATAAAAATTGATCGTTCATTCATTAATGGTATCGGGGAAAATGAGAAAGACAGCCGATTGGTTGAAGGGCTTATTGATTTAGCCCATAAAATGGGTCTCAGCATTACAGCTGAAGGGGTTGAAACAAAAGAACAACTTCACTTCCTACTGGAAAAAGATTGTGATGTTGTACAAGGTTATTATTTTGGACGTCCAGAGAAGCTTGATCAGCTTGTTCAAACGTTAACTACATTACGTCAAGTGGTTTTGGATTAGAAGGTGAACAGTAAACTTTGAGCTAGGATAATTGAATATCCTAGCTTTTTCTTTTCTCGATACGTAGGTAAATGTTACAATTTTGATGGAATAGGAATTTATTGAAACGTATAGGGGGCTTACAATGAAAGAAGGATTTGTGGAAGTTACAGGTGGTAGGGTTTGGTACCAAATTCATGACGAAGGACAAGATAATACACCAGTTATCGTAATACATGGTGGTCCTGGTTCATCTCACTACTCTTTGCAAGGATTAAAAAAATTAGCAAAGCAACGCCCTGTTATCTTTTATGACCAATTAGGGTGTGGACATTCTGATCGACCCGAGGATCAATCGTTATGGCAAATTGATCGGTTTGTAGAGGAATTGGGGCAACTTAGAGATGCCTTATCACTTGAAGAAATACATATACTAGGACACTCTTGGGGAACGACACTGGCAGCAGCTTATATGTTAACAAAACCTAGTGGCGTAAAAAGTGTTATTTTTTCAAGTTCATGTCTTAGTGCTCCGCTTTGGGCAGAAGATCAAGAACGGAATCGTCAGAAGCTACCCAAATCTGTTCAGGAAACGTTAAAAAGGTGTGAAGAAAACGGAACGACAGACTCCCAAGAATATCGAGATGCGACGATGGAATTTAATAAGCAGTTTGTTTGTAGGATAGATCCATGGCCAGAATTTTTGAAAAAAGGTGCCCATATGAAAAATTCTGAGGTCTACAATATTATGTGGGGACCGTCTGAATTCCATGTTACAGGAAATTTAAAACATTTTGACTGTACCTCTCAATTACATGAAATCACAGTACCAACTCTATATACATGTGGACGATACGATGAGGCTACACCGGAGTCAACGAAATATTTCTCTAGTCTTACACCTAACTCAAGGTTTCATGTGTTTGAGAATAGTGCACATATGCCCTATTTAGAAGAACCAGAAGAATTCTTAAGCGTAATAAACCATTTTCTAAAAGAGGTTGATAGATAACCTGCAATAAAGCTGTCTGAGGAAAGTCATTGTTCTGACTCGGACAGCTTTTTGGTATGGATAAAAGTAAGCTTTGAAGGTTTGCGACTGTAATGCTATGGCTAAAATTAGTATTACATTAGAGTTAGAGGGGGGTTCGTGGTGAGTTATATTGAGCTAACTGATGTTGCAAAAACAATGAAAGATAAAAATGTCATTCAGGAATTGAGTTTTCGTATACGAGAAGGTGAAACGTTTGGTTTATTGGGTCCCAATGGTGCAGGAAAAACAACGCTTTTATCAATGATGAGTGCAAATCAATTGCCAACTAGTGGTAGGATAACAGTTGGCCAGTATGATACAGCCATGGACCAGAAAAAAATAAAATCAATCGTTGGAATTGTTCCGCAGGATATTTCTCTTTATAGTTCCTTAAATGCTTATGATAACCTTCGTTTTTTTGCTTCTCTTTATGGTATGAAAAAAAGAGACATACAAAAGCGTATGGAATGGTTACTTGATCTTGTTCAGTTAACAGATCGGGCCCATGAGCCGATTAGTCAATATTCAGGGGGAATGAAACGTAGAATTAATATCGCTGTTGCTCTTATGCACGATCCACATATTGTATATATGGATGAGCCTACTGTTGGTATTGATCCTCAATCACGAAATAAAATATATGAGTTAATTGAGGAACTTAAAGCTTTGGGAAAAACAATTATCTACACTACCCATTACATGGAGGAGGCTACAAACCTATGTGACCGGGTTGCGATTTTAGACCAAGGTGAAGTGGTTGCCTTAAATGAAACGATGGAGCTTCTTAAAATAGTTCAATCAGGTATTGTCGAGTTAACCATGACTTCTGAAAATGCTTCTGAAATGGCATTTAAAACGTTAAAACAACTTATGTGCATAACATCATGTCAAGTCAATGGAAAGAAGTTGACGTTAGTCGTCTCTATCAAGGTACAGGATGCAATAAGTAAAATTATGGCTGCTTTAAATCAACAATCACTTCCTATGGAAGACGTAAAAATTATGCAACCGAACTTAGAGACGGTATTTCTTTATTTAACAGGAAAAACATTAAGAGATTGATTGGAGTGGTATAGTATGCCATTTTTTGCGATTGTTAAAAAGGATCTAAAGATCTTATTAGGAGACCCTGGTGCCCTTGTTGTCCTGTTTTTGTTACCGATTATGTTTATTAGTGTGATGAGCTTTGCTCTTATGCCTGTGTATAAAGGGAATAATAGTAATATTGAAATAATAGTTGTAAATGAGGACGATAGTTTAAAATCGAAGGAATTTTTGACTGAATTAGCTTATATTGAAGGATTGGACATTACAACGACGATAGATAACGAGATAAATTTTGATGCTCATACAGCCCAACAGCTAGTTCAGGACGGAAAATATCCAATGGCGATTGTTGTACCAAGTGATTTTGGTCGTAACATAACAACAAATCAGGTATTTAACTTAGTTAGTATTAAAGATCCCGCTCAGCAAACAACTGTGGAAATACTAGAAAAAGCAATTGAAGGTGTTGTCAGAGGCTTCTCAGTAAAGAATAAAGTTGATCAAATGGTAGAACAACAACTAGAGTCTATAAATCAAACGATTCACTCAGAAATGCAAAAAATTGAAGCGGTCTATACGAATGAAATCGATCAACTTATGGCATCGCTTAATTCTATGGCATTGAGTGGACTTCCTGTTGATGTACCAGCAACTGCACCTGTTACACCTCAGTTTGACGGTATTGATATTGATACGTTAAAAGTCAATTTGGCTAAAGAAGCAAAGGAAACATTGGACAATCCTACGATTGGTATTCATTCACTAACAACAGACGGAAAAAAGACGCTACAACCAGATCCATTTCAGCAGAGTGTTCCAGCCTATACAGTCATGTTTGCTTTTTTTATCGTCACGTTTGCTGGGCGTTCCTTCTTAGTTGAAAAAAATGAAGGGACTTTTCAGAGAATTTTATCTAGTCCTATAACTGGCTGGTCGTTTATTTTAGGAAAGTGGATTCCAAATTATCTCGTCGGCTTGGCTCAAGTTGTGGTCATGTTTTCGATCGGACATTTTATTTTCGGGATGTCACTAGGAAACTCTTTGTTGGGTCTTTTGTTAATTAGTTTTGCTTTAGTGTGGGCTAGTTCATCACTAGGGATGATGATCGCATCGCTAGTAAAAACAGAGGCTCAAATTTCGGGTTGGTCAGTGATGGCCATTTTAACTCTTGCAGCTCTTGGTGGAACGATGGTCCCGTTATTTATTATGCCAGAATTTATGCAAAAACTGGCATTGATCACCCCACATGCCTGGGCACTCATGGGCTATCAAGATATACTCGTCCGAGGCCTACATGCAACTGATGTGCTCCTTCATGTTCTAGTATTGTTCTGTTTTGGCTTGTTTTTTATTGCTATTTCAATTTGGAGATTTACGCATCATATTTTACAAACATAGATAGCAATACTAGGCAAAGGGAAGTTGCCCTTTGTCTATTTTGTATAAGCCGCATTACTAGCTACAATTAGCACCATTGTGTAAGATAAGTCTCGTAGAACTAAACTAAGTCCGTTGGACATAAGTCTACATTTTACTCATAAAAAAGGTAGGTGGTACTATGGGAAAAACGCTAAAAAATATCAAATTTTCCGTGCTTGACTTAGCACCTATTCCTGAAGGGAGTAACGCTACACAGGCTTTTCAACATAGTTTAGATTTAGCGCAACATGTAGAAAAATGGGGCTTTCATCGATATTGGGTAGCTGAGCATCACAGTATGCCTGGGATTGCCAGTTCAGCAACTGCAGTCTTAATTGGTTTTCTAGCAGCAGGAACAACTACATTAAAAATTGGTTCAGGTGGAATTATGCTACCCAACCACGCCCCTTTACTAATTGCAGAGCAATTTGGTACGTTAAATGCTATGTACCCGGGAAGGGTTGATCTTGGCTTAGGCAGAGCGCCGGGAAGTGATCAACTTACTGCAAAAGCCCTCCGACGGGACATGCAAAGTGGAGATGATTTTCCACAACTTCTTGAAGAATTACGATCCTATTTTTCTGAAGCAGAAAAACCTGTACGTGCAATTCCTGGAGAAGGTCAGGATATTCCTATTTATTTACTAGGATCTAGCGGATTTAGTGCAAGGTTGGCAGGTCAACTAGGATTACCTTTTGCTTTTGCTAGCCATTTCTCCCCAGAGAATACTTTGCCGGCTTTGAAGCTATATCGTGAAACCTTTCAACCTTCTGACGTTCTCGAAAAACCATATGTGATGGTGGGCATGAATGTTACAGCAGCAGAAGATGATGCTAAAGCACAGTGGTTGGCCACTTCCCAACAACAGGCGTTTTTAAGTTTAATTAGAAGAACGCCAAGTCAATTAAAACCGCCAGTAGAGTCGATGAATTCAATTTGGAATTCCTATGAAAAAATGATTGTTGAACAGCAATTACAGACTGCTGCGATAGGAAGCCAAGACACGGTAAGGCAAAAACTACAATCATTTCTAGAAGTGACCGATGCAGATGAATTTATTTTGAATACACATGTCTTTGACCATAACGAAAGACTTCGTTCATATGAAATAGTGAGTCAGCTTAACCAATAGAACTATCTAAATATGACAGAGAAAGTGCTGCATGATGGTGCTTCATTTTCAAATACTTTTATAAGAGGTGACCTATCTATATGAAATATGCATTTATTTCAGATATTCATGGTAATGCAGTAGCTCTAGAAGCAGTTTTAGAACATATAAAAAAACAAGAAGTAGATAAGATTATTGTCTTAGGTGACATATGTTATCGCGGACCTGAACCAAAGAAATCACTTGAATTAGTCCGTTCATTACAGACGGAGGTAGTTAAAGGAAATGCAGATGAGTGGATTGTTCGAGGAGTAAAAAGTGGAGAAGTACCTGAAGATGTCTTGGAGTTGATGAACAAAGAACGCGCTTGGGCATTTACCCAATTAGAACCAAGTGACACAGACTATCTCCAAGGTTTACCTCACTCAATACAGTTAGATTTAGAAAAAGTTAAAGTAAGTGTCTTTCATGCTACTCCAGATAGCTTATTTGATATTATTCTCCCAAACGAGGAAGATGAAATCATTGAAAAAAGCTTAATGACCACTGAAGCGCAAGTTTATATTTACGGTCACATTCATGTTCCGTATATTCGATTTTTAAAAGGGAAAATCGTTATAAATACTGGTAGTGTTGGTTTGCCCTTTGATGGCCTTTCTAAAGCATCGTATGCTATTGTTGAGTGTAATGCGGGGAATATCAAAACCTCGATTGAACGAGTAACTTATGATAAGGAACGCGTAATTGAACTTTATAAAGAAGTAGGTTATCCAAATGCAGAGATGATGAGCAATATCATTTATCATGGCAAAAGATAACGATAAAAATTATGGTAGGACAAATAGTTTGCCCTACCATTAGTTAGTTCGTATTATTGGATGTTATTTATCCCGTAATTATTCATCATAGTTGGTTGCATATTAGTTACTGGTTGGAACATTCCTGTCATTTGTGATACTTGAGTTTGGCTAAATGTCGGAGGTTGGTAGTAACCGTTGTGGTTCATCCAAGTCCAAATTTCATAGGACATTTCCTGGCACATATTAGCGCAATTTACATGATACATTCGAAGTTGTGGATCAACACATTCGTTTGCCCATTGCATCCCCATCATCGAACCTGACTTATGAGTACATAAAGCTAATGTAGCAATAGTTTGATCGGAAAGAGATTGAGTATTGGCGCTAGGCGCAGACATTGTTGTTTGGTTTTGTATACCCATCGTAATTTGATGTGCGTTAAAATTAGGGGCTTGATGTGTTACTTCAACACCTTTTCCTGTCATCATGTTTATACCTTGTTGATATAAATTCATCATTTGGTGTTGATGTTTTGTTAAGATGTTTTTTAACGTCTGATCATTACATTGGTTTACGAAAACACCGTGTTGCTCAATTTCTGCTGCTTTGGTGCGTAATGCTTCTGATGTTTCTAAAAGTTCGTGTGCTGCAAAATTCATGTTATACCTACCTCCATGAGTACTGTTTACGGGAAAAATCCCAAGGATATTTTTCATCAAATTTTCTAATTACATACCACTTTTTTTATGGGAATAATCAAGAAGCATAGAAACTTATTTTTGGTGCAACTTATATAGTAGGTGACATAAACCAACTTATCCTTGGAGGTATAATGATGAAACCAAAAGATCATCAGGAAAAACAGCGAGAATTAGAGCAAGCGTTTCAACAAAATCAATCAAATGCAAATACGATAAAAAATAACCAAGAAAAAATAATGAGCCAGTCAGATCTAGTCGAGATGAGTGGAATGTTATTTGAGACTGAAGTGAAAACATCACCAACAATAGGGATGGGTGCACAACCAGCTACATTCCAGCCTAACCAATCGAATCAACAAAACATGTCAAATCAACAAAATCAATCAATGCAAATGCCCATTGAACTACAGCAAGCGCAACAAGCTGTACATTCAGCTCAACTAACGTTACTAAATGAAACTCAACAACTTGAACAAGCACTTTACCAGCTTCACAAAGCTCAGGACAAAGTAAAACAGTGTCAATTTCAGGTGCAGCAAGCTCAAAAACAGGTTCAAATGGCACAAAATACGGCATCAACATATTTAAATAACATGTACCATTAATATTTTTTCATTAATACTGGTATATCATATACCAGTATTTTTTGTTTTTGTACCCGAAATAGTTTTCATTACATCAAATTTCTTATATGATGATAGAAACTATAAAAAAAGAGGTATAGAAAAGAGATGTTAGCGAAATTTAACCGTTTGTTAGAAAAATTGATGCCGTTGATTACACCCACAAGTGTTTTGGTAGGTATTGTTCTCTTTGCTATGCTAGCTCCTCTTACGTATTTAGTTCCATGGATTTTTGCCTTTATGACTTTTTCAGGAAGTTTAAATTCAAACTTTTCAGACCTTAAACGAGTCATCCTTCATCCAAAACGTATATTAATCTGTTTAGCCATTCTCCACCTAATCATGCCATTACTTGCGCTCGGGACTGGAAATCTACTTTTCTCCGGAGATAGTTATACGATCACAGGTATCGTGTTGGCGTTTGTAATCCCAACTGGAATTATGAGTTTGATTTGGGTTTCCATTTATAAGGGGAATATTGCGTTAACATTGTCTATTATTCTAGTAAATACGATGCTATCGCCCTTATTAATTACCTATAGTTTAAAATTACTGGTTGGGTCAAACGTAGAGATTGATCAATGGGGAATGATGAGTGGATTGTTTTGGATGATCGTTCTCCCGTCATTACTAGGAATGGTCTTAAATCAGTTGACAAAAGGGAAGGTTAAAACAACGGTGAGTCCAAAACTAGCCCCTATTACAAAGATTTGTTTAGGTATAGTTGTTGCGATTAATAGTGCGGCTGTGGCTCCCTTTTTAGCAGACGTAAGTTGGAAGTTAGTTGGTATAATTATAACTGTTACGTTGCTAGCTTTTGTAGGCTTGTCATCGGCGGCTTGACTGCCAAATATATCTTCAGATGGGGGTATGAAGACATTGTCGCACTTACCTTCAATAGCGGGATGAGAAATATTAGTGCTGGTGCAGTAGTTGCCATTACATTTTTTCCAGCACCAGTGGCAATCCCGGTAATTTCTTGCATGCTTATTCAGCAGTTGTTAGCGTCTTTATTTGGGCAGCTACTCAAAAGATATTCGAGTGAGTCGGTGGAGTTGAAAAGAGTAAAAATAGGTTAGTAGTATACTAATAAAAATTTTAAAGTCAGTTTTATCATTAAAGGCTTAAGATCTTGTATTGGATCATTAAGCCTTTATTTGTTATGCCGCTTCCCTTTGAACATCCTTCCTAAAATACCATTTTAAAAAGCTAGGAACGAATATGATAATGACTAGAATACGAATGAGCTGAAGGGCACTGACGACAGCGGGATCACCACCGACTGAAGAGGCCGTTAAAACCATCTCAATAAGACCTCCTGGAGCAATACTTAAAATAGCTGTAGCTAAATCTAATGTTGTGAGGGCAGAAAGTAGGATGCCTAACCCAAATGAAACTGTAATGATCGCTAGAGAAACGCCAAAATACACAACACAATACTTTCCGCCTAGTTTTAAATCCTCAAATGAAATATTTTTCCCTAATCCAATTCCGACGGCAACTTGTGCCGAAAGCAAAATAAATGGTGGAATAGTGGCCAAGTCGATCGGGCTAATGTTCATAGCAGCAGTGACCGCTAGAGGTGCAACAACAATTCCAGCTGGTATACGATTACGAACGAGGACACCGACAATGATCGGAATTACATACCATAAGTATCCAAAGCCTTCAAATTGGATAGCTTCTGAACCAAATATGCTAGTTGATTGCCTTTCACCTCCACTGAAGAAATACATAATCATCGCAGGTACCGTAAACAAAACGGTAAGTAAACGAACGGTCTGAAAAATGACCACATATGACGTTTTAGCATTTAACGCTTCACTAGCGAGAACCATCTCAGATAAGCCGCCTGGAATTGAACCGAACACACTCGTAATTTTATCTACTTGGATCCATTTTGTTACGATCGTAGCGATTAGAATACTTGCAAAAATCAACACACAAGTCATGAAAATATAAGGAAGCACATAAGGTCCGATTGTTAGAAATGTTTGGGTCGTAAAATATAATCCAAAGTAGATACCGAGAATTAAAAAGCCACCTTGTTTAACTGGATTTGGCCAATAGGCTTGCCTCTTTGTAAGACCTTGCCAAAGTAAGATAAAAGTTAACGCCCCTAATACCCATGGGAGTGGAAAGTTGATTAATGTAAAGACATATCCCCCTAAATAACCAACCAACGTTGATTCAAGTAAGCGGAGAAATTGAACATTCTTCATATAAAAGGCCCCTTTACGTGCGATTACTTTTCGTAATACGAAATATTATACAGTAGGTTTAGGAAGATTTGAAATGTTTTTATGCTCGTTTCAAAAATATTATTTTTGTAGTCTAAATAGTTTAATTTATCTGTCTTTTCGTATATTCTAAAAAGAGAGCTAGTCTCATAGTTTAAAATAGGTGTCCATTCAGCGTGGAAAATTACTAAAAAATGTCCACGAATGGTGCCAGGCACCTAGAAAAAAGAACGAATACAAGGAGGGAAAGCAATGCTTCAACAATCATTGATTGAAGATTTAATTACGGCTGCTTTAAGTACAGGTGGCGATTTTGCGGAAATATTCGTTGAGGATAAGTTTAATACGAATATTGCCTTAGTAGGTGGGAAAATAGAAACTAGTATTTCAGGAAGAGATTATGGCATTGGAATTCGTATTTTTCAAGGGCTAAATAGTGTCTATGCTTATACTAATGAGCATGACAGAGATAAACTGATCGCAGTTGCTCTTGAAGCAGCTCAAGCGATTAAAGGGAGTCCAATCAATCTAACGCTCAATTTAACGAGACAAGCGATAACAAATCAACACCCTATTATACATACGCCAAGGGAAGTACCAAAAAGTAAGAAAGTAGATGTGATGAGGGAAGTTTACGATATTGCTAAGGATTATCATGAATTAATCTCTCAAGTATCTGTAGGGTATAAGGATGAGCAGCAACGAGTGTTGATTGCCAACTCTGAAGGACGGTTCGTGGAGGATGAACGAATTAGAACACGACTTGCGATTCAGTCAGTCGCATCAAGAGGGAATGAGATGCAAACCGGATCCTACTTGCCTGGTGCACATAAAGGATTTGAGCTGCTAGAAACAATGAATCTTCATCACTATGCTACAGAAGCATCAAGAATTGCTGTTACCATGCTTAACGCTGAGGAATGCCCAAGCGGTAAGTTCCCAGTCATTATTGATAATGAATTTGGAGGCGTTATTTTTCACGAAGCTTGTGGACACGGCTTAGAAGCTACATCTGTTGCCAAGAAAAATTCAGTGTTTGCTGATCAAGTGGGTGAGCAGGTTGCCCCAGAGATCGTCTCTTACATAGACGATGGTACACTAGCAAACGAATGGGGTTCAGCTAATGTTGATGATGAAGGAGAAGCAACAAGGAAAAATGTCCTTATTGAAAATGGAATTTTGAAAGGTTACTTGATTGATAAATTAGGTGCAAGACGTATGGGGTCAGAATCGACAGGGTCTAGTCGAAGAGAGTCTTATAAGTATGCACCAACCTCAAGAATGACCAATACGTTTATCGCACCGGGGAAATCAACTCCAGAAGAAATTATTGCAAATACTGAGTTTGGTATATACGCCAAGTACATGGGCGGTGGCTCGGTCAATCCCGCTACTGGAGATTACAACTTCGCAATTAACGAAGGGTACATTGTTCGAAATGGTAAGATCGCTGAACCAGTTCGTGGGGCAACTCTAATTGGGAATGGGCCTAAGACGTTACAGAAGGTCGATATGGTTGGAGATAACTTAGCACATGGTCAGGGAATGTGTGGTTCTGTGAGTGGTTCAATCCCTGCCAATGTTGGTCAACCAATGATCCGTGTTAGCGAAATTACTGTCGGCGGACGAAAGGGGAAATAAGTGATGGATCTACTTATATTTAAAGAAAGTCTTTTTGCAAAAGGCGAAGAGTTCGGATTTTCAGATATGGAATTGTATTATCAAAGCAATGGAAAATTTAGTACAAAAGTGTTTAAAGGCGAAATTGATAGCTATAATCTTGCTGTTGAAGGTGGCGTTTCTTTTCGAGGCATATTTAATGGTCAAATGGGTTACAGCTATACCGAAAAAATTGATGAGGGTGCGATTCTTTTTTTACTAGAAGAAGCTAAAGAAAACGTAACTATCATTGATAGCGAAGAATCTGAGGTTATCTTTGGCGGTTCTGAACAATACGAAGACATAAACTTATATTCAAAAGAGCTAGCCTCTGTATCTACAGAAGAAAAAATAGATCTTTTAAAACAAATCGAAGCGGAATGCTTTGCGTTAAGTGATAAAGTGGCAAGTGTCAATTATTGTTTACTAGAGTCGCATGACACGGAGAAGCTGATAGCCAATACAAAAGGGCTAGAAAAGTATGAAAAAGGTAATGTGATTTACACATATATTTCTGTGGTTGTAAAAGACAAGGAAGACATAAAAACGGCTGGTAAGTTAATCTTAACCAGGGATTTTTCGACGATTGAGCCAGTTACCTTAGCAAAGGAGATCGTAACAGAGGCTCTTAGTACATTAGGTGCAACCTCGATAGCTAGTAAAGAATATCCAGTTATATTAAAAAACACTGCAGCAGCATCTATGCTACAGGTTTTTACACAAGCCTTTTCAGCTGACAACGTTCACAAAGGTAAATCTAGATTAGCAAATAAGCTTGATACAGTTATAGCTAATCCACTTGTGACTATTATCGATGATCCATTTTTGAAAGAGGGTTTTATGAGTCGTTCTTTCGATAGTGAAGGTGTTGCCACTCAACGCTTACAGATTGTTGAAAATGGTGTCCTAAAGACGTACCTTCATAACTTGAAAACAGCAACAAAAGATAACGTTCAGTCTACTGGTCATGCCACAAAGTCTTCTTATAAAGGGACAATCATGGTTGCCCCGTCCAATATGTTTATTAAGCCAGGTGAGCTAAGCTACGAAGATTTACTTGAACGAGAAGAGGAAGCGCTTATTATTACAGATGTTCAAGGGCTCCACTCAGGTGCTAACTCTATTTCAGGGGATTTTTCTCTAGCTGCTAACGGTTATTTAGTTAAAGGTGGGAAAATTGAACGGCCTGTAAACCAAATTACGATCGCGGGTAATTTCTTTACAATGCTTGAACAAGTGGAGGCAATTGCAAGTGATTTAGAATTTGGTTTTCCGATGGGTGGTTATGTCGGTTCTCCTTCACTAAAAATTAAAGGGTTAGCTGTAGCAGGCGAATAAAAAAGAATGAGTTTAGAGAAAGCACATCACGAAATGAAACTTCTGATGTGCTTTTTTAAGTCAACAAAGGGTGTTGGTGTCTGTTCACCTCTAGACAGGTCGAGAGAGCATAGAAAAAATAGCAACTTAAGTATGTGATTAAACCGAGTACTACTTGATATAAGAGTATGATTACGGTACCATTATTAGTATATTGAGGCTTTTCAGAAAGTAGATGTTCTGAGAAACTGTGGAGTAGAAATCGTATGTTACTTTCTAGCGGAAGAATAGGAGAATAGGATGGATTACCGAAATTATAAATTAGCAGAATCAATCGGATTTCAAATTGTCGACGCGGGGCGATTAGTGATTAACCGTTTAAATTCAAATTTTAAAGATAATGGCTATCCGGTTACACATGAACAATGGTCAATTTTAATAAGGCTATGGGAAGAAGATGGTTTAACGCAGAATAAACTTGCTACTCTTACTGGTAAAGATCAACCAAGTGTCTCCCGACTAATTAATAATTTAGAAAAAAATGATTTAGTGATGAGAGTCGAACATCCTGTCGACAAACGGACAAATCTTATATTCTTAACTGCTAAAGGGAAGAAACTACAGATTGGACTAATTGAGCAAGCTCAAAAAACAATTGAACAGATTTCACATGGAGTTGATAAGGATGAACTCGAGCAATTTCTCCGTGTGTTAAAGCAAATTACACAAAACTTAAGTACATAAAAAAGAGCACTTGTATCGTATACAAGTGCTCTTTTTGCATCTGAAAAGTAATTGTCTGCACAAGTAATGCGTAAAAAGTGTGGATATAATTCAACAATCTAGACATTATTTAGAGAAAAATATACTTGTTCATGCAATTATTTTTATAATTGTTATTGACAATCATTATCACTTAGATATAATGATAATTGTAAACGATAACCATTCTCAATTGTTTTATCAACAATATTCAAGCAGGGAGTTCGTAATGAAAAAACGGTATTTGTTCATTAGTTTAATCATTTTATCTTGTATCTCGCTTTTTATTGGGGTAGGGTCGTTAAATCCCTCAGACCTTTTTCGTCTAACTGAAGACCAATTACAGTTACTATTTGTAAGTAGGTTTCCTCGATTAATAAGCATTATTATTGCGGGTGTAAGCTTAAGCATTTGTGGACTTATTATGCAGCAGTTAACAAGAAATAAGTTTGTTTCACCTACGACGGCAGGTACTATGGATTCTGCTAGATTAGGAGTTTTAGTAGCATTACTACTATTCGCATCAGCAAGTCCGTTCCAGAAGATGCTAGTAGCTTTTGTTTTTGCCTTAGCAGGAACCTTTATTTTCATGAAAATATTAGACAAAATAAAATTTAAAGATGCGATCTTTATTCCATTAGTTGGTATTATGTTTGGAAATATCATTGGCTCAATTACAACATTCTTTGCTTATCGATATGATCTCATTCAAAATATGTCGTCATGGATGCAAGGTAACTTTTCGTTAATTATTCGTGGTAGATATGAATTACTTTACATAAGTATACCGCTCGTTATACTCGCATATCTTTATGCGAATCGATTTACGGTAGCAGGTATGGGAGAAGAGTTTTCAGTTAACTTAGGACTTAATTATCGTGCAGTCGTGAATCTTGGTTTAATTATTGTTGCCCTAGTAGCTTCAGTGGTTTTACTGACAGTCGGAATGATCCCGTTTTTAGGGTTAATTATTCCGAATATTGTTAGTATCTATAATGGCGATAATCTGAAAAAGAACCTTTCTCATACAGCACTTTTAGGGGCAGTGTTTGTTCTTTTATGTGATATATTAGGACGTCTTATTATCTACCCTTATGAAATTCCAATTGGTTTAACAGTAGGAGTTTTAGGAAGTGGAATTTTCCTTTACCTACTATTGAGGAGAAGGGCTTATGAATAAAAAGACAAAAATTAGCCTACTAGCAGTTATGGCCATAGCTCTGATCTTACTATTCATATTTTTAAACATAGGAAACAACTGGGGCTACATAGTTCCAAGAAGAGGAATGAAGATCCTAGCGATCGTTATTACTGGAGCAGCTATTGCCTTTTCCACAGTCGTGTTTCAGACGATTACCAATAACCGGATCTTAACACCAAGTATTATTGGTCTAGATTCTCTTTATCTATTACTACAAACCTTTATCGTTTTTGTATTTGGTTCTACTAGTTTCATTGTCATGAACAAAAATATGAATTTTCTCTTGTCAGTAAGTTTAATGATCATCTTTGCAGGGGTGTTTTATAAAATTCTCTTTAAAAAAGAAGGTCGTAACATTTATTTCCTATTATTAATTGGATTAATTGTTGGTACGTTTTTCCAAAGTATCTCAACCTTTATGCAAGTACTAATTGATCCAAATGAATTTATGATTGTTCAAGATCGTATGTTTGCCAGCTTTAACAATGTTAATACGGATATCATAACATTGGCTATTATTCTTCTACTAGCAACAACTTTATATTTCCTTAGATTTATGAAGTACTTAGATGTCTTGTCATTAGGGAGAGATGAAGCTGTAAACTTAGGCGTCGATTATGACTATGTAGTTAAACGTTTATTGGTGGTCATAGCTATTTTAGTATCGGTTGCAACTGCATTGGTAGGCCCGATTACGTTCTTAGGTTTATTAGTTGCTAACGTAGCTTATGAGTTTATGAAAACCTATCAACATAAATATCTTTTTCTAGGTTCAATCTTAATAGCCATTGTAGCCCTTGTTGGGGGGCAACTATTAGTTGAACGAGTGTTTACGTTCTCAACAACGATCAGTGTCATTATTGATTTTGTAGGTGGAGTATACTTTATCTACCTGTTATTAAGGGGGAATAAATAATGGTAGAAGTAAAGAAACTGTTTAAGAAATACGGTCAAAAAAACGTCGTCGAGGATGTTACGGTCAAAATAAAAAAAGGGACGATTACTTCATTTATTGGCCCTAACGGAGCAGGGAAGAGTACAGTTATTTCGATGATTAGTAGGTTAATTCAAAGAGATAGCGGCGAAATATTTATTGAGGGAAAAGAAATAAGTCAGTCAAAAAGTAGAGACCTAGCAAAAAAGATTTCCATACTAAAGCAATCAAACAATATTAATCTACGTTTGACGATTAGAGAACTAGTTTCGTTTGGACGGTTTCCATACTCCCAAGGAAATCTAACAAAAGAAGATTGGAAGCACGTTGATGAGGCAATTCGTTATATGGAGCTTGAAGAAATGCAACATAAGTTTCTTGATCAGCTGAGTGGTGGTCAAAGGCAAAGAGCTTATATCGCTATGGTTATAGCTCAAGATACTGAGTATGTCCTCTTAGATGAGCCTTTAAATAACCTCGACATGAAGCACTCTGTTCAAATTATGCAAGTGTTGCGAAAGCTTGTTGATGAACTAGGAAAGACTGTTGTTATTGTAATTCATGATATTAACTTTGCATCTTGTTATTCAGATTATATTGTTGCTTTGAAAGATGGGAAGGTTGTTCGTGAAGGGACTACACCAGAGATTATTAATACAGAAGTATTAAAAGAAATATATGACATGGATATTCAAATTGAATCTATTAATCAAAATAAAATCTGTGTGTACTTTACATAGATTTCTACGGGCAGTGAGACTCATAGTCTAAAAGCTTCTCATTGCCCCATTGTTTCAATGTTTGTACTGTAAAAAGCGCTACTAGACGCTGCAAATTAAACTTCGTTTCCCCCTAAAAAATGAAGTAATCATGCGCAGCCTTGTAATAGAAATCCATTTTTCAGTACAACCATTTAAATAATTTAAATGAAAAATTTAATGAGGTGAAGAGAATATGAAAAAAATATTTTTTACATTAGTTGCTTTTCTTTTAGTAATTACGATAGCTGCTTGCGGTACTAAAGATGCAACATCTGGAACGACTACAGTAGAGCCTACTGAACCTGTAACAGAATCAACAGTTGAAGTTGAAGCACAAGAAGAAGTAGAAACAGAAGTTACTGTAAAACACCAATTAGGTGAAACTGTTGTACCAAAAAATCCTGAAAAAGTAGTTGTGTTTGACTTTGGTGTACTCGATTCGTTAGACAAAATCGGTGTTGAGGTTTTTGGTTTACCACAAGCGAACATCCCACCATACTTATCTAAATTTGCTGATGCAAAATACGTAAACACTGGAAGCTTGAAAGAACCTGATTTTGAAGCAATTGCTAATGAAGGTGCTAATTTAATCATCATCTCTGGTAGACAACAAGAGTTATATCCTGAGTTTTCAAAACTTGCTCCAACAGTGTACATGGCAGTAGATAACGCAAATTATATGGAATCGTTTAAAAACAATATGACAATCTTAGGTCAAATTTTTGATAGAGAAGATGTCATTGAAGCAGAGTTAGCTCAAATTGATGCTTCAATTGCTGAACTAAATCAAAAAGCTAGTTCGGTTGAAAATGTACTAATCGTTTTAGCTAATGAAGGTAACATTAGTGCTTATGGTCCTGGTTCAAGATTTGGTATCCTTCATGGTTTATTTGGATTTACTCCAGTGGATGATACGATTGAAGTTTCTACACACGGTATGAATATTTCTTATGAATATCTACTTGAAAAAGATCCTGAGTATTTATTTGTTGTAGATCGTGGGGCAGTAGTGGCGGGTGGCGAGTCAGCTGCTAAGCAAACGATTGAGAATGAGTTAACCGAAAAAACTAGAGCTTATCAAGATGGAAAGATTGTTTATTTAGATCCTAACTATTGGTACCTATCTGGTGGTGGTCTAGTTTCAGTAAGTGAAATGATCAGAGAAATTTCTGAAGGTGTAAAATAACAGTTCTTTTTGAAAAACACGTACCATCATCGGTACGTGTTTTTCTTTTTGGACATGTTTTAACTTTAAAAGACAAATATTTTGGAAATATGTTCTTTTCAAGGTATAATAGGTAAGTCACAATAATTTTTTGGAGGTTTACATATGCCGTATATTGCTTTATATCATCCACACGCGTATTTTTGGATGCTTTTGGTCCTATTGTTTTTTGTTTCGTTCTTCCTTTATCGAGCGAATATAGCAAAAGGTGCAAAAATCACTCATATGGTTTTAAGGCTTCTTTATGTAATTATGATTGGTACTGGAGTTGGAATGCTAGTTATGATCGGCTTCCCACTTACTCACATCATCAAGGGAGTTCTTGCCATAGCGTTAATTTACTTTATGGAAATGATTCTTGTTAGAACAAAAAAAGGTACATTAAAACCTCACTTCTGGTTTTACTGTCTAGGAGCACTTGCGTTAGTACTGTTACTTGGTTACCGGATCATTAGCTTCTAAAATAAAAAGCAGGACATGCATTTTTCATGTTCTGCTTTTTTAAATAGTATAAGAAAGGGTGACTTTACATGAGTAAAAAAGTGGTGTTAGCCGGCGGTTCAGGGTTTTTAGGTGCCTCTCTTGCTGATTACTTAGATGCAAAAGGTTATGAAGTCGTTATTTTAACTAGAGGTTCAGCAAAAGTTAACGGCAATATTACGTATCTACAATGGGACGGGGAAAGTTTAGGTGAATGGGCTCAAGAGATTGATGGTAGCTATGCTGTAGTGAATTTTACTGGGAAAAGCGTAAACTGCATCTATACCAAGAAAAATAGAGAAGAAATTATCTCTTCAAGAATTCAGTCAGTAAAAGTATTGATAGAAGCGATTGAACAAAGTCAACAGCCTCCTCAGGCGTTTGTTCAGGCAGGCTCATTGGCGATATTTGGCGACACTCAGGACCTGTGTGATGAAAAATCTCCAATTGGAACCGGGTTCTCAGTAGATGTCTGTAAGCTTTGGGAAGAGGAGTTCTTTAAAGATGATTTACATACTACACGCCAAGTACTCCTTCGAATTGGGTTTGCCTTAGGCAAAGATGGTGGTGCACTTGAACCGTTGAAAAAACTAGTTTCATTGAATTTAGGTGGAACTGTAGGTTCAGGAAAACAATATATTAGTTGGCTTCATATCGATGATTTAAATCAAATGTTTCTAACTGCGATAGAAAATGAGAGTTATTCAGGCATATATAATGCGACGGGTCCAACGCCTGTAACAAATAAGGAATTTATGAGTACATTACGTAAAGTCATGGGCAAAGGCTGGACACCTCCAGCACCGTCACCTTTTGTTTGGTTAGGAGCCTATTTATTTTTACAAACGGAACCTAGTTTAGCATTAACAGGGAGAAACTGTATTCCAAAGAAATTAGAAGAAAGCGGTTTTAACTTTCAATACACGAACTTAGAGATAGCGTTAAAAGATTTAGTTTAGTGAAGGTAAAAGTCCTTCACTTTTTTAGGAAAAAAGGAAATTGATGGATAAACTCGAATATTACTAGAAGTAATAATAGTGGAGGTATAGTTCATGAATGGATTCATTAATTCTCTTTTTCAAGCTGCAAAACTAAATAATGTTTCAGAAATAAAAAAGCTGTTAGAGTTACAACCATCTTTAGTGAACACCGAAAATAATGATGGTTTAACGCCATTAGGCTTTGCGGCTCACTATGGCAACAGAGAGGCAGTTCAATTACTCATCGACCGCGGTGCTGAGATAAATGCCGTTTCGCATTCAAAGATCGCCTATATTCCTTCGAATACAGCCTTACATGCTGCGATTGCTGGAGAACGAAAGATTGAAGTTATTAAACTATTACTGGATAACGGAGCGCAAACAACCATCTTTGATAGTAACGGTCACACTTGCTTACACAGCGCTGCTTATCATGATAACAACCTTGAACTTATCAATTTATTATTAGATTACGAGGCAAAACCTGATCTAATCGTTCAGGGTGGCAAAACTCCTTTTGAACTTGCTGTTGAAAAAGGAAACACTCTTGTGGCAGAGCGTTTACAGAATGTAGTCAGGAATTAGCCGGGTAAAACAAGTAAACTAGCTGCTTTGTTAGAGAATTAGAAGAAGCTCAACTACATTGAAGTTGAGCTTTTTACTTTGGTTGCGATTAGATCATGTGTATTCCGAGGGAATTCCGAAAACCGTTGCTACTACTACATTTTGAACTGCTTTCACTAATCAGTATGATAAATTTCCATCATAATTCTACTTTCGTTATAATGGTAGGTAGAGGAGTGGTAAAGAAATGGTAGAAGTAACAGAAAAAATGGTTGAATGGCATTTGTTAAATAAGAAACAAAATATAAAAATTTATTTTTGTTATACTCCGTTATGCGGAACATGTAAATTAGCAAAAAAGATGATTGAGAGTTGGAATGAAGTAAATCAAGATACAACGATTTACTCGATAAATCTTAACATAAACCGGAAGCTTGCGATGGATTGGAAAATTAAAAGTGTGCCATATATTGCGGTTTTTGTAAACGGGATGAAAGCCCATGAATTTTATGCTTTCCATTCAATCGAAAATATTCACCGCCAGCTTGCTCCGTTTGTCAGGCATGCTGGGATCATAGATGAAGGATAAAGTGGTTACGATGAAAAGGGGGGAACCCGATAGACATGAAGAAACATCGTGTTTTTGTTTATGGAACTTTACGACAACATGAAGTAAATCATTCATTACTAAAACAGGCTATGTGTCTTGCGAGACAGGCGTGGACAAATGGGATATTGTATGACACAACTTACGGCTATCCGGCAATGGTTACCGACAAAGAGGAACGGGTGTATGGAGAGGTTTATGAGATATCAGAAGACCAACTGAGAAGGCTTGATGAGTTAGAAGGGTATACTGGCAATCCAAAAGAAGATCTTTATGACCGTGTCATTCAAACGATCCATACCGATCATGGTCGTTTTGATGCGTATGTATATATATTTGACGATACTAAGGCTGCTCATTTAAACAGAATAGATTTCGGAGATTGGAAGTGCCATCAATACATCCAACAAGATCAACACCTCTATTTTGCCTACGGCTCTTGTATGGATGACGAGAGGTTTCGTAAAGCTAATGTAGACCATCTCTTTACGAGAATTAGGGGCTGTGGCATCGCTAAGAATTACAGACTCGCTTATGCGCGGCGTTCCAATGATGGTAGTAGAGCAGACATGGTAGAAGCGGAACAATGGGTTGAAGGTAAGGTGTATGAAATAACCAAAGATGCATTAGACTATTTATTTTTCCGTGAGGGAGTTTATAGCGGTATTTATCGACCTGCCTTTCTTGACGTTGAAATTGCTGGTAAAAAACATGAAAATGTCTTGACATTTTTAGTCATCGACAAAGTAGAAGAACTAGCACCACCAGAGCATTATGCACTAGAGATATTGAGAGGCTCAAAGGATTTTGTAAGTGACGAATATTATCAAAAACTTGTAAATGATTTGAAGGAGAAATTCAATTTAAAAATCAAGTAAATTTACATCAATGTGCGAATGAAAGACTAATTGTAAAAGGTGGATATAATGAAAAAAGTAGGCTTAGTCATGAGGAAAATTCAATTTGCTGAAGCACAAGGACCGCGTGTTTTTGCAGAGAGATTGAAAGAAATAAGTAAAGATTTTGGTGTTGAGATTGTTTTTATATCTCCTGAGCGACATGTTAGTGGTTATGACTGGCTCCCAGGGTATGAACATGAAAAAGGCGATCTTGTAAATTATGATATCGTGTTGGATAAAATTTATTCTCAAAAGATTGACCATGTCATCTATACAGTTTCTGGATTTACATATTTGAAAATGTTTCTTAAAAATAGTGTGTTATTCCCACATAGCTTCCCCGATCCAGCCTTGACAGGGTATGAGATGATGAAGCCATTCTATCAGATTGTCGATAAGGCTGTTGTTTCAACAGAATTTCTTAAACAAGAATTAAATACGAAGTTCGGTGTCACCGATGTAAATGTAATTCCTATTGGCTTCGATGAGATTTTAGCAGAAAAGCATTTTGATCCCAATCAAGTAATTGAAAATAGAGTTCTTTGGATTGGGAGAGATGAAGAAAATAGACGTCCTGATATTGTCTTAGAATATGCTAGGCAAAATCCTGATAAAGAAGTGTTTATGGTGTTTGGCGGTGAGCGGTACAAGGAAAGTATGAAAAAGTATCATATACCTGACAATGTGAAGCTAAGGTTTGCCTTATCTCAGAACGAAATCTTTCAGCTTATGAATTCTGCAAAAGTTTATTGGAATAGCTCTAAATTTGATACATTTTCAATGCCCCTAACAGAAGCACTGGCAATGGGGAAAATTGTTGTTAAGCCTGAACATCCTTGTTATAACCATATTAGTTGCAGTCATACATTTTCGGGTAATGAGAAAAATTGGTTCGAATTAGTAAATATGGCGGTAGGGTCCTCTACGAAGGTCTCCTTAGAGAACAGACAGTATGCACTTGAGAGTTTTTCAAGTTCAGTGATGAAGAAAGGATATAGAGCTTTCTTTGATCAATGGTTAAAGTAAACATTGGAGAGGCTGACTCAAAAGATCATTGAGAAATGACTTTCGAGGCTCAGCCTCTTTCTTATATAAAACTTAATGTGGACACCGTATAAATGTTTATAAAGGAATTACATAGCCCTAAATGGAACGAGTTTACAGGGGAGACTCTCTTACGTTCCCTTTTGAAACAATTTCTCGCTTCAAATGTCACGTGAGGCGGTCTTGCGTTCCCTTTTGAAACTTCCTCTGCCATCAAATGTCACGTGAGGCAGTCTTGCGTTCCCTTTTGAAACTTCCTCTGCCATCAAATGTCACGTGAGGCAGTCTTGCGTTCCCTTTTGAAACTTCCTCTGCCATCAAATGTCACGTGAGGCAGTCTTACGTTCCCTTTTGAAACT